>NZ_JBIAWF010000017.1:0-178304 GCF_042895325.1 Streptomyces sp. NPDC001407
GCGTTCGTCCTGAGCCAGGATCAAACTCTCCGTGAATGCTTACCGGATATCCGGTGACACTCGCGTTGAGCGGCACAGCCAGGCGGAATAAGCCCAGCCGTGCACAGCGTCCTCGCTGTGTTGTTGCCTACCCGCCCCGAAGGACCGGCAGGACTTTCAAAGGAACCGCGTCCCGACCAGAAGGCCAGGGACGGGGTATTTTATAGTCTGGCGTTGACTTTTGGCACGCTGTTGAGTTCTCAAGGAACGGACGCTTCCTTTGTACTCACCCTCTCGGGCTTTCCTCCGGGCGCTTCCCTTCGGTATTTCGTGTTCCGACTCTATCAGATCCTTTTTCGTGCCGTTCCCGGCTGGAATTTTGTTTCCGATCCCCGTCGGCGGGGTGTTCACTACTTTAGCGGCTTTCCCGTGCGGCTCCTAATCGAGCCGATCGATGCCATATTTCGGCACAGCGAAATATGACCCCGATCCGGGGTGGTCCTCGTCAGTAGTGGTTGTGCCGCCCACCGGTCCGCGCACAAGGCGCCGTCCGTCTCAAGCGGCTCGGGCTACGTTAGGTCTTCCGCGGCCCGGAGTCAAGCACCGTTCCTACGCGCCCCTCTTGCCCCGGTGGCGCGGCACATGTGCGCGGTAGGGACTGACCGTCGGGTCGCCGTCCGCCCAGAAGCGCCATGGGTGTGTCGCGCCCTCGCCGCCCACGCCCGTGCGGGGGCCGCTGCGCAGTCGGCCGGGGTGGATCGGATGGCCCGTGAGGAGGGACAGCGGTGCGTCGGGGCCCGCGCAGAGGTCGACGCCGTTGAGGCCGCGGTCGACGTCGAGCGCCGTGGCCAGGCGCGCCGGGCCCTGGGCGAGCTCGCGGTCCTTCCCTGCCTTCGGGCGCCGCTCGCGGGCGAGCTCCGCACCTTTGATCACCTCGCCGGCCCGCAGCAGGACACCGCTCGCCGTGCCCTCCGGGCCGCAGACGAGGTTGAGGCTGAACCACATGCCGTAGATGAAATAGACGTACGCATGACCCGGGGGTCCGAACATCGCGGCATTCCGCTCGGTACGGCCGCGGTAGGCGTGCGATCCGGGGTCCGCCTGGCCCGCGTATGCCTCGACCTCCGTGATGCGGAGCTCGATCGGTCCGGCCGGGCTGGTCCGGACGAGGGTGCGGCCGAGCAGGTCGGGGGCGACCTCCAGCACGGGACGGTCGAAGAAGTGCCGGGCGATTGGCATACGGTCAGGCGCGGCGATCATGCTGATCGAGCGTACTGGAAGGGCCCGTGGCACGGGCGGGTCCGGGGAGGAAGAAGAGGGGCATGGGGTTCAAGAAGCTGCTGGCGAGTCTGGGGGCCGGGGGCGCTTCGGTCGAGACGGTGCTGTTCGAGGAGAACGTCCTCCCCGGCGGGGTCGTCCAGGGCGAGGTGCGGATCGAGGGCGGCTCGGTCGCGCAGCGGATCCAGGGGCTGTCGGTGGGACTCCAGGCCCGGGTGGAGGTCGAGGGCGGGGAGGAGGAGTACAAGAAGGACGTCGAATTCACCCGCGTGCAGCTGGGCGGCGCCTTCGAGGTGCAGGCCGGGGCGGTGCACGTGGTGCCGTTCGGGCTGGAGGTGCCCTGGGAGACGCCGGTGACGAACTTCCTGGGGCGGCACCTGACGGGGATGCGGGTCGGTGTCACCACTCATCTGGCGATCGCGCGGGCCGTGGACTCCAGTGACCTGGACCCGGTGCACGTGCATCCGCTCCCCGCTCAGCAGGCGATCCTCGACGCGTTCGGCCGGCTGGGCTTCGCGTTCAAGAGCGCGGATCTGGAGCAGGGCCATATCTCCGGGACGCGGCAGCGGCTGCCGTTCTATCAGGAGATCGAGTTCCGGGTGCCCTCGCAGTACCGCGGCCTGGAGGAGGTCGAGCTGTCGTTCGTCGCGGACGACCGCGCGATGGACGTGGTGCTGGAGATGGACAAGAAGCCGGGGCTGTTCAGCTCGGGCAGTGACACGTACCGCTCGTTCACCGTCGACCTGTCGTCGTACGGGCAGACGGACTGGGCGGCCTACCTCCACCAGTGGCTCGCGGAGGTCGGCGGCCGGCGCAACTGGTTCTGACCGGGCCACTGCCCGCCGTACGGGCTCCGTACGGCGGGCGCGAGGTCAGCCGAGCAGGACAGCCAGGGGGGATTCGCGGTCGGCCCAGTAGTCGACGGCGTCGCCGAGGACCGCCTCCGCCGTGCGGGCGTCCTTGGGTGCTGCCTCGCGGAAGGCGTCCCAGCCCTCCGCGAAGAGGAGGTAGCCGCGGGCCTTGCTCTCGTCACGCCACCAGGAGAGGTCCGTCAGGCAGTCGGCGAGGGCGTCCCAGTTGCGGCCGAACCACTGGGGGAAGTCGAGGGCGGTCGCGCAGCGGTCGAGGAATCCGGCCTTGCCCGTCACTCCGCCCAGCGGCACGGTGGCCGTCCGCCAGTCGGCCTCGGCGGCGAGCGCGATGACGTGGGAAGCGGTCTCGGTGGGGGGCAGCCGGTAGAGGCCCGGGGGGACGGTGCCGATGAAGAGGCCGGTGAGGCCGGGTGCGGGCAGCGGGCCGGTCATGGTTTTACCACCGCTTCGAAGGTCTCGTAGTGGTCGCCGGTGTAGAAGCGCTCGGCGTGGTTCCCGGTGATGATGCGGCGCGCGCCGCGGGTGCGGGAGCCGGGGGTGGGGACGGTGTACTCGTGGTAGTAACCGCGGGCCTGCTTCGGGAGCCGGTTCTCGTAGTTGCCGAAGACGGTGCCGTCCTTGTCGTACGGGAAGGGGCCGCCCTTGTCGATGAGTTCGAGGGTCTTGCGGGCCTCGGCGGGCAGCCGGTCCGGGGTGATCGTCCGCATGCCCTTCGCCCAGGCGGGAGACCCGGCGGAGCCCGGCGTGCTGCGCGCCGGGCTCGCGGTGGAGGTCGTCTTCCCGCTCTTGTGGCCGCCGGACGAGCAGGCGGGCAGCAGGAGCAGGGGCAGGGCGGCGAGGAGGGCGGTCAGCGCGCGCAGGGCGCGCCCGGCCGGTCGTCGGCGGTGGTGGTGAAGAAGCTGTCGGAGCACACTCCGTATGGTCGCAGCCCGCGCGGGCGGTGGCTGGTTAGGCTGGCGGCTCATCGTCCGCGCGTACAAGGAGGCACCGAAGTGCCCGAGCAGAAGCGACCGCCGCTCCCCCATGAATTCCACCCGCCGGTGGCCTCGTTCACGGTGGTGAGCGATGATCTGACGCCTGGTGGGACGCTGGGCGACGCCCAGGTCCTCTCCGGCGGAAACCTCTCGCCGCAGCTGCGCTGGGAGGGGTTCCCGGAGGGCACGAAGAGCTTCGCCGTGACGTGCTTCGACCCCGACGCGCCGACCGGCAGCGGCTTCTGGCACTGGGTGCTGTTCGACATCCCGCTGTCGGTGACGGAGCTGCCCGCCGGGGTGGCGAGCGGTGAGCTGAAGGGCCTGCCCGAGGGCGCCGTCCATGTGCGCAACGACTACGGCACGCGGGACTTCGGCGGCGCCGCTCCGCCGCCCGGCGACGGTCCGCACCGCTATGTGTTCACGGTCTACGCGGTGGACAAGGAGAAGCTGGGCCCGGACGCCGACGCCTCGCCCGCGGTCGTGGGCTTCAACCTGCGCTTCCACACCCTGGGCCGGGCGCAGTTGATCGGTGAGTACGAGGAGCCGGCCGCCGGCTGAGGCCCGTACATGGCGGGGGCCGACCGGAAAATCCGTTGCGCCCCGCCGCCCCGGATCGCACAGTGGTGCATGGCTGACGGCTCCGCATGGCCGTCGGACAGTGGACACCGCAGTGGCGGGGGCGGCGGGGCGCGCGTGCGCGCCGGCCGTCTGCCGGAGTCCGGCATCGCGCCGGGCGGCCGCGTCCGCTGTCGTACGCTCCGGGCCCTGTGACACACGGGGGAAGGGTCCGGAGCGTTCCCCCCTCTTTCCCCGCTCTCCCTCCGCTCTTCAACTCCCTTTCACCGCACCGAAATTACGTTGTCCCCCGATCTGTCCAGGGGCACAGTTGAGCCATCTTTGCCGCTGGGGCGGGGACGGGCCGGGAGGTGTGCGATGCGGGAGACGTTGGTGCTCAATGCGAGCTTCGAGCCGTTGGCGACGGTGTCGCTGCGGCGTGCGGTGGTGCTCGTGCTCCAGGGCAAGGCCGTGGTCGAGCAGGCGAGGCCCGGGCGGCGGGTGCGGGCGTCGGCGGTCGAGGTGCCGGTGCCTCAGGTGATCAGGCTCTGCCGGTACGTAAGGGTGCCGTTCCGAAGACGGGCTCCGTGGTCGCGGCGCGGGGTGCTGGTGCGGGACAGGCACCGGTGCGCGTACTGCGGCCGGCGGGCGACGACGGTGGACCACGTGGTGCCGCGCTCGCGCGGGGGCGAGGACAGCTGGCTGAACACGGTCGCGGCGTGCGCTGAGGACAACCACCGCAAGGCGGACCGTACGCCGGAGCAAGCGGGGATGCGGTTGCTGGCGCCGCCGTTCGAGCCGACTCCGGCGGACGCGCTCGTGCTCGCGCTGGGGGCGCGGGAGGGGCTGCCCGAGTGGCTGGCGGGGCAGGTGGCGGTGTCCGCCTGAGCGGTGGTGGGGGCCGGGGCCTGTGCCCCGGCCCCCACCGCTTTCGTCAGTGCTTCAGCAGCATCTGCACGATGGCCACGACGCCGACCACGACGATGACGCCGCGCAGCGCGGTGGGCGGCAGGCTGCGCCCGATCCTGGCGCCCAGCTGGCCGCCGAGGGTGGAGCCGGCGGCGATGAGCAGCACGGCAGTCCAGTCGAAGTCGGCGACGCAGAGGAAGAAGAGCGCGGCGACGCCGTTGACGACGACGGCGAGGACGTTCTTGAGGGCGTTGACGCGCTGGAGGTCGTCGCGGAGCAGCAGGCCCATCAGGGAGAGGTAGAGGACGCCCTGGGCCGCGCCGAAGTAGCCGCCGTAGGCGCTGGCCAGCAGGAGGCCGAGGAGGAGGGCGATGCCGCCGTCGGTGGGGGCGTCGGTGGTGCCGTTGCGTTCGCGGCGGCGGGCGAGTGCCCTGGCGAGCCGGGGCTGGAGGACGACGAGGATCAGTGCGAGGCCGATGAGGGCGGGCACGATCGCGTCGAAGGCGCTGGAGGGGAGCGCGAGGAGCAGGATCGCGCCGGTGAGGCCGCCGGTCAGGGCCGTGACGCCGAAGCGGAGGACGCGGCGGCGCTGGCCGCGCAGTTCGCGGCGGTAGCCGATGGCGCCACTGATGTTGCCGCTGACGAGGCCGAGGGTGTTGGAGACGTTCGCGGTGATCGGGGGGAGTCCGACGGCGAGGAGCACCGGGAAGGTGAAGAGGGTGCCGGAGCCGACGATGGTGTTGATCGTGCCCGCGCCGATGCCTGCGGCAAGGATCGCGAGTGCTTCCCAGATGGACAAGGCCATCTCCTTCATGGTCAGTGTGTCGCCTCCCCGCCCTGAGGGGGTCGAGGGGCCTTACTGATCATGCAGGAAGGGTCCGGCGCCGGTCGAGGGCCGCACGGAACTCGCGCGGTGAACGGCGTCAGTCGATGGGCGGCTGCTCCCGGCGCGGGGTCTCCTTGGTGGTCTTGGGGCCCTGGCCGCCGCCGGAGCGCGAGGGGCCCATGGGACCGAAGTTCCCGACGGCACCGCTCAGGCCCTTGAGGGCGTCGCCGATCTCGCTGGGCACGATCCAGAGCTTGTTGGCGTCGCCCTCGGCGATCTTCGGGAGCATCTGGAGGTACTGGTAGGAGAGCAGCTTCTCGTCGGGGTCGCCGGCGTGGATGGACTCGAAGACCGTACGGATCGCCTGGGCCTCGCCCTCGGCGCGCAGGGCGGCGGCCTTGGCCTCGCCCTCGGCGCGGAGGATCGCGGACTGCTTCTCGCCCTCGGCGGTCAGGATCTGGGACTGCCGGATGCCCTCGGCGGTGAGGATGGCGGCGCGCTTGTCACGGTCGGCGCGCATCTGCTTCTCCATCGAGTCCTGGATGGAGGTGGGCGGCTCGATGGCCTTGAGCTCCACGCGGTTGACGCGGATGCCCCACTTGCCGGTGGCCTCGTCGAGCACGCCGCGCAGGGCCGCGTTGATCTCCTCGCGGGAGGTGAGGGTCCGCTCCAGGTCCATGCCACCGATGATGTTGCGCAGGGTGGTGACGGTGAGCTGCTCGATGGCCTGGATGAAGCTGGAGACCTCGTACGTCGCGGCGCGCGCGTCGGTCACCTGGTAGTAGATGACGGTGTCGATGTTGACGACGAGGTTGTCCTGGGTGATCACCGGCTGCGGCGGGAACGGCACGACCTGCTCGCGGAGGTCGATGCGGTTGCGGATGGAGTCGATGAAGGGGACGACGATGTTCAGGCCGGCGTTGAGGGTCCGGGTGTAGCGGCCGAAGCGCTCGACGATGGCGGCGCTGGCCTGTGGGATCACCTGGACCGTCTTCATGAGGGCGATGAAGACGAGCACCACCAAGATGATCAGGACGATGATGATCGGTTCCATCGTGGCTCCCCGTGCCTGTCGGTGTTGATCTCTTCGGAGAAGTCTTTCAGAACGCGGCGCCGCCGTGCAGGCGATGAGGGCATATCAAGCCGTGCGCGGCTCGTTTCCGGGCGTGCCCCGTCGTGGTGCGGGGGCGGTCGGCGGCGGTCACAGCACGAGGGCCGTCGCGCCGTCGATCTCGACGACGTCCACCTGCTGGCCCGTCTCGTAGCTGCGCTCGGCGTCGTAGGAGCGCGCGGACCAGATCTCGCCGGCGAGCTTGATGCGGCCGCCGTTGCCGTCGACCCGCTCCAGGACGATCGCCTGCCGGCCCTTCAGGGCGTCGACACCGGTCTCCAGGGCGGGGCGCTGGGAGCGGTGGCGGTTGGCGATCGGGCGGACGACGGCGATGAGGGCGACCGAGACGACGGCGAAGACGATGAACTGGCTGACGGCGCCGCCCCCGAGGCGGTCGGTGACGGCGGCGGCCACGGCTCCGACGGCGAGCATGCCGAACTCGGGCATCGCGGTGACGACGAGCGGAATGCCCAGTCCGACGGCGGCGACCAGCCACCACACCCATGTGTCCACGTGTTCATGGTAGGCGTGGCGGCGGCCGCCGGACAGTGCGCGGGGACGGGCGCGCGGTGCGGCGGGGGGTCAGGAGAGGGGCAGGCCCTGGGCCGTCCAGCGCTGTCCCTGGCGCTCGACGACCAGCGGGAGGCCGAAGCAGTGGGAGAGGTTGCGGGAGGTGAGCTCGAGCTCGACGGGGCCCGCGGCGAGCACCTTGCCCTGACGGATCATCAGGACGTGGGTAAAGCCCGGGGGGATCTCCTCGACGTGGTGGGTGACCATGAGCATCGAGGGCGCGAGGGGGTCGCGGGCGAGGCGGCCGAGGCGGCGCACGAGGTCCTCGCGGCCACCCAGGTCGAGGCCCGCGGCGGGCTCGTCGAGGAGCAGCAGCTCGGGGTCGGTCATCATCGCGCGGGCGATGAGGGTGCGCTTGCGCTCGCCCTCGGAGAGGGTGCCGAACTTCCGGTCCAGGAACTCGGTCATGCCGAGGACGTCGAGGAAGGCGCGGGCGCGCTGCTCGTCGACCTCCTCGTAGTCCTCCTGCCAGGTGGCCGTCATGCCGTACGCGGCGGTGAGGACCGTCTGCAGGACGGTCTGGCTGCGCGGCAGCTTGTCGGCGAGGGCGATGCCGGCCACGCCGATGCGGGGGCGGAGCTCGAAGACGTCGACCGCGCCGAGCTTCTCCCCCAGGACCTTGACGGTGCCCGTGGTGGGGAAGAGATAGCTGGAGGCGACATTGAGGAGGGTGGTCTTGCCGGCGCCGTTGGGGCCGAGGATGACCCAGCGCTCCCCTTCCTTGACCGACCAGGAGACCTGGTCCACCAGAGCCCGGCCCTCGCGGACCACGGATACGTCCACCAGTTCCAGCACTTCGCTCATGAGCGCGTTGTCTCCCATTGCAGTGTCGTCGTCGCTTGCGCCTGTAAGGCGAAGCCCCCAGGGACAGCCCCCAGGGAAGAACTTACGCCACCCGTTGTCGGTGCCGGTCCTTAGGCTGGGGCCATGCTCGACGAACACCGCTCAGGACGGCTCACTGCGTGGGGAAATGCCCTCATTGCCGGATTCACCTCTCCCGACGAAGCCGCGCACAGGATCACGGGTGACGACGCCGTGCACCGCGTCACAGGACTGCCCGGGGAGCCCGGCCCGGTCGGTCTGACCCTGGCCCTCGGCCGGCTCCGCGCGCTCGGGGCGACGGGGCTGCGCCTCGCGCTGCCGGTGCCCGGCCATCCGCTGGGGCTCAGCGGGCCGCCGGAGTTCAACGCGCGGGCCCTGGAGGCCGAGGAGGCCGTGCTCGCCTGCGGCACCGCCCTGGGCCTGGTGCCGGAGGTCCACGAGGCGGGCCCGGCCGGCGATGTGCACGTGGAGGTGGTGTGGCACTGCCTGCCCGTGCGTGAGGCGCCGCCCGCGGACGTGCCCTCGCTCGGCGAGGCCGAGCGGGAGCTGGCGGAGGCGCTGCGCGACGCGACCGAGTTGCTCACCCGGCTGGACGTGGCGGGCTCCGGCCCGGTGGCCCAGGCGGCGCTGGAGGCGTACCGCGCGCGGGCCGAGCGGGGCCGCGAGGTGCTCGCCCCGGGTTATCCGCCGCGTGCGGTGCGGGTGCTGGAGCTGGCGCAGCGGGTGGGTGCGCTGATCGCGATCGCGTACGAGCCGGGCGACGGCGGGGGCCGCGAGCACGGCGGCGCGGTCAGCGCCTCCGAGATGACGGCACGGGCGCAGGCGCTGCGGCCGGTGGAACGGGTCGCCCGCCGGGCCCAGGTGGCGGCGTACAACGCGATGGTCGAACAGCGGGCCTAGGCCCCGGGCACAGCGGAAAGGCCCCGCGGGGATCGCGGGGCCTTGTCCAAGCCCTGAGTCGGCGCGCCTCGGATCAGGAGTTGACGCAGGTGTTGCCGAACGTCGGGTTCAGGATCGCGAGCAGGATGTCGATGGAGTTGCCGCAGACGTTGAGCGGCACCTGCACCGGGATCTGGATGACGTTGCCGGAGACGATGCCGGGCGAACCCTTGGCGACGCCGTCGGCGAAGGAGCCGTCGAAGTCATGGGCGCCCGCGGCGCCGACGGAGGCGCCGAGCGCCATGCCTGCCGCGGCCAGGACGAGGGCGGCCTTCTTGGCACTGTTCATAGAGGGTCTTCCTTCTGCTGATGTCCTTGACGACCCCAGCCGCGGGGTCGCGTAGATATGAACGCCAGCGCACCGCCGACGGCACGGCCATCGGCGGCGTTTGCCCTCATTCGGACGAGTGATCACCCCCGTCTGCCCGGGCCCCGCTTACGCGGAGCCGGGCAGACGGCGCGTCCACTACTTGTTGACGCAGAGGTTCCCGGCCGCCGGGTTCATCACACCCACCACGTTGATGGTGTTGCCGCACAGGTTCGTGGCGACCTCGACCGGCACCTGGAGGACGTTGCCCGAGACGACACCGGGCGAGTTCTTGGCCTCACCCTCGGCCTGGTGGGCGGAGGCCGCACCCGCGCCCACGAGCGCGAGACCGCCGACGGCGATGGTGACAGCAGCGGCCTTCTTCATGTTCTTCACTCTTCTGATGACCTTCCTGGAGCGTTGCCACGGCCAGCCGCCGCGGTACGCCATGGAAAACGGGTCACGGACGGTCAGGTTGCGGGGCCAGGTCGACCACCACACGACCGTATGAATCTCTGATCTGAAGACGACGTTCCGGTTACCGCCGATCAGGCTCCGATGCCATGTCGGACCGCCCACAGGGCCGCCTGGGTGCGGTCGGCGAGGTCCAGCTTCATCAGGATGTTCGACACGTGGGTCTTGACAGTCTTCTCCGACAGGACGAGGGCGCGGGCGATCTCCCGGTTGGACCGGCCGTCGGCGATCAGGGCGAGCACCTCCCGCTCGCGCTCGGTGAGCGCGTTGCCCCTCCC
The DNA here is from genome assembly GCF_042895325.1 of Streptomyces sp. NPDC001407. Classification (NCBI taxonomy): domain Bacteria; kingdom Bacillati; phylum Actinomycetota; class Actinomycetes; order Kitasatosporales; family Streptomycetaceae; genus Streptomyces; species Streptomyces sp. NPDC001407. The sequence goes on from NZ_JBIAWF010000017.1 coordinate 9,895, forward strand.
CTGGCCGTTGCCCGCCTCCTCCTGGGACAGCAGGGCGCCCGCCACCTCGGGCTGGAGCAGGACGTGCCCGGCGTGCACGGACCTGATCGCGCCGGCGAGGGCGTCGGGGTCCACGTCCTTGTAGACGTAGCCCGCCGCACCGGCCCGCAGGGCGGGGATCACGGTGCGCTGCTCGGTGAAGCTGGTGACGATCAGCACCCGGGCGGGGTTGTCGAGCTCCCGGAGCCTGCGGAGCGCCTCGATGCCGTCGGTGCCGGGCATCTTCACGTCCATGAGGACGACGTCGGGGCGCAGCTCCTCGGCCCGCTCGACGCCCTCGGCACCGTCGGCGGCCTCCCCGACCACCTCGATGTCGTCCTGGACCTCCAGGAACGTCCGCAGGCCCCGGCGGACCACCTGGTGGTCGTCGACCAGCAGCACCCGGATCCGGAGCGGTTCCTCAGCCACCTGGCACCTCCATCTCGATCGCGGTGCCCTTCCCGGGCGCCGAGGTAACGGTCAGACTGCCGCCGACACCGGCCGCCCGGTCCCGCATGGAGACGAGTCCGAGGTGGCGGCCCGCCCGGCGGACGGTGCCGGGCTCGAAGCCGCAGCCGTCGTCGGTGACGCACAGCCCGGCGCCCTGGCCCACGCGCGTGAGGGTGACGTCCACGTGCTCGGCGCCGGAGTGCCGCAGGGCGTTGTGCAGGGCCTCCTGGGCGACGCGCAGCAGCGCCTCCTCCTGGGCGGCAGGCAGGGCCCGTACGCCGTGGGAGGCGAAGGTGACGCGGGCGGTGTGGGCCCGGTCCAGGACCTGGATCTGGGTGCGCAGGGTGGCGACGAGGCCGTCCTCGTCGAGGCCGGCGGGGCGCAGCTCCACCACGGCGGAGCGCAGCTCGTCGGCGGCCTCGGCGGCGAGCCGGGCCACCTCGTGGAGCTCGTCCTTGGCCCGTGCGGGGTCGCGGTCGACGAGCGCGGTGGCGGCCTGGGCGGTCAGGCGCAGGGAGAAGAGCTTCTGGGCCACGGCGTCGTGCAGCTCGTGGGCGAGGCGGGCGCGCTCCCCGGCGATGGTGAGCTCGCGGCTGCGTTCGTAGAGGCGGGCGTTGGTGAGGGCTATGGCGGCGTGCTGGGCGAGGACGCCGAGGAGCTCCTCGTCCTCACTGGTGAAGGCACAGCCGCCGGCCGGCTTGGGGCATCTCTTGTTGGCGAGGAAGAGGGCGCCGAGGATCTCCTCGCCGTCGGCGACGGGCATGCCGATGAAGTCGCTCATGTCGGGGTGGGCCTCGGGCCAGCCCTCGAAGCGGGGGTCCTCGCGGACGTCGCCGAGGCGCTGCGGGGTGGCGTCGTGGAGCATCGAGGCGAGGATGCCGTGCTGCCGGGGCAGCGGGCCGATGGCCTTCCACTGCTCCTCACTGACGCCGTCGACGACGAACTGCGCGAAGCCGCCGTGGTCGTCCGGTACGCCGAGCGCGGCGTATTCGGCGTCCAGGAGTTCGCGTGCGGAGACGACGATCGTCTTGAGGACGTCGTGCACCTGGAGGTGTCTGCTCATGGCGAGGAGCGCGGTGCTCACGGCGGTGAGGCCGGAGCGTGGGCCGGTGGTCATGTGGTCACGGTACCGAGGTGGGTGGGAGGGCGTATCGGGCCGTCGGAGGCCCGGGCCCCGGACCGGCGGCCTAGGTCGGAGGTCCTGAGCCGCCCCGCCCCGGCCCCCGGGCGGACGAGTTCCGCGATGTGCCCCTCACGGACGGCCGCCGCGGACCAGACTCGGAACATGTCTATACCAACGACACAGTGGACACCGACCCACGGCGATCCCTACCGGCCGGTGCCCTACCGCCCCGAGCGGATGCCCGCCGCCGAGTCCCTGGCCCGCGCCGCCGAGCTGCGCGAGCGGATGGACGGGCGCAGGACCGTACGGCAGTTCTCCCCGGACCCGGTGCCGGAGCAGGTGGTCAGGGACGCGATCGCGTGCGCGGCCACCGCGCCCTCCGGGGCGCACCAGCAGCCGTGGACGTTCGTCCTGGTGAAGGACCCCGAGGTGCGGCGGCGGATCCGCGCGGCCGCCGAGGAGGAGGAACGGATCTCCTACGACGGGCGGCTGGGCGAGGAGTGGCTGGCGGCGCTGCGGCCGCTGGGCACGGACGAGGTCAAGCCGCATCTGACGGACGCGCCCGCCCTGATCGTCGTCTTCCAGCAGCGGTACTGGCTGGGTGAGGGCGGCGACAAGCGCAAGCACTACTACGTGGACGAGTCGGTGGGCATCGCCGTCGGGATGCTGCTGTCGGCGCTGCACCTGTCGGGTCTCGCGGCCCTGGTGCACACGCCCAGCCCGATGCGGTTCCTGTCCGAGGTGCTTAGGCGGCCGGTGAACGAGAAGGCGTTTGCGGTGATCCCGGTCGGGTATCCGGCCACGGACTGCGAAGTGCCGGACCTGGTCCGCAAGAGCCTGGACCAGGTGCTGGTGGAGATCTGAGCAAACGATCACATACGCAAAGCACCAGGATGCTCACACCGGGTGAGGCGGAGCCGCCCCCGGTGTGAGCCCCGGCATAGGACACAGATCACCTACGACCTCGGCTAGTGGACGTGTAAGGCCGCCGTAAGCGGGTAGCCGGGGCTGTTCCGCCCTGTTCCGGCACCCCCGCGCGAGCCCCTCCGCAACGAAGCCGGGTAGTACGTCACACCTTTGCCACAGCATTTTGCGGCCGCTAACAATTGCCCAGTCGCAGGGCGCCGTCGATCGAGACGCGGCGCTCATTTCAACGCGCCGATCCGGGCCACTGCGACTCAAGCGATTGGAAGAGGTTCAGCTCAGCATGCGCTCCCCCATCTCCGGCTATAGCCGTCTGACGAAGGTCCACAAGCTCTCCGCCGCCGGCGTCGCCGCAGCGGGTGTCGCAGCCCTGGCGTTCGCCGCCGTCCCCGGTGGCTCGGCCGACGCCGGCACCCAGTCCATCGCGGTCAAGCCCGTCGCCTGGAGCGCCTCCGCCCTCGGCGTGCAGGACCAGCAGGAGCAGCTCGGCAAGCAGTCGGACACCGCCGCCAAGCTGGCGAAGAGCGAGGCGGAGGCCAAGCGGAAGGCCGAGGCCGACGCCAAGGCGAAGGCCGACAAGGAGCGCGCCGACAAGGAGGCCGCGAGCCGTTCCGAGGAGCGCAAGTCGATCGAGGCCGCCCCGGCCCCGGCTCCCGCGAAGAAGACCTACGCGAACAACCTCGACGGCTGGATCAACGAGGCGCTCGACATCATGCGCGCCAAGGGCATCCCCGGCAGCTACGACGGCATCAAGCGCAACATCATGCGCGAGTCGACGGGCAACCCCCAGGCCATCAACAACTGGGACTCCAACGCCGCCGCGGGCATCCCCTCCAAGGGCCTGCTCCAGGTGATCGACCCGACCTTCAAGGCGTACCACGTCGAGGGCACCTCCTGGGACATCTACGACCCGGTCGCCAACATCACCGCCGCCTGCAACTACGCGGCCAAGGTGTACGGCTCGATGGACAACGTCAACTCCGCCTACTGAGCGGCCTCGACGGACAGCAGATACGCCGAAGGGCGGCACCCGGTCCGGGTGCCGCCCTTCGGCGTATCTGCGCGTCACGTCACTTGCGCATGACCTCGGGCTCGTGGCGGCGCAGCAGCCGGAGGACCGCGAAGCCGCAGAGCACCCCGAGGGCGATCAGGACGACCACGTCGATGCCCCACTGGCTCGCGGTGTGCGCCCACAGCGGGTCGACGTTGCTGCGGTCGTTCTTGTCCATCGGCGCCATGATGTGTGACAGGTCCAGCGTGGCCGCGAGGCCGCCGATGGCCCAGCGGGCCGGCATCAGCCAGGCGAACTGCTCGATGCCCGGCGAGTCGTAGATCTTGAACATGATGCCGGTGAAGACGACCTGGACGATCGCGAACATCACCAGCAGCGGCATGGTCTTCTCGCTGGTCTTCACCAGGGAGGAGATCACGAGGCCGATCATCATGCAGGTGAAGCCGAGCGCGATGATCACGAGGCAGAGCTCGACGGCGGGCAGGGACTTGAGGATCAGGCCCTGCTCGGGCAGCTTGCGGACCGAGAAGCCGATGGCGCAGATGAGGACGGCCTGCACCGCGGTGATCGCGCCGAGCACGACGACCTTGGACATCAGATACGCGGAGCGGGACAGGCCGACGGCGCGTTCCCGTTCGTAGATGACCCGTTCCTTGATCAGCTCTCGGACGGAGTTGGCGGCGCCGGAGAAGCACATGCCGACCGCGAGGATCAGGATGATCGTGCCGGCGTCCTGGTTGAAGTGGCCCTTCTCCGGGGACGCGAGGCCGTAGTCGGAGGGGATCACACAGCTCACCCCGCCGAGCACCGCGGGCAGCACCAGCATCAGGCCCAGGAAGCCGCGGTCCGAGGCGATGACCGAGACATAGCGGCGCATCAGGGTCCACAGCTGCGAGCCCCAGCTCTGCGGCTTGGGCGGGCGGACCATCTGCGGCTGGACGTGTACGGACTGCGGGGCGACGGCGTCGATGTCCGCGGCGTACATCTGGTAGTGCTGCGAGCCGCGCCAGCGGCCCGACCAGTCGTAGTCGCGGTAGTTCTCGAAGGCGGAGAAGACGTCCGCCCATGTGTCGTAGCCGAAGAAGTTGAGCGCCTCCTCGGGCGGCCCGAAGTAGGCGACGGAGCCGCCGGGGGCCATGACCAGCAGCTTGTCGCAGATCGCGAGCTCGGCGACGGAGTGGGTGACCACCAGGACGGTGCGGCCGTCGTCGGCGAGGCCGCGGAGCAGCTGCATCACATCGCGGTCCATGCCCGGGTCGAGGCCGGAGGTCGGCTCGTCCAGGAAGATCAGCGACGGCTTGGTGAGCAGCTCCAGGGCGACGGAGACGCGCTTGCGCTGACCGCCGGAGAGGGAGGTGACCTTCTTCTCCGCGTGGATGTCGAGCTTGAGCTCGGTCAGCACCTCGCCTATCCGGGCCTCGCGCTCGGAGGCCGCGGTGTCGCCGGGGAAGCGGAGCTTGGCGGCGTAGCGCAGCGCCTTACGGACGGTGAGTTCCTTGTGCAGGATGTCGTCCTGCGGGACCAGACCGATGCGCTGGCGCAGCTCGGCGAACTGCTTGTAGAGGTTGCGGTTGTCGTAGAGGACGTCGCCCTCGTTGGCCGGGCGGTAGCCGGTGAGCGCCTTGAGCAGGGTGGACTTGCCGGAGCCGGACGGGCCGATGACGGCGATCAGGGACTTCTCGGGCACGCCGAAGGAGACGTCCTTGAGGATCTGCTTGCCGCCGTCGACCGTGACCGTGAGGTGGCGGGCCGAGAAGGAGACGTCGCCCGTGTCGACGAACTCCTCCAGCCGGTCGCCGACCAGGCGGAAGGTGGAGTGACCGACACCGACGATGTCGTGGGGGCCGATGAGCTGCCGGCTGACCGGCTGACCGTTGACATAGGTGCCGTTGTGGCTGCCGAGGTCGACGATCTCGAAGCGGCCGTCGCCGGTGGCCCGGAACTCGGCGTGGTGCCGGGAGACCTGGAGGTCGGAGACGACCAGCTCGTTCTCCAGGGCACGGCCGATGCGCATCACGCCGCGGCCGACGGCCATCTGGTGGAAGCTGGTCGGGCTGCGGTCGCCGTAGACCGGCGGGGTGCCGCCGCCCTGCGGCGGGGTGCCCCCGTGCGCCGGAGGCTGCTGCGCGGGCTCCGGCGCCTGCTGCGGGACGTACGCCTGCGGCTGCTGCTGGTGCTGCGCCTGCTGGTGCTGCTGCCAGGCGTCCTGCCCCTGCTGCTGATAGGGAGGCTGAGGCTGCTGCCAGCCGGCCCCGGGCTGCTGGTGCTGCGGCGGCTGGTGGTGCGCCGGAGCCTGCGGGGCGGCCATCGCGGTCTGCGCGCTGTAGAGATCCGCGGCGGGAGCTCCGACCCCGGCACCGGCACCGGCGGCGGCGAGATTCAGCCGTGGGCCGTCCGTCGCGTTGCCCAGGTGCACGGTCGAACCGGGGCCGATTTCCATCTGGTGGATCCGCTGCCCCTGCACATATGTGCCGTTGGTGCTGCCGTGGTCCTCGATGACCCAGCCACGCCCACCCCACCGCACGGTGGCGTGCCGCCATGAGACGCGAGCGTCCTGCAACACCATGTCACCCTGCGGATCACGCCCCAAGGTGTACGACCTGGACGGATCGAGCGTCCAGGTCTGTCCATTCAATTCCAGTACGAGTTCCGGCACTCCATGCCCCACTACTTGTCCCCCGATGAGCCCCCTGCACAGGGAGTCTAGGGATGGCGAACATCGGGAGGAACTATTTCAGGCACAGTCCCCGAACCAAAAGTCGGGGACGGGCGCAACCCTGTAACGAGCGCCGTTGACGGACCCGAAACACACCCTGAGAGTGGTTACCGCCACGGATACGTACGGATCATGCGTATACGGGCAGCACGGTGGGATCGGGGGGGTCCGTGATGATCGGCAAAAGGCGTGGGCACAGGCTCGGCCCCATCTCGGCGGCGGAGTTGATTCTTACCTCAATAGCCGCCGTGAGCTGGGCTTTTCTCGCTATGGCGGGAATTGCGGCACTGGGCCTGCATTTACTCGGAGCGGATACCGCGGGCGCGCTGGGCCCGATGACCGCGGCCGCCGTCGTGCTCGCGGTGGGCGGCTCCCTCACCCCTTCGGGTGATCTCGAAGCCTTCGGTCTGAAGGGCGCGGCGGCGCACAGCGCCATCGAAATCGCGCCACTGGGCGTGAGCCTGACGGGCGCGCTCCTGCTGGGCCTGGTCTTCGCGCGGTCGCTGCGCACCGCCGGTGCCATCATGCCGCCGCGTGAACTCGCCCTGCGGGCGGGCACGGTGACGGTGCTCTTCCTGCTGCTGCTCGGCGGGCTGACCTGGGTGGGCTCGGACACGGTCACGATCGACGGGAGCTCTCTCGGCCTCGGCGGCACGAACGGCGGCGGTGGCCTGGTGATCCCGGGGCTCGGGGACATCGGGAACATCGGCGGCGGCCTGCCGGACCGGCTCGCCGGGCTGGCGCGGGCCAAGGCATCGGTGGGCTTCTCCGTGCGGACCGGCCCCTCGCTGCTCGGCGGGGCGGTCTGGGTGCTCGCCGTCCTGCTGATCACCGTGCTGGCCGCCCGGCGCGCACCCCTGCCGCGCGGCTGGGAGGTGCTGCACCGGGGGGTGCGCCCGGCGGTCTCGGCGCTGTGCTCGGTGCTGGTCCTCGCGGTCGGCGCGGGGCTGGCGGCCGCGCTGTACGCGGCGGCGGTCGACGCCCACGCCCAGCGGGTGCTGGGCGCGGCACTGCTCGGGACGCCGAACGGGGTGTGGCTCGGGGTGCCGCTGGGGCTCCTGGTCTCCTGGCGGGGTACGGCCACCGGTGCGCTGGTCCAGGTGCTGCCCTCGCCGCTGGACGACCTGCTCAGCGCCAGGACCGACGAGCCGGTGACCCTGGGGCGGCTCGCGGAGCTCGACAGCCGGGTGTGGCTGCTGGGATTCGGCTGCGCGCTGCTGATCCTCGCGGCGGGGGTGCTCACCGCGGTCCGTACGCCCCGGGGCGAGCTGGGGCTCCTGGCCTTCGCGGGGCGTTGCGCGGTGTCACTGGGGGTGGCGACCGCGCTCGCGCTGCCGCTGCTGGTGCTGGCGACCCGCGTCAAGGCGGACGCCGGCCTGTCGGTCCTGGGCTTCGACGCCGTGGGGGCGGGCCTGGAGCTGACGGGCGACGTCCCGATGGCCCTGGGCCTGGGCGCGCTGTGGGGCACGGTCGCGGGGGCGGCCGGGGGGCTGCTGGCCTGCGCGGTGGGGGCGGCGGGCCGGCGCGCGGTGCGGCCCGGCGGCGGGCGCGCGGGCGCTCGTACATACCCTGACCTGGCCTATCTGCCGGGTCCTTACAACCCCTCGCCGGCCCACCGGCCCGCGCGGGACGAGACGAATCCGTACAAGCGCGACGTGGGACACCCCCACCCCGGGCCGTCCGCCGACAACCCCTACACGGCGCCGACGCAGCCGGCGATGCCCAAGCCACCGCCTCGGCCACGCCCCCGCCGGGGGTACGGCTACGGTGCGCCCGGCCCCGAGGAGGGTCCGCCGCCTCCGGGGCGGCCGCCCGGCGCTCCTCCGGGGCCGCCGGACAAACAGCGTTAACGCGCCGTAGCCCCGTTCTTCGCCGTCCGGTCGGCGGGACAGGTGTACGGATCTTCTTCGGGGCCGGATACGGTGGGAACACCATGAGCGCATCGCAGACCTCGCCTGCCACCGCCGTCACCGGCGACGACGATCCCACCCTCCTTGTCAAGATCTTCGGGAAGGACCGGCCGGGCATCACCGCCGGACTCTTCGACACGCTCGCCGCGTTCGCCGTCGACGTCGTCGACATCGAGCAGGTCGTCACCCGGGGCCGCATCACCCTCTGCGCGCTGGTCACCGCCCCCTCGGGCGGGGGGCCGATGGAGGGCGAACTGCGGGCGACGGTGCACAGTTGGGCGGATTCGCTGCACCTCCAGGCGGAGATCATCTCCGGCCGCGGCGACAACAGGCCGCGTGGCACGGGGCGTTCCCACGTCACGGTGCTCGGCCACCCGCTGACCGCCGAGTCGACGGCCGCGATCGCGGCCCGTATCACCGGCACCGGCGGCAACATCGACCGCATCTTCCGGCTCGCCAAGTACCCCGTCACAGCGGTGGAGTTCGCCGTCTCCGGCGCGGAGACCGAGTCGCTGCGGACCGCGCTGGCCATGGAGGCCGCGGCACGTGGGGTGGACGTGGCGGTCGTGGCGGCCGGGCTCCAGCGGCGGGCGCAGCGCCTGATCGTGATGGACGTGGACTCGACGCTGATCCAGGACGAGGTCATCGAGCTGTTCGCGGCGCACGCCGGGTGCGAGGCGGAGGTCGCGGAGGTGACCGCGCAGGCGATGCGCGGCGAGCTGGACTTCGAGCAGTCGCTGCACGCCCGGGTGGCACTGCTGGCCGGACTCGACGAGTCCGTGGTGGACAAGGTACGGGCCGAGGTCCGCCTCACTCCCGGCGCCCGCACCCTGATCCGTACGCTCAAGCGGCTCGGCTATCAGGTGGGCGTGGTCTCCGGCGGGTTCACCCAGGTCACGGACGACCTGCGGGAGCGGCTCGGCCTGGACTTCGCCTCGGCGAACACCCTCGAGGTCGTCGACGGCCGCCTGACCGGCCGGGTCACCGGCGAGATCGTGGACCGCGCCGGCAAGGCGCGCCTCCTGCGCCGCTTCGCCGCGGAGGCGGGGGTGCCGCTCGCGCAGACGGTGGCGATCGGGGACGGCGCGAACGATCTGGACATGCTGAACGCGGCGGGGCTGGGGGTTGCGTTCAATGCGAAGCCGGTGGTGCGGGAGGCCGCACATACGGCGGTGAATGTGCCGTTCTTGGACACGGTTCTTTATCTGCTGGGTGTGACTCGGGAAGAGGTTGAGGCGGCGAATACGCACGAGTGATGGGGGCGGGTGCGTTGCGCCTGCGGCGGGCTTTGTTCCCCACCCCGCCCCTTCCCGAACCGGGGCTGTGCCCCAGGCCCCCCAGGTGCAGGTGCGTCAGCTGACGCGCAGCGCCTGCGGCGCTGGTCCTCAAACGCCGGACGGGCTGAAATGTGCGGACCGTGGCTCGTGATTGCGCAGCCCGCAGATGACGAGGCCCGCAGGCAACTGACCCACGTTCCGTGCAATCCAGCCCGTCCGGCGCTTGAGGACACCGCGCGGAGCGCGGTTCGGGGGTCTGGGGGCTTGCCCCCAGTTTCGGGAAGGGGCGGGGCTGGGGAACACTCCCCGCCCACTACCTACACATGCGGCGGCCAGAACGCCGTCAGGCGGCAGGCGTTGTGTTCGACCGACTTCCAGGAGCCTGTGAGCGTGAGGACCGCGATCGACGCCGTCGGGAACGCCGTCCGGTTCAGGCGCGCGAGCGCGTCACCCTCCGCGCCCCCCGCGAGCGCGTCGGCCAGGCCGTGCATGCCGGGGTTGTGGCCCACCAGCAGCAGGTCCGCCACATCGTCCGGCGTCTCGTTGATCACGGCGATGAGCTCGCCGACCGACGCCTCGTACAGCCGGTCCTCGTAGACCGTGCGCGGGCGCTTCGGCAGCTCGTGGACCGCGAGCTTCCAGGTCTCGCGGGTGCGGGCGGCGGTGGAGCAGAGGGCCAGGTCGGGGATGATGCCGGCGGAGGCGAGCCGGCGGCCGGCCATCGGGGCGTCCTGGCGGCCGCGGTCCGCGAGCGGGCGGTCGTGGTCGGCGACGTCGGGCCAGTCGGCCTTGGCGTGGCGGAGAAGGACGATCCTGCGGGTCGGTTCGGCGCTCATGTTTTCCAGCTTCGCATGAAAAGAGCGGCGAGGCGCGGGGTGTTGGGAGGCCGTTCCCTCCTCGGTGGCACGTGCCGACTACCCGCCGAGGGTGTGCTGGACGAAGTCGACGACGCGGGCGACCGAGCCCGCCGCGCCGGTCGTCCCGCGGGGCTCCGAGGACGACGCGGGCGAGGCCAGCAGGAGGAAGAGGGCCACGAAGGCCGCCGCGGGGAGCACGAGACCCCACCACGGCAGTTTGGTCTGCACGGTGCCGTGCGTCCGGTGCTTCGTGCCGGCGGACATGGGGTCTCCTCCGCGTAGGTCCGTGGGACACCGCGCCTCGCGGTGTACTACGAACCTACGGAGAACGGCCTCCCGCTCCCATCCGGTGAACCACCCACTTGCCCCTGACCTCTCCCCCCTAGGGGACGGGGGCCAGCCCCACCCTCCCCCTGCGGGAAACCTCGGGGTCAGGGTGAGGCGAGGGTCGCGATCACCGCGATGACGACGGTGATCGCGAGCATCGCGCCGAGGATGGCGAGAAGCGTCTTCTGGCCGTTCTTGGGATTCGGGTCGAGCACGGGCTGCTGCATGGCACCAGTGTCGCACCCCCGCCCGGAGGCTTTCGGCCGGGTCAGATCTCGTCCTCCACCGTGCGGTTCCGGCCCGCCAGCAGGCCCGCCACGATCTGAGGCACCATCAGCGAAGCCATCAGCGCGATCGGCCAGTTCCAGCCACCGGTGGCCCCGTTGAGCCAGCCCACGAGCAGCGGGCCGGGGATGGAGATGAGATAGCCGATGCTCTGGGCGAAGGCGGAGAGCCGCACCATGCCCGCGCCGGTCCGGGCGCGCATGCCGATCATGGTGAGGGCGAGCGGGAAGGCGCTGTTGGAGACGCCGAGGAGCACCACCCAGGCCCAGGCCCCTTCCTTGGGGGCCAGCCACAGACCCGCGTAACCCGCGAGACCGAAGACGGCGAGGGTGACGGCCAGGACGCCCTGGTGGGGCAGGCGGGCGGCGAGGCGCGGCAGCAGGAAGGCGATCGGCACGCCCACCACCATCGTCGTCGCGGCCAGCACACCGGCGGTGGAGGCGGAGACCCCGGCGTCCCGGAAGATCACGGGCAGCCAGCCCATGACGATGTACGCGCCGGTGGCCTGGAGGCCGAAGAAGACGGCCAGCGCCCAGGCCGTGGGGCTGCGGGTGATGCTCTTGCCGGCGTCCTCCCGCACGGCACCGGCGGCAGGCGCGGCATCGCGCTCCGCCCGGCCGCGGGCGCTGATCGCCAGCCAGGCCAGGGCCGCCGCGGCGGCGAGGACGGCCCAGACGGCGAGGCCGTACTTCCAGCCGCCGCCCATGGCGTGGGTCAGCGGGACGGTGACGGCGCCCGCGACGCCGGCGCCGCCGGAGAGCGCCATGGAGTAGAGGCCGGTCATGGGCCCGACACGGTCGGGGAACCAGCGCTTGACGACGACCGGCATCAGGACGTTGCTCACGGCGATGCCCGCGAGCGCGAGGGCGCTCAAGGCCAGGAAGGCGGGGATCCCGCCGCCGAAGGGGCGCAGCGCGAGCCCGGCGGCTATCGCCGCCATCCCGGCGCAGACCACCGGGGCGGGCCCCCAGCGGCGGGCCAGCCGGGGCGCGGCGAGGCCGAAGACGGCGAAGCACAGGGTGGGCACGGAGGTGAGCAGCCCGGCGAGGGCGCCGCTCATCCCGAAGCCGGCCTTCACCTCCTTCATCAGCGCGCCCAGGCTGGTGATCGCGGGACGGAGGTTGAGGGCGGCGAGTACGAGCCCCACGGCGAGGAGCAGGGTCCGCGGGCGGGCGGGTCCGCGGCCCGGGGCGGGGGCGGGCGTGTCGGTTGCCGGTGCCGGTGCGGCCGGGTCGGCCGTCGTGAGATCTTCGTCTGCCGTATGTGCCATACCGGCATCATAGAATCATGGGATGAATGGAGCACGACAATGGCGCCTCTGACATCTCCTCGCCGGTCCCCGCTCGTCGACCAGGTGATCGCGCAGCTGCGCAACCAGATCACGTCCGGCGAATGGCCCGTCGGCTCGCGCATCCCCACCGAGCCCGCGCTCGTGGAGCAGCTCGGCGTGGCCCGCAACACCGTGCGTGAGGCCGTGCGCGCCCTCGCGCACAACGGCCTGCTGGACATCCGCCAGGGCTCGGGCACCTATGTCGTCGCCACCAGCGAGCTCGCCGGGGTGATGAACCGCCGCTTCGCGCAGGCGGACCCGCTGCACGTGGCGGAGCTGCGCAGCGCGCTGGAGACCCAGGCGGCCCGGCTGGCGGCCCGGCGGCGCACCGAGCAGGACCTCGCGCAGCTGACGGCGCTGCTGGAGCGGCGCGAGGAAGCCTGGTACTCGGGAGACGCGGAGCGGTTCGTGGAGGCCGACGCCACGCTGCACACGGCGGTGGTCGCGGCGGCGCACAACGAGGTGCTGGCCGAGGTGTACGCGGATCTCGGCGGGGTGCTCCGCCAGTTCCTGCGCGCGGACGTGGGCACGGACCTGAAGCCCGAGGGGCTGGCCGATCACGGCAGGCTGGTGGCCGCGATCAGGGACGGCGACGAGCGGACGGCGGAGGAGGAGGCGGGCCGCTATCCGTACGGCTGCCGCGGCGTCCGCTGAGGGTCAGCCGGGTGTGTGCGTCACCCAGGCGTGGCGTATGCCCAGCCAGCAGCGCTGGGTGAGGGAGACGTGGCGGGCCGGGGTGACCGCGACGGGCGCGGTGTCCATGTCCGGGTCCCACCAGCGGACGCACTCGATGTGCAGCTGTACGCGATCGATGGTGGAGTTGCCGTTGAAGCAGTCGGCCGTGGCGTGCGAGCCGCGGATCCGGGTGCTGCACTCGGCCTCCTGCGTCACGGCGGGCGCGGGTGCCGCGAGGGCGGGCGGGGACGCGGCACCGGCCAGGGCGGCGCCGGCGAACAGCAGGGCCGCCGTCCGGCGGAGCGGGGAGTTCATGTTCCGTACCTCCTCCCGTCCCCAACAGTGTGAGGGCGACGGGCGAGGTTCTCGACTCGGGGCGGTCGCAGTGCCGTCCGCGCATACGCGAAGGCCGCGCGGCTGTCCACCGGACGGCCGCGCGGCCTTCGTACGCCTCGGGAGCCCTTGGCTCAGGCGCCCATCATGTGCACGCCGCCGTCGACGTGGACGATCTCACCCGTGGTGCGCGGGAAGAAGTCCGACAGCAGGCCGACGATGCCACGGCCCGCCGGCTCCGGGTCGGCGAGGTCCCAGCCGATGGGGGCGCGGTGGTTCCACACGTCCGCGAGCTCCTCGAAGCCCGGGATGGACTTGGCGGCCATCGACTTCAGCGGACCGGCCGAGACCAGGTTGCAGCGGATGCCCTGGGGGCCGAGGTCGCGGGCGAGGTAGCGGTTGGTGGACTCCAGGGCGGCCTTGGCCACGCCCATCCAGTCGTACTTCGGCCAGGCGATCTGCGCGTCGAAGGTCAGGCCCACGATCGAGGAGCCCTCGCGCATCAGCGGGAGCAGGGCCATGGTCAGCGACTTGTAGGAGTACGCCGAGATCTGGACGGCCGTGGAGACGTCCTCCCAGGTGCCCTCGAGGAAGTTGAAGGCGCCCTGCGGGCCGAAGGCGATGGAGTGCACGATGCCGTCGAGGGCCACGCCCTCGCCGAGGTGCTCGCGCACCTTGTCGGCCAGGCCGTCGAGGTGCTCCTGGTTGCTGACGTCGAGCTCGATCACCGGAGCGGGCTTCGGCAGCCGCTTCGCGATGCGCTCGACCAGGGAGAGCCGGCCGAAGCCGGTGAGGATGACCTCGGCGCCCTCGTTCTGGGCGACCTTCGCGGCCTGGAAGGCGATCGACGCCTCGGTGAGGACGCCGGTGATCAGGATGCGCTTGCCTGCGAGGATTCCACTCATGACGTTCAGTGACCCATGCCCAATCCGCCGTCGACAGGAATGACGGCTCCAGTGATGTATGCGGCCTCGTCGGAGGCGAGGAAGCGGACCGAGGCGGCGATCTCCTCGGGCTGCGCGTAGCGCGCGAGCGGCACCTGCTTCACGATGTTGGCCCGCTGCTCGTCGGTGAGCACCCGGGTCATGTCGGTGTCGACGAAGCCGGGGGCGACGACGTTGACCGTGATGTTGCGCGAGCCCAGCTCACGGCCGAGCGAGCGGGCGAAGCCGACCAGACCGGCCTTGGAGGCGGCGTAGTTGGCCTGCCCCGCCGAGCCCATCAGGCCGACGACGGAGGAGATCAGCACCACACGGCCCTTGCGGGCACGCAGCATGCCCTTCGAGGCGCGCTTGACGACCCGGAAGGTGCCGGTGAGGTTGGTGTCCACCACCGACGTGAAGTCCTCCTCGGACATCCGCAGCAGCAGCTGGTCGCGGGTGATGCCGGCGTTGGCCACCAGCACCTCGACCGCGCCCTGCTTCTCCTCGATCTCCTTGTAGGCCTGCTCGACCTGCTCCGGATCCGTGATGTCGCACTTCACGGCGAGGCAGCCCAGCTCCACGAGCGCCTCCGGCGGCTCACCGGAGCGGTAGGTGATGGCGACCTTGTCCCCCGCTTCCGCGAACGCGCGGGCGATGGCGAGGCCGATGCCCCGGTTTCCTCCGGTGACGAGAACCGAGCGGCTCAAGGGATCACCCTTCCGTTTCTTCCATGGGTGCTGCTGACTACACCGAAACGTATCGGTAGTGGTCATCGAAGAGAGAATCGACCTGCGACAGGGGCACGCGGCGCACACTGTTGGATCTCTACAGAAGCGGCCCGTCCCCCACCCCGCCCGAGGAGCGGAAACGCGGTGCGTGGGTCACCCGTGAGGCGGCATGATTCACAGGACGACCTCCGGGAGGACCCTGTGCCCCGTTCCACGCCCCATTCCATCGACGAGACATTCCTCGCGCTGCCGCTGCGGCCGCTCGCCGACGCCGCGCTGGCCCGCGCCCGCGCGCTCGGTGCCGAGCACGCCGACTTCCGCCTCGAGCGGGTGCGCAGCGCCTCCTGGCGGCTGCGCGACGCCCGCCCCGCGGGCTCGTCGGACGCCACCGACCTGGGCTACGCGGTGCGCGTGGTGCACGGCGGGAGCTGGGGGTTCGCCGCGGGCGTGGAGCTGACGATGGACGCGGCCGCGCGGGTGGCCGGGCAGGCCGTGGCGATGGCGAAGCTGTCGGCCAAGGTGATCGCGGCGGCCGGGTCCGACGAGAGGGTGGAGCTGGCGGACGAGCCGGTGCACGCGGACCGCACCTGGGTCTCCGCGTACGAGCTCAATCCTTTCGAGGTGCCCGACGCCGAGAAGACCGCGCTGCTCGCCCAGTGGAGCGACCGGCTGCTGGCCGCGGACGGGGTGGCCCACACCGACGCCACGCTGACGACCGTGCAGGAGAACAAGTTCTACGCCGACTCGGCGGGCACCACGACCACCCAGCAGCGCGTCCGCGTGCACCCGCAGCTGACGGCGACCGCGGTGGACCCGGCGACCGGTGACTTCGACACCATGCGCACCATCGCGCCACCGGCCGGCCGCGGCTGGGAGTACCTGACGGGCACCGGCTGGGACTGGGACGCGGAGCTGGCGGAGATGCCGGAGCTGCTGGCGGAGAAGATGCGCGCGCCGAGCGTCCGGGCCGGCGCGTACGACCTGGTGGTCGACCCCTCCAACCTGTGGCTGACGATCCACGAGTCGATCGGCCACGCCACCGAGCTGGACCGGGCGCTGGGCTACGAGGCGGCGTACGCGGGCACGTCGTTCGCGACCTTCGACAAGCTGGGCAGCCTCCGCTACGGCTCGAAGATCATGAACGTGACGGGCGACCGGACCGCCGAGCACGGCCTCGCGACCGTCGGCTACGACGACGAGGGCGTGGCGGCCCAGTCCTGGGACCTCGTCAAGGACGGCATCCTGACCGGCTATCAGCTCGACCGCCGCACCGCGAGGCTCACGGGCTTCGCCCGCTCCAACGGCTGCGCGTTCGCCGACTCCCCCTCGCACGTGCCCGTGCAGCGGATGGCGAACGTCTCCCTCCGGCCGGCGCCCGACGGGCCGTCGACGGAGGAGCTGATCTCGGGTGTGGAGGACGGCATCTACATCGTCGGCGACCGGTCGTGGTCGATCGACATGCAGCGCTACAACTTCCAGTTCACGGGGCAGCGGGCGTACGCGATCCGGAACGGCCGGCTCGACGGGCAGGTCAGGGACTTCGCCTACCAGGCGACGACGACGGACTTCTGGGGCTCGATGGCGGCGGTCGGCGGACCGGGGACGTACGTCCTGGGCGGCGCGTTCAACTGCGGCAAGGCCCAGCCGGGCCAGATCGCCGCGGTCTCCCACGGCTGCCCGTCCGCACTCTTCAAGAACGTCAACATCTTGAACACCACGCAGGAGGCGGGTCAGTGAGCCCTCGTAGCAGGAACAAGCCGCACGAGATCGTCGAGCGCGCCCTGGAGCTGTCGCGTGCCGACGGCCTCGTCGTGATCGCGAGCGAGGACTCCACCGCCAATCTGCGCTGGGCGGGCAACGCGCTCACCACCAACGGCGTCACCCGTGGCCGCACCGTCACCGTGATCGCGACCGTCGACGGCGCCGAGGGCACGGCCTCCGGGGTCGTCACCCGGTCGGCGGTCACCGCGGACGAGCTGGAGCCGCTGGTGCGGGCCGCCGAG
This sequence comes from Streptomyces sp. NPDC001407, assembly GCF_042895325.1. Lineage (NCBI taxonomy): Bacteria > Bacillati > Actinomycetota > Actinomycetes > Kitasatosporales > Streptomycetaceae > Streptomyces > Streptomyces sp. NPDC001407. The sequence continues at coordinate 26,786 of NZ_JBIAWF010000017.1, forward strand.
GCCGCCGCCCGGGAGTCGGGCCCCGCCGAGGACGCGCAGCCGCTGGTGACGGGCGTCCCGCACTCCCCCGACTTCACCGAGGCGCCCGCCGAGACCTCCCCGGCGGTCTTCGACGCCTTCGCGCCCGCGCTCGGCGAGTCCTTCGCCCGTGCCCGCGCCGAGGGCCGCGAGCTCTACGGCTTCGCCCTCCACCAGGTGAACTCCCACTACGTGGGCTCCTCCGCCGGGCTGCGGCTCCGGCACGACCAGCCCACCGGCACCCTGGAGCTCAACGCGAAGTCCCCGGACCGCACGCGCTCCGCGTGGGTGGGCCGCGCCACGCGTGACTTCACGGACGTGGACCCGGCGGCGCTGGACGCCGAGCTGGCCCGGCGGCTGGCCTGGGCCCGTACGAAGATCGAGCTGCCGGCCGGGCGGTACGAGACACTGCTCCCGCCGACCGCCGTCGCGGACCTCATGGTCTACCAGGCGTGGTCGGCCACGGCCCGGGAGGCGGCGGAGGGCCGTACGGTCTTCTCCAGGCCCGGCGGTGGCACCCGGATCGGGGAGAAGCTCTCCGCGCTGCCGCTGTCGCTGCGCAGCGACCCGGCCTACCCGGGGCTTCAGTGCGCGCCGTTCGTGCTCACGAGCAGCTCGGGCGAGGACTCCTCGGTCTTCGACAACGGGCTGCCGCTCCCCGCCACGGACTGGATCCGCGAGGGCGTGCTGGAGCGGCTGATCACGACCCGCCACACCGCCGGCCTGACGGGCCTACCCGTGGCCCCGGGCATCGACAACCTCATCCTGGACGGGGGCGGCGGCCGCTCTCTGGACGAGATGGCCGCCGACACCGAGCGCGGTCTGCTGCTGACCTCCCTGTGGTACATCCGCGAGGTCGACCCGGCGTCGCTGCTGCTCACCGGGCTCACCCGGGACGGCGTCTATCTCGTGGAGAAGGGCGAGGTCGTCGGCGAGGTGAACAACTTCCGCTTCAACGAGTCCCCGGTCTCCGTGCTCTCCCGGGCCACGGAGGCGGGCCGCACCGAGCCGACGCTGCCGCGCGAGTGGGGCGACTACTTCAGCCGGGCGGCGATGCCCGCGCTGCGCGTGCCCGACTTCAACATGAGCTCGGTCAGCCAGGGGGTGTGAGCGCGGGCGGGGGTGGGACAGCCGGGGCGCGCCACCGGGCCGAATAGACTGGGCGCGTCCGTCCACCCCCTCCCTCCCGTCTCCCGGGCTTTTCTCCTTCTTTCCTTCATCCGTCCTCTCGATCCCCAGGAACGTCATGACACGCCTCGGCGAATCCGTCGCCCGCGCCAGCGAGCTCCTCGCACAGGACCTCTCCTCCGACCAGACCGTCCAGCGGCTGCTCACGGAGACGGGCTCGCGGCGCTATCTCGACCTGACGGATCTGTCGGCGAAGGAGCAGGCCGAGCTGATCGCGGCCCGCACGGTCGAGGTGCTGCCGGGCGTGGACAAGCTCGCCGCCCGCATCGAGGAGCGCCGGGCCGCGGGCCAGGGGCTGAGCATCAAGCTGGGCATCGACCCGACCGGCACCGATGTGCACCTCGGCCACGCCGTGCCGATGATCATCCTCAACCGCTTCCAGCGCATGGGCCACGACGTCACCCTGCTGATCGGTGACTTCACCGCCAAGATCGGCGACCCGACGGGCCGTACGGCCGAGCGCCCGCCGCTCACCGACGAGGACATCGCGCGGAACCTGGCCGGCTACCGCGAGCAGGTCCGGCCGTTCTTCGACTTCGAGAAGGTCCGGTTCCGCCAGAACAGCGAGTGGCTGGCGCCGTACACCTTCCCCGAGCTGCTCGGCCTGCTCTCGCAGGTGCCGGTCTCGCAGCTGCTCCAGCGCGAGGACTTCCGTACGCGCCTGGCGGCCGGTTCCGGGCTGACCATGTCGGAGCTGCTCTACCCGATCGCGCAGGGCCTGGACTCCGTGGCGCTGGACTGCGACGTGGAGCTGGGCGGCGCCGACCAGCTGCTCAACCTCCAGATGGGCCGCAAGCTCATGGAGCTGCGCGGCCAGCGGCCGCAGCTCGTGGTGACCATGCCGCTGATCGAGGGCACGGACGGCACCGGCGCGAAGATGTCCAAGTCCAAGGGCAACTACGTGGGTCTGACCGCGCCCGCCGACGATGTCTTCGGCAAGATCATGTCGGTGCCGGACCGGCTGATGGAGCCGTACCTCAAGGCGTGGACGGAGTGGACGGACGAGGAGGTCGCGCTCGTCCTGGCCCGCGTGGCGGAGCGGTCCCTGCACCCGATGGACCTCAAGAAGGTCCTGGCGGGCGAGGTCGTGACCGCGCTGTACGGCGTCGAGGCGGCGATGGCGGCGCGGGCCGGCTTCATCGCGCAGTTCTCGAAGAAGAGCTTCACCGACGTCGAGAGCCTGCCGGTGGTGGAGCTCGGCGAGCACGGCTCCGAGGCGGCTACGGCCGTGCTCAGCCAGGTGCTGGGCTTCCAGCCGAGCGCTTCCGCGGCGCGGCGGGTGGCCAAGCAGAATGGTCTGCGGCTGATCGTGGAGCACGACGGGGGGCAGGAGGCCGTCGTGCTGGCGGAGGCGGAGGCGATCCGTCCGCTGGGTGAGGTGGTGCGCGAGACGCTGGCGAAGGTGGCGGCGGCCGGGGTCACCGCTCCCTCGGGGGTCTACCTCAAGGCCGGCCGGAAGATCGCTGAGGTCCGCGGGGCCTGATTTGGGGGCGCTGCCCCTTTCCGGGTGCATCTGATGTGCGGCTCCGCCGCGCGGGGGTGCGCCTGCGGCGCTTTGTTCCCCTACCCCGCCCCTTCCCGAAACTGGGGCTGCGCCCCAGACCCCGGACCGCGCTGACGCGCGGTGTCCTCAAACTCCCCCAGCTACCTCCCCCGGACTCCGTCCGGGGGTGCCCCCAGAGGTGCCCCCAACGGGCTGGATTGCGCGGACCGTAGTCCGCACCATCCAGCCCGTCCCCGCTCAGGCCCGAGCCTTGCGGTTGCCCCGTAGCGCCACCCACAAGCGGTCGCCCACGCCGACCACCAGCACCGCTCCGGCCAGTTGGAGCAGGTGGCGGCCCCAGTCGATGCCCTTGGTGTCGTTGATGCCGAGGCCCGTGGCCGCCCAGTTGCCGAGCAGGCTGCCGATCATGCCGAGGATGATCGTCAGCCAGAGGGGGATCTGCTGCTTGCCCGGCAGGATCGCCTTGGCGATCAGGCCCAGCACCAGTCCGACGATGATGGCCCACAACCAGCTCATGTCGCCTCCTCAAGCGGCGCGATATGGCGTGCCCCGCCATTCTGGGGCCGCTCGCGGTACGGCGCATTTCGGACCGGCCCCTACGCCGGGTGCATGAGAGATATGCAGGTCGGGACGGGGGTCCGGCGGGGTGCCCCGGTCTCGTACGCGGACCGGTGGCGGCGTAACGTTGAATACGTCCTGGACGAATGGCGCGTCCCGGCGGCGAGCAGGTGGTGGAACGTGATGCGGAAGCTGGGCGGGCCGGAGGTCATCAGGATCACCGGCGCCCGACGGGGTCTGGCCGAGGACGTGCGCGGCCGTCAGCGGCGGTACGTCTTCTCGATGCTCGTCCGCACCCTCTCGGTGGTGCTGACCGTGGTGCTGTGGAACGTCGAGCGCTATGTGGCCATCGGCACGCTGATCCTGGGGGCGCTGCTCCCCTATGTCGCCGTCGTGATCGCCAACGCGGGCCGGGAGAACGCCCCTTCGCTGCCGGGCACGTTCGTGCCCGCGCCGACCCGGCCGGTGCTGATGCCCCCTCCCGTGGCCGGCCCCGCGGAACCCCCGGCGGAAGCGGACCCCGGCGACGGTCGGCCGTTGTCCGGCGATCACGGGCGTGACCACAACTGATGTGCGGGCGTGGGCGCGCGGGCCGGTGCCCGCGCCGCCAAGCTCAAGAAAACCTCAGATCAATCATGTGGTTTCAGTGCCGCGCGCCGGTCACCCCGTGACATACTTCCTAAGCGCTCCGCATCCCCCGTCGGAGCGACAGACCGACGCCGGGCGGCTCCCCCCGTGGCTGCCCGGCGTCGCCGTGTCCACGTGGCCCTGGGCCGGGCGGTGGGACGTAGAGTCTGGGGTGTGAACTCCCCCGATACCGCTGTGATCTGTTCCGCCAAGGGCTGCCGCGCCGACGCCGTGTGGGTGCTCGCCTGGAACAACCCCAAGCTGCACACGCCCGACCGGCGCAAGACGTGGCTCGCGTGCGACGAGCACCGTGAGCACCTGTCCAACTTCCTTGATCTGCGCGGCTTCCTCAAGGACGTGGTGGCCCTGCGGGAGTGGGAGTCAGCCGCCGATCGCTGACATCGGGCGCCGGGGCTGGAGGAAGGACGGGTCGTCGAGCCCCGAGCCCGCCTTCTTGCCCCACATGGCGTGCCGCCAGAACCGCGCTATCTCCTCGTCCGGGGCGCCGGAGCGCAGCACGCCCCGCAGGTCCGACTCCTCGCGCGCGAACAGGCACGTACGGATCTGCCCGTCGGCGGTGAGCCGGGTGCGGTCGCAGGCCGCGCAGAAGGGGCGGGTGACGGAGGCGATCACTCCGACGCGGGCGGGCCCGCCGTCGACGACCCAGCGCTCGGCGGGTGCGGAGCCGCGCTCGCCGTCGGCCTCCCCGGTGAGGCGGAAGCGCGTGCGGAGGCTCGCGAGGATGTCCTCCGCGGTGATCATCCCCTCGCGTTTCCAGCCGTGTTGGGCGTCAAGGGGCATCTGCTCGATGAAGCGGAGCTCATAGTCGTTCTCGACGGCCCACGCGAGGAGCTCGGGGGCCTCGTCGTCGTTGAGGCCGGGCATCAGGACGGCGTTGACCTTCACCGGCGTGAGGCCGGCCGCGCGGGCGGCGGCGAGTCCGTCGAGGACGTCCTGGTGGCGCTTGCGCCGGGTCAGGGTGCGGAAGACCTCGGGGCGCAGGGTGTCGAGGGAGACGTTGACGCGGTCGAGCCCGGCGGCCTTCAGGGCGTCGGCCGTGCGGGCGAGGCCGATGCCGTTGGTGGTGAGGGAGAGCCGGGGGCGCGGCAGGAGGGCCGCGCAGCGCTCGACGATGGAGACGAGGCCGGGCCGCAGCAGGGGCTCCCCGCCGGTGAAGCGGACCTCGGTGACACCGAGTGCCGTGACGGCTATGTGGACGAGGCGGACGATCTCGTCGTCGGTGAGGAGGTCGGGCTTGGCGAGCCACTGGAGGCCCTCTTCGGGCATGCAGTAGGTGCACCGGAGGTTGCAGCGGTCGGTGAGGGAGACGCGCAGGTCGGTGGCGGCGCGACCGTAGGTGTCGATGAGCACGGTGACGGCCCCTCCCGCGAGTTGGAACGATATTCGTTCGATGCTCCGCAGCGTACGCGATGCCACTGACGTTCAACACTTCGTTGAAGGCCGGGAGGAGGCGTACGGTCCCTGCCGGGACGAGGGGCCGCCGGGTGGGCCGGGGTCAGTGCGCGCCGTGGCCGGTGAGGGCGCGGACCTCCAGCTCCGCGTACTTCCGCGGGTCCGGCTGCTCCTTGGAGAGCAGCGAGCCCAGCCAGCCGAGCAGGAAGCCCAGCGGGATGGAGACCAGGCCGGGGTTGCCGAGCGGGAAGTAGTCGAAGCTCATGCCGGGGAAGAGCGCCTTGGGGTTGCCGGAGACCACCGGGGAGATGATCACCAGGGTGACCGAGGAGATCAGCCCGCCGTAGATCGACCACAGGGCGCCCTGGGTGGTGAAGCGCTTCCAGAAGAGGCTGTAGAGGATCGTGGGGAGGTTGGCGGACGCGGCGACGGCGAAGGCCAGGGCCACGAGCGCGGCCGCGTTCAGGCGGTGGGCGAAGATGCCGAGGACGATGGAGATCGCGCCGATGACGACGGCCGCGCACTTGGCGGTGAGGATCTCCTCCTTCTCGCTGGTGCGGCCCTTGCGGATGACGTTGGCCCACAGGTCGTGGGCGAAGGAGGCCGAGGAGGCGAGGGTGAGGCCCGCGACCACGGCGAGGATGGTCGCGAAGGCGACGGCGGAGATGACGGCGAGGAGCACCGCGCCACCGGTGGTGCCGGCGCCACCGCCGATCTCCTGGGCGAGCAGCGGGGCCGCGGTGTTGCCGGACTCGTTGGACGCGGTGATCGCCTTGGGGCCGACCAGGGCCGCGGCACCGAAGCCCAGCGCGATGGTCATCAGATAGAAAGCGCCGATGATGCCGATGGCCCAGTTCACGGACTTCCGCGCGGCCTTGGCGGTGGGCACGGTGTAGAAGCGGATGAGGATGTGCGGGAGCCCTGCGGTGCCGAGGACGAGGGCGAGGCCGAGCGAGATGAAGTTGAGCTTGGAGGTGCTGTCCTTGCCGTACTGCAATCCCGGTTCCAGGAAGGCTCTGCCCTTGCCGCTCTCCTTGGCCGCCTCGCCGAGGAGGGTGGAGACGTTCCAGTCGAACTTGTTGAGCACGAGAATCGTGATGAGCAGGGTGCCCGCGATGAGCATGACCGCCTTGACGATCTGCACCCACGTGGTGCCCTTCATGCCGCCGATGGTCACGTACAGCACCATGACGAGGCCGACCAGGCCGATGATCCAGCGGCGCGAGCCCTCGCCGGTGGCGCCGAGGAGCAGGGCGACCAGCGCGCCCGCCCCGACCATCTGGGCCAGCAGGTAGAAGATCGAGACGACGATGGTGGAGGTGCCCGCGGCGGTGCGCACGGGCCGCTGCCTGAGCCGGTGGGCGAGCACGTCGGCCATGGTGAAGCGGCCGGAGTTGCGCAGCGGTTCGGCGACCAGGAGCAGGGCGACGAGCCAGGCGACGAGGAAGCCGATGGAGTAGAGGAAGCCGTCGTAGCCGAAGAGCGCGATGGCGCCGGCGATGCCGAGGAAGGACGCGGCGGACATGTAGTCACCGGAGATGGCCAGGCCGTTCTGGAAGCCGGTGAAGGAGCGGCCACCCGCGTAGAAGTCGGTGGCGTCCTTGGTCTGCCGGCCGGCCCAGACGGTGATGCCGAGGGTCGCGGCGACGAAGACGGAGAAGAGCGTGATGATCAGCGTGCGGTGGTCGCTGGCCGCGCCCGCGGCGAGGTCGGTGATCATTCCCCTGCCTCCAGGCGGGTGCGCAGGGCCTCGGAGCGGGGGTCGAGCTTCGCGGCGGCGTGCCGGGAGTACCACCAGGCGATCAGGAAGGTGGTGAGGAACTGGGCGAGGCCGAGGACGAAGGCGACGTTGATGTTGCCGACGACCTTGGTGCCCATGAAGCCGCCCGCGTAGTTGGAGAGCAGGACGTAGAGCAGGTACCAGGCGATGAAGGCGATGGTGAGAGGGAAGGCGAACGAGCGCTGGGCGCCGCGCAGTTCGGCGAATTCCGGGGTCGCCTGCATCGCGAGATAGGGGTCGGGCTCGGCGGAGGAGACGGCGAGGTCGGGGCTGCCCGGCTCGTCCGGTTCCTGGGCGGTGGTGGGTGCGGTATCCACGGTCTCTCCTGATGGGGTGGCACGAAGGCGCGAACCGTTGACCTGTGATCTGGATCACGCATCGTAGAGGCAGGTCGCAGTATGCGACAGGGGGAGCGCCGGTGAATTCGGGGCGGGCGGGCGCGCGGTGCGACACCGGCTGCCCGCACCCTCGTTGACCCTGGTGTGAGCGATGCGCCACTTCCTCCCCCGCCGCCCCCGGGTCGACGGCCGTTCGGGATCGTCAGGTTGACGGCCCCCATAGCGGCGGTGCCGGCCGGGCGGTCGGCCACGATCCCGCGCTCGGGCCGCTGGTACGGGCCACGGGTACCGCTGCCCCCGCTGAGCTACGACGGGTTGCGCGACCCGAGCCTGCCGCCACCGCCCTGACGAAGCGTCATATGGCGTCGGAGAGCGGCGTCATCGGGGCGTTGTGCGGGCGGATCATTGCCCGGCGCCGGGGTCGGCGCTAGCTTCACTCGTCATGTACCCGTCCGTGCGCGGCAGGCGCACGGCGGTTTTCGGATGATGTGGAGAACCCATGGCTCACCCGCGTTCCAGACGTCGCCGCCTGCTGACCCTCCCCGCGGGGCTCGCCCTCACCGCCTCGCTCGGCTTCCTCCCCGGTACGGCCTCGGCCGCCCCGCAGGGCACGCCGCCGGCGAAGACCCCCGTCACCACGGACGGGCCCGTGCTGTCGTACGTCGTCAACACCACCGCGGACCGGGCCACCGTCGCCCGGGTGCACAAGGCGGTCGCCGCGGCCGGGGGCAGCGTGCTGACCTCCTACGAGCGCATAGGCGTGATCGTCGCCCACTCCGCGAACCCCGGCTTCGCCGCGGCGCTGCGGACCGTACCGGGCGTGCAGTCCGCGGGCGCCACCCGCACCGCGCCGATCGTCCCGGCCGCCACCACCGACGTCGGCCCGCCCGAGAAGGTGCGGCCTCCCCAAAGCAGCGCCCTGAGCGCCTCCCGCTCGCTCGCCTCCGGCAAGGAGCCCCTGGAGGGCCTCCAGTGGGACCTGCCCGCCATCAAGGCCGACGAGGCGGCGAAGGTCGACGGCGGCAGCCGGAAGGTCACCGTCGGGGTCATCGACACCGGCGTGGACGACACCCACCCCGACCTCGCCCCGAACTTCTCGAAGAGCCAGTCCGCGAGCTGCGTCAGCGGCAAGGCCGACACCAGTCCCGGCGCCTGGCGCCCCTTCGACCCGGCGAAGGACTACCACGGCACGCACGTGGCGGGCACGATAGCCGCCGCCCGCAACGGCATCGGCGTGGCCGGTGTCGCGCCGGGCGTGAAGGTCTCCGCCATCAAGGTCTCCCAGCCGAAGACCAGTTCCTTCTACGCGGAGAGCGTGGTCTGCGCGTTCGTCTTCGCCGCGGACCACGGCATCGCGGTGACGAACAACAGCTATTACGTCGACCCGTGGATGTTCAACTGCACGGACGACCCGGACCAGAAGGCCATAGCCGAGTCCATCGGCCGCGCCACGAAGTACGCCGAGAGCAAGGGCACGGTCAACGTCGCCTCCGCGGGCAACTCGAACTTCGACCTGGCCGCCAAGGAGCTCACCGACGCGTCCAGCCCCAACGACACCAAGCCGCCGCTGACCCGCAAGATCGACCCTTCGGTCTGCCTCGACGTCCCCGCGCAGCTCCCCGGGGTCATCACCGTCGCCGCGACGGGAGCGAAGTCGGCGAAGGCGTACTACTCCAACTACGGCCTGGGCCAGATCGACGTGGCGGCGCCCGGCGGTGACAAGTACCAGCTGCCCGAGCTGCCGGGCAAGGACGGCCGCATCCTCTCCACGCTGCCCGGCGGCGACTACGGCTTCCTCCAGGGCACCTCGATGGCCGGCCCGCACGTGGCCGGCGTGGCGGCGCTGCTGAAGAGCACGCACCCGCGGTCGACGCCGCAGGAGATCCAGTGGATCCTCAAGGCGCAGGCGCACAACCCCGGCTGCGCGGCGGCCGATACGGCCTGCGCCGGGACTCCGCAGGTGAACGGCTACTACGGCTACGGCATCGTCGACGCCCTGGCCGCGGTCCAGGACTGAGGCGCCCGTCCGCCGGACGGGCCCGCCTCGCCGGGCCCGTCCGGCCCGCACCTCACGTCAGGGCTTGATCAGCACCTTCAGGGCCGTACGGTCCTCCATCGCGCGGTAGCCGTCCGGCACACCGTCGAGGTCCACCGTCAGGTCGAAGACCGGCGACGGGTCGATCGTGCCGTCCAGGACGTCCGGGAGCAGCTCGGGGATGTAGCTGCGGACGGGCGCGACGCCGCCGCGGACGGCGATGTTGTTGTCGAACATCAGCCGGAGGTCGAGGCCGCTGCCGCTGCCGTGCGGGACGCCGACGTAACCGACGGCGCCGCCGGGCCGGGTGATGCCCAGCGCCGTCCGCATCGACTGCTCGGTGCCGACCGCCTCGATCACGGCGTGCGCGCCCTGGCCGCGCGTCAGCTCCCGCACCGCGGCCACCGCCGCCTCCCCGCGCTCCGCGACCACGTCGGTGGCGCCGAACTTCCGCGCGATGGCGGTCCGCGCCTCGTGCCGGCCGAGCGCGATGATCCGCTCGGCGCCGAGCCGCTTGGCCGCGAGCACGGCGCACAGGCCGACCGCGCCGTCACCGACCACGGCGACCGTGGCCCCGGGCCGCACGCCCGCGCCCAGCGCCGCGTGGTGGCCGGTGCCCATCACGTCGGAGAGCGTGAGCACCGCGTCCAGCAGCCGGCTGTCGCCGTACGGGGTGTCGGGGGCCAGCTCGGCGGGGATGCGGACCAGCGTGGCCTCGGCGAACGGCACGCGGACGGCCTCGCCCTGGCCGCCGTCGGAGCCCGGCTCGCCCCAGAAGCCGCCGTGCTCGCAGGAGGTCGTCAGCCCCTCGGCGCAGAAGTCGCACACGCCGTCCGACCACATGAAGGGCGCGACGACGAGCTCTCCCGGCTTGAGCGAGGTCACCTCGGACCCCGTCTCCATGACCATGCCGAGGAACTCGTGACCGATGCGCTGCCCGGGCTCCCGGGCCGCCTCACCGCGGTAGGCCCACAGGTCGCTGCCGCAGATGCAGGCCCGCATCACCCGCACGATCGCGTCCCCGGGCCGCTGGATCCGGGGGTCCGGGACGTCCTCGACCCGGATGTCGTGGGGGGCGTGGATGGTGGTCGCGCGCATGATGCTGTCCTTGCCGGCTCAAGTCGTCGTGCTCAGGAGGTCGTACGCATCTCACCGTACGCGGGGACCGCCGGCGCCGCAGCCGCGGGCACCGTCCTGAGGAGCCCCTCCACCAGCAGGAACTGCGCCGCGAGATAGGTCAGCATGACCCAGAACTGGGGCACCGGCGCCTGCGGCCAGTCGGCGAGGCCGGTGGCGAGGAGCGTGTCCGACAGCAGGAACAGCAGCCCGCCCGCCGCGGTCAGCGGCCGGGCGCGGGTCGCGCCGAGCGCCATCGCGGTCAGCAGCAGGCTGTAGAGCGCGACAGGGATCCGCAGCCGCGCCTCCAGGTCGGGCCACAGCAGCGCCACCGTGCCGAGCCAGGCCGCGCCGTACGCCCCGGCCAGCGCGTACGTCCGCCCGCCGCCCGGGCTGCCGTGCCGGGAGCAGAGCGTGAGGTAGCAGACGTGCCCGGCGGCGAAGGAGGCCATGCCGAGCAGGAAGACGGTGTCACCGCCGATGCCCAGCAGGGTGTCGCCGCCGCAGCCGAACAGCAGTGCCCCGGCGAGCAGCCGCGGCCCGCCGCGCGCGAGCACGCTCGCCGCGAGGAGCGGCATGAGCGCGGGCTTGGTGACGGGCGCGAGGCCCGAGCCCGCGAGCAGCGCGCAGAGGTGGGCGGCGGCGACGGCGAGGAAGGCGGCCTGGAGCGCGCGGGCCCGACGGCCGCCGCTCACGCGGCCCGCTCGTGGGCGCGGGCCGGTGGGGCCCCGGCCTGCCGCTCGGGCGCCCGCGGGGGCGCCTCCGGCTGCCAGCCGGGCCCCCCGAACACCCGCCCGGCCCGCTCCCGCCAGCTCCGCGCGGCCCGCAGGTCGCGGAGGATGGCCGCGTATTCGTGGGTGGCCACGCGCAGCGGGTTGTAGGTGTCGATGTTCTTGGTCAGCCCGTAGACGGGCGGCTCCACCTCCGGCACGAAGGAGCCGAAGAGCCGGTCCCAGACGATGAGGATGCCGCCGAAGTTGCGGTCGAGATAGCCGCCTTGAGAGGCGTGGTGCACCCGGTGGTGGGACGCCGTGTTGAGGACGTACTCGAAGGGCCGCGGCAGCTTCCGTACGCGCTCGGTGTGCACCCAGAACTGATAGACGAGGTTGACCGACGAGCAGAACGCCAGCGCCGCCGGGTGCACCCCCAGCGCGATCATCGGCAGGTAGAACGGCCACACGGTGAGCGTGGTCCACGGCTGGCGCAGCGCTGTGGTGAGGTTGAACTTCCGGCTGGAGTGGTGCACCACGTGGCACGCCCACAGGATCCGCACGACGTGGTGCCCGCGGTGGGACCAGTAGTAGAAGAAGTCCTGGGCGAGCAGCATCAGCGGCAGCGTCCACCAGAGCACGGGCACGCGCAGCGGGGTGAGTTCGTAGACCGCGGTGTAGACGGCGACGATCGGGATCTTCCACAGCGCGTCGAAGACGAGGCTGCCCAGCCCCATGCCGATGCTGGTGGCCGCGTCCTTGGCCTCGTACCCCGCGGCCCCGCTCTCCTCGGCGGGATGCAGGCGGTAGCTCACCAACTCCAGGGCGGTGAGCAGGAGGAAGGCGGGTATGGACCACAGCACGACATCGGGAAGGTGCGGCATGGCGGCACGATAAACGCGCCGCCGGGTGGGGCGCTAGGGGTTGTTACCCACGGGTTACTCACGACCGTTACCGAGGGTTCCGCCGACCGGGGGCGGACCGGGGGCGAATACTGGTCCACGCGGCTTCACGCGGCCTCGGGGAGGGGTGCGTCAGGATGCACGGACTGGAACCGCTGCTCGTGCGGCTCGCCGCCACGGTCGCGAGCACGCTCGCCAAGTCGCCGCTCGCGAAGAGCCCCGTCGGCACACGGCCGGAGCGGATGAGCGAGCGGCAAACCACGTGGCTCGTCGAGGAGTTGGCCGCCTCCCCCACCCCACGCCGCGCGGCCAGGCCGCGGCGACGCCCGTCGGATCTCCGGACCGAGACGCTTGTACGTCACCAGAGACCGCAAGAGCTCTGGCTGGGGAGCTCCAGGGGGCGCCGCCGACCTCACCCCACTCGCCCACCTGGGCCAGCTCAAGATCACCATCCGTGACATCCCCGTCGAAGGCACCCACCTCTTCCCCCGGACCGCCTCCACATCCGACGCCCTTACGGGTGACCCAAATCACCCTCGCAACTCCCAACCCACCCCATTCCCGCCCCACTCCACCCACGCTGTCAGTGCGGCCCCGTATTCTCTGTGACCATGCTCGTAGACCGTGCCGCCGACGAATCGCCGACCCCGTGGCCGGCCGCGTATCCCGAGGGGTATGCGGTCGTCGACGTGGAGACCACCGGGCTCGCCCGTGACGACCGGATAGTGTCGGCCGCCGTCTATCAGCTGGACGCGCGGGGGCAGGTGGAGGACCAGTGGTACACGCTGGTCAACCCGCAGCGTGACCCCGGGCCGGTGTGGATCCACGGGCTCACGACCGAAGTCCTCGCGGACGCGCCGCTCTTCCCCGAGATCGCCGACGAGCTGGCGAAGCGGCTGGACGGGCGGGTGCTCGTCGCGCACAACGCGGCGTTCGACTGGTCGATGCTCGCCCGGGAGTACGCGCGGGCGAACGTCACCGCCCCCGTGCGGCAGCGGCTGTGCACCATCGCGCTCTCCAAGGAGCTGGGGCTGCCGCTGCCCAACCACAAGCTGGAGTCGCTCGCCGCGCACTACGGCGTCGTGCAGCAGCGCGCCCACCACGCCCTCGACGACGCGCGCGTGCTCGCCGAGACCTTCCGCCCCAGCCTGCGGCTCGCCGCCGAGACCGGGCTGCGGCTGCCGCTGCTGGCCTGCCAGCCGCTGACCGAGTGGTCCGACGCGCCCGCCCCGACGCGCTCCGCGAGCATCGGCTACCAGCCGTCGTACCGCTCGGGGACCTGGCGGCAGAGCCGCAAGCGCCCGGCGTGCCCGTACCCCAACCCCGGCAGGTACAAAGAGGGCGAACAGCTCATTCAGGGCATGCGGGTGGCGATCTCGGGTGACACCTCGGTCGACCGCGAGCTGCTGGAGGACCGGGCCATCGAGGCGGGGCTGCACATCGCCACCAGCGTGTCCCGGCTCACCAGCCTGCTGGTGACCAATGACCCGGGCTCCCTCACCTCCAAGACCGCGAAGGCGCGTTCCTTCGGCACCCCGGTGATCGACGAGGCGGCGTTCATGCAGCTCCTGCTGCATGTGGTCCCGGCGCGCGAGGGCAAATAAGCACCCGATGCCCGGGGGGCGAACCCCGCCAGGTACCGTCAAATGCGTGTACCGCTTCCTGCTGTCCCGGCAGTGGGTGATCCTCACGCTCGTGGGGCTCGTCCTCATCCCGGTGATGATCAAACTGGGCTTCTGGCAGTTCCACCGCCATGAGAACCGGGTCGCGCACAACGACCTGGTGGCCCGCAGCCTGACCGCCGAGCCGGTTCCCGTCACCCAGCTGACGAAGCCCGGCCGGCCGGTGCCGGGCGAGGACGTGTGGCGGCGGGTCACGGCCCACGGGACGTACGACACCAAGGACGAGGTCGTGGTCCGGCAGCGGACCGACAAGGACGGCCAGCGGCAGGGCTATTACGTCCTCACCCCGCTGGTCACGGACGACGGGCAGACCCTCATCGTCAACCGCGGCTGGATCCCGCCGGGTGACGACCTGACGAAGTTCCCCGCGGTCCCCGCGCCGCCCTCCGGCAAGGTCTCCGTCACGGGCCGCCTCAAGGCGGACGAGACGGACTCCAGCGGCATCAAGAACACCAAGGGTCTGCCGCCCCGCCAGGTCATGCGCATCAACAGCCAGACCCAGGCGCGGGCCCTCGGCCGGCCGGTGCTCGGCGGCTATGTCGAGCTCACCGCGCCCGACCCGGGCGACAAGGGCCCCGAGCTCGTGCCCGAGCCCGACCACGACAGCATCGGCCCGCACATGGCCTATGCGGTGCAGTGGTGGCTGTTCGCCGCGTTCGTGCCCGTCGGCTGGGTGATCCTGGTCCGTCGCGAGCGCAAGGACCGGGACGCGGAGGCCGCCAAGGCGGCGAAGGCCGCGCAGTCCGCGGGCGGCCCCGACCCCGAGGCGGTCGGGACGGCCCCCGCCGCCGAGTAGTCCGGCCCCTCGCCCTCCCGGACCGGGCACGGCAGACTGAGCGCATGGATCTTGGACTGCACGACCGGGTGTACGTACTCACCGGCGCGAGCCGCGGCCTGGGCAACGCCACGGCCCGGCAACTCGTCGCCGACGGTGCGAAGGTGGTGATCACCGGGCGGGACGAGAAGTCCGTGGCGGCCGCCGCGGAGGAGCTGGGTCCCGGCGCGTTCGGCGTCGCCGCGGACAACGCGGACCCCGGGGCCGCCGCCCGCCTCGTCGCCACCGCGCGCGAGCGGTTCGGCGGCTTCGACGGCATCCTCATCAGCGTGGGCGGCCCGCCGCCCGGTTCCGCGGCGGACAACACCGACGAGCAGTGGCGGGCCGCCTTCGAATCCGTCTTCCTCGGCGCCGTCCGCACGGCCCGCACGGCCGCGGCCGAACTCTCCGACGGCGGCGTGATCGGCTTCGTCCTCTCCGGCTCGGTCCGTCAGCCCATCCCGGGCCTGACCATCTCCAACGGCCTCCGCCCGGGCCTCGCCGGCTTCGCGAAGTCCCTCTCCCAGGAGGTGGGCCCGCGCGGCATCCGCGTGATCGGCCTGCTCCCCGGACGCATCGACACGGACCGCGTGCGCGAGCTGGACGCTCTCTCGGGGGACGCGGCGGGGGTACGTGCGGAGAGTGAGGCGACGATTCCGCTGCGGCGGTACGGCGCTCCGGAGGAGTTCGGGCGGGCGGCGGCGTTCCTGCTTTCGCCTGCGGCGTCGTATTTGACGGGGGTGATGCTGCCGGTGGATGGCGGCGTGCTTCCTTAGCAGGCTGCTGCCCCTTCCGTTTCGGGTGCGGGCCCGTTGCCGGGTGCGGCGCTTTGTTCCCGGCTGCGTCTGATGTGCGGCTCCGCCGCGTGGGGGGAGACCCCGGACCCCAGCGCCCTACGGGCGCGTCCTCAAACGCCGGACGGGCTGAATGTGCGGACCGTAGTCCCCATTCCTGCGGCCCGCAGGCTTACGAGCCACGGTCCGTGAATTCCAGCCCGTCCGGCGTTTGAGGACACCGCGCCAAGCGCGGTCCGGGGTCTGGGGCGAAGCCCCAGTTTCGGGAAGGGGCGGGGTAGGGGAACAACGCGCCGCAGGCGCCAACCGACCCACGCCCGGGGGCCTGGGGCACGCCCCCCACGCGGCGGAGCCGCACATCAGACGCAGCCGGGAAGGGGCGGGGCAGGGGAACAAAGCCCGCCGCAGGCGCGACCGGCCCGCACCCGGGGCTGGGGAACAACCCCCCGGTCACTCCACCCGCTCCGCCCGATGCCGCACCCCACCCAAGCGGACCCGCGCCGGCAGCCGTTCGAGACCGGTGGACGCCCGCGCATGCGCCAGCACCTCACCGTCCAGAGCCGTCAGCGCCGCCGACGGTGACGCGTGAGGCGCGAGGGTCAGGGAGACCGTCGCCTCGGGTGACGAGCGGCGGCCTGAGAGGAGGACCAGGGCGCGGTCGACTCCGGGCAGGGACTCCGCCTCCGCGGAGAGCACCTCTTCCAGTGCGCGGCCGCGGACGACCGCCGCCTCACCCCCGCCGCTGTCCACCAGCACCTCGTGCAGCCGGCGCCGGCGCAGCTGTGCCAGCAGCCACCACAGGGCGAGCAGCACGACGACGGCCAGCCCGGCGATCACCGCGGGCCACCACCAGCCCTCCGCCCGCCACTTCCGCCGCGCGGACTCGCCGAGCAGCACGTCGTGCGGGCTGTCGAAGGGCCAGGCGGACGGCAGGGAGAAGTGCCAGCGGCGTTGCAGGTCCAGCGAGCCGACGAGCACGGCGGCGCCGAGCGCGACGAGCACGGCCCCGGCCAGACCCATCAGCACCCGGTTGACGGTCCTCAACACCGCGCGTTCACCTCTTCACCGGTCGTCGCACGTGCACGGAGAGCCCGGGGCTCCGGGCGAGGCCCAACTGCCGTACCCCGTCGGCCAGTACGGTGCCCAGGTCGTCGCGTACGTCGTCCAGGTCGCGGAAGTGGGAGACGGCGCGGGCCCGGATCCGGCGGCGGCCGACGTCGACGCGCACGGACTGCACGCCGGAGATCTCCATCGCGCGGTCCCGGAGGACGAGCGCCGCCGCCCGGCGGTCGAGCCCGGCCCGTACGTCGGGAGCGCCGCGGCGCATGGGCAGCACGCGGCGCAGCCCCGGGGTGGCGGCGAGCACGATCAGCCACAGCCCGGCGAGCACGGCGACGGCCGCGCCGGTGACGACCCAGGCGTCGGCGAGCTGCCGGGTGGCCAGTTCGTGGGCGAGGTGCCGGCGCCAGCCCATGGCGGGCCGGTGGGCGCGGACGGCGGCCACGTCGTAGAGGAAGAGCCCGGCGGCGGCAAGCACCGCCGCGGCGACCAGGGCGGCGGGCAGCCGCCGCCTGGACCAGAACCGTCCGGCGCGGCCCGCGTCGCCCGGTGTCGCGGCGGCTTCCACCGCCGGTGGTGCGGTGTCCTCGGTGTACTCGGTGTCGAGTCCGTCCCCGCTCACAGCACCCTCTCCCGCCCCGCGCGCCGTGTGTGCGCCGAGTGCAGCCGCTCGACGGTGACGGCCACCTCGGGCACGTCCATGCCCGCCAACTCCCCTACGCGCTCGGTGATCCGGCGGCGTACCGCACCGCACTGCGCGCGGATGTCCGAGGGATAGCCGAGCTCCACCGAGACCCGTACGCGCGCGGAGTCGTCGCGCACGGCCACGGTGGCGTACGGGGGCCTGCGGTCCTCCCCCTCGGGGTCGCCCGCCCCCGGCTCCGTGCCGCGCAGTGCCTCGCGCGCCGCCTGCGAAGCGATCTTCGCGACGACGCGGTCGGCGATATGGGTCGCACCGCGCTCAGCAGCTTCCACCACGTGTCCTCACCGCACCCCTCACCCGGTCCACGGGCCCCTCACCGCCGCCGGTCGTCCCGCTCCCGCGAACGGAAGAGGTCGCCGGGGTCCAGATCGCCGTCCAGGAAGCGGCCCACCACGAAGCCGATCGCGCCCAGGGCCGCCACCAGCAGGAATGCCCCGAACCCGCCGAAGTACCCGGCGAATGCGAGCGCCATGCCGGCGATCATGCCCACCATGGCCATGCTCATCGTGCGCTCCTTACTGGAGCCTCGGCTCCGCCTCGTCGTCTTCCTCATCGGGCAGCTTGACGTCGCTCACGGCGATGTTGACCTCGA
The DNA here is from genome assembly GCF_042895325.1 of Streptomyces sp. NPDC001407. Classification (NCBI taxonomy): domain Bacteria; kingdom Bacillati; phylum Actinomycetota; class Actinomycetes; order Kitasatosporales; family Streptomycetaceae; genus Streptomyces; species Streptomyces sp. NPDC001407. The sequence goes on from NZ_JBIAWF010000017.1 coordinate 44,619, forward strand.
CGACCTCCAGGCCGGTCATGCGTTCCACCGCCGTGATGACGTTTTCCCGCACGGCGCGGGCGACATCCGCGATGGCGACGCCGTAATCCACGACGATCTCCAGGTCGAGCGCGGTCTGGACCTCACCGACCTCCGCCTTCACCCCGCGGGCCACGGACTTGGCGCCGCCCGGCACCCGGTCCCGCACGGCGCCGAAGGTGCGCGCGAGGCCGCTGCCCATCGTGTGGACGCCGACCACGTCACGGGCCGCGAGCCCGGCGATCTTCTCCACGACGCCGTCGGCGATGGTCGTACGGCCCCGGTCGGCCGGGGCGGCCGACGTCTCCTTCGAGGTGGTGTCGGTCATCGTCGATCGCCTCTCTCCCAGGGGAGGAATTAACGTCTACGGCTCCTTTTGCCACCTTAGGCGGGGTTCACCCGCCGCGCTCGGGAGATCCGCGGAAGCGGTGGCCCGGGCCGCCGCCCGAGTGAGTCGTCCGCGCGGGCGCCGCGGCGTACGGCAGGCTGGAGCCGATGGCCCACCCGACGGCTGGGAGGTGACGGTGGTCGCGGACCGATGGACACAGGCGGTACGGCGGCAGCTCGTTTCCGGCAGGCTGCTGCCGCTCGGTGGCGTCGCGGACGGCGCCTGGATCGTGGAGTCCGCGGCGGCGGGCGCGCTGCGCCGGGCGGCGGCCACGGCCGTGCCGGACGCCCGTCTCGACATGCTCCGGCTCTCGCTCGCCGACCCGGCGAGCGCGGCCAGGCCCGCCGTACCGCCCCCGCCGAGCGCCCTCCCGGTGGGGCCGCTGTGCGTGACGGCGGACTTCGCGGCCGCGCTCGACCGGCCGCTGCCCGTGGTCGCCGACGAATTGCGCAGGGCGGTGCGGGCCGTGGCCGCGGGGACGCTCGGGGCGGTGATCGAGTCGGTCGACCTGCGGGCGACGGCGTTGCTGGAGGTGCTGACGGCCGGAGCGGCCGCTGTGGAGGAAGAGCCTCCCGATCCCGAGGGGGATCCGGAGGTCGTCCGGGTCGTGCTCTCCGTGCCGGGCGTGGTGGGCCTGGTGCCGCTCTTCGGGCGGGCGGTGCGGGTGGACGACGGCGAGGGGAGGCTCCACGCGCAGGTGCAGCTCGCCGTGAGCGACGGGCACCGCGTCCTGGAGACAGTGAGCGAGGTGCGGGCGGCCGTGGCCGGAGTGCTGGCGGGGCGTACGTCCGGGCCGGTGACGGTGGCCGCGGTGGTCACGGGGGTGCTCCCGGCCCGGCCGCCGCGGCCTTCCGGGGCCGGACGCGGGGGTTCTTCCCGCCGGTAAACTTCCCGGGTTGTTGATCAAGGGGGGTTACCGATGGTGAGAAGACAGCCGCATCCGCACCAGCCGCAGTGGGGGCCGCGGGTGCCACCGCCTGCGCCCCGCGTGCCGGCCCGCCGGAGCGGATGCCTCGGCGCCTTTCTCCGGTCCGCCCGGGTCAAGGCCGATTCGATCTTCACCGCCTCCGGCCCCGGACGTGTCATGGACCCGACGATCGACCGGGTGCAGAAGGGGCGCGCCATCGTCGGCGCGATGGCCTCGTTCCTGCTGATCTGGACGTACGGCATAGACGGCGGCTGGAGCGGGGTCTTCAAGGACGGCGTCAGCAAGCTCTTCATGGCCCCGGCGATCCTCATCCTGGTGGGGCCGCTCGTGATCCTCGGCTTCATCTGGTACGCCCCGGCGGAACACCGCCCGCTGCTGCGCTCCCGGCTGCGCCATCCGCTGAAGGCCGTCGGCTGGTACGTGGGCGCGGTGGCCGCCTCGGTGGCCTGTCTCTACACCGCGAGTCAGGGCGGCCATTACGTGGCGCTGCTGGGCGGGATCGTCGGCATGATGGGCGCGGCGGTGGTGCCGCTCGTACTGCTGCCGGTGCTGCTGTGGATGGTGGCGTTCCTGTACTTCTCGTCCGGTGCGGCCGCGCGGTACGCCTTCAACACCGCCGATGTGCACGCGGCCCTCCCGGCCGTGCTGACCGTGGTGCTGGTCTGGGTGCTCAATCTCGTCTCGCTCGGTGACGGGCTGCCGAACGGGCCGCTGCTGGTGAAGATCGCCGCGTTCCTCGGCGGACCGTTGTCGGTCACGGCCGTCTCCTGCTGGGAGCTGCACTATCTGCGGACGCGCTACGGGGTGCGCGTCCGCAGCTGAGCGCGCGGGAGCGAGGGCCCCCGCGCGCCCGGCCTCACTCCCCCAGCCCGGCGAGGTCCCGCAGCCGGCGGGCCTGGGCCTGGCGCTCGGCGGCGCGCTGCGCCTCGTACGTACGTCCGGCGGCGTCCCGCAGCAGGGCCTTGGTCTCGACGACGGCGTCGCGGGGCGCGGCGAGGAGGGCTGCGGCGAGGTCCTGGACGGCGGCGTCGAGCTCGGCGGCCGGGACGACGAGGTTGGCGAGCCCCGTGCGCTCGGCCTCCTCCGCGTGGACGAAGCGGCCGGTGGCGCAGATCTCCAGGGCGCGGGCATAGCCGACCAGTGAGAGCAGCGGATGGGTGCCGGTGAGGTCGGGCACCAGGCCCAGGCTGGTCTCGCGCATGGCGAACTGGACGTCGTCCGCGCAGACCCGCAGGTCACAGGCGAGCGCCAGCTGGAAGCCCGCGCCGATGGCATGGCCCTGCACGGCGGCGATGGAGACGATGTCGTTCCGCCGCCACCAGGTGAACGCCTCCTGGTAGGTGGCGATCTCGGCGTCGAGCGCCTCGTCGGAGCCGCGCGCGAGATCGAGGAAGGACGGCTCGCCGTCGAAGCCCTCGGGGGTGAACGCCTGCCGGTCGAGGCCGGCGGAGAAGGACTTGCCTTCCGCGCGCAGCAGCACGACCCGCACGCTGCCCGGCAACAGCCGTCCGGCCTCGGCCAGCCCCCGCCACAGCGCGGGCGACTGAGCGTTGCGCTTGGCGGGGTTGGTGAGAGTGACGGTGGCCACCGCGTCATCCACGGTGAGCTGTATGCCGTCCTGGTCGAGCAGGGTCTTGGGGGCGGTCATCGGGGCCTCCGAATCGGCAGCAGTCGCGCAGCTGTTCGCGCTATGTTGACTGCACAGTAACCACCCGGTCGACTGCTCGACCGACCGGGTGGCACTGCCCACACCGACGGTGCCCTTGGGGTGCGTGGCGTCAGGCCGAGGCGGCCTTCTTGCCGCGCGTCGCTCCGCCGCGACCGCGAAGGATCACGCCGGATTCGCTGAGCATCCGGTGGACGAAGCCGTAGGAGCGGCCGGTCTCTTCGGCCAGCGCCCTGATGCTCGCACCGGAGTCGTACTTCTTCTTCAGGTCTGCCGCGAGCTTTTCGCGCGCGGCGCCGGTTACCCGGCTGCCCTTCTTCAGAGTCTCGGCCACCCGTGCCTCCTCATGGGAGATGCGCCTCTTGACTCTCATGATCACCCCTACGCGGCCTCCTGGCCACCCATTCGACAAGGTCCATGAGATGAGGTTTCCCCGATTTCGGGCCGCGGCAGGGCTTGGAACAGGCGATTCCGAAGAGTCCCGGTCGTACGGCCGTACGGGTGGCGGAACGAAGCGGCAGGTCAGGCGGGGCACTCGCGTTCCGCGGTGCGAACACCCCGGCGCACGGCACTGGGCGTGCGCCGGAGCGCTCGACGGCTCCGCGGTACGAGCCCTACTCACTCAGATGATGGATCACCTGTCGGCCGAATGATCGGGACAGCACCGAGCGGACGCCGATCAAGCGCCGGGCGGGCCCCGCCGGGGCGGGGCCCGCCCGGGTCAGGCGAGGGCGACGAGGTCCGCGTAGTCCGGGCCCCAGAGGTCCTCGACGCCGTCCGGGAGCAGGATGATCCGCTCCGGCTCCAGCGCGTCGACGGCGCCCTCGTCGTGGGTCACCAGGACCACGGCGCCCTTGTAGGTGCGCAGCGCGCCCAGGATCTCCTCGCGGCTGGCCGGGTCGAGGTTGTTGGTGGGCTCGTCCAGCAGGAGGACGTTGGCGGAGGAGACGACCAGGGTGGCCAGGGCCAGGCGGGTCTTCTCGCCACCGGAGAGCACGCCGGCGGGCTTGTCGACGTCGTCGCCGGAGAAGAGGAAGGAGCCCAGCGTCTTGCGGACCTCGACGAGGTCGAGGTCGGGGGCGGAGGAGCGCATGTTCTCCAGGACCGTGCGGTCCGGGTCGAGCGTCTCGTGCTCCTGGGCGTAGTAGCCGAGCTTGAGGCCGTGGCCGGGCGTGACCTGGCCGGTGTCGGCCTTCTCGGCACCGGCGAGCAGCCGCAGCAGCGTGGTCTTGCCCGCGCCGTTGAGGCCCAGGATGACCACGCGCGAGCCCTTGTCGATGGCCAGGTCGACGTCGGTGAAGATCTCCAGCGAGCCGTAGGACTTCGACAGGCCCTCGGCGGTGAGCGGGGTCTTGCCGCAGGGCGCGGGCTCCGGGAAGCGGAGCTTGGCGACCTTGTCGGAGGCGCGCACGGCCTCCAGGCCCGAGAGGAGCTTCTCGGCGCGCTTGGCCATGTTCTGCGCGGCGACCGTCTTGGTGGCCTTGGCGCGCATCTTGTCGGCCTGCGAGTTGAGGGCCGCGGCCTTCTTCTCGGCGTTCTGCCGCTCGCGCTTGCGGCGCTTCTCGTCGGCCTCGCGCTGCTGCTGGTAGAGCTTCCAACCCATGTTGTAGACGTCGATCTGGGAGCGGTTCGCGTCGAGGTAGAAGACCTTGTTGACGACCGTCTCGACCAGGTCGACGTCGTGGGAGATCACGATGAAGCCGCCGCGGTAGGTCTTGAGGTAGTCCCGCAGCCAGGCGATCGAGTCGGCGTCGAGGTGGTTGGTGGGCTCGTCGAGGAGCAGGATGTCGGCGTCGGAGAAGAGGATCCGGGCCAGCTCCACGCGGCGGCGCTGACCACCGGAGAGCGTGTGCAGCGGCTGGCCGAGGATCCGGTCGGGCAGGCCGAGGCTGGCGGCGATGGTCGCGGCCTCCGCCTCGGCGGCGTAACCGCCCTTGGTGAGGAACTCGGTCTCCAGGCGCTCGTACTTCTTCATCGCCTTCTCGCGCGTGGCCCCCTTGCCGTTGGCCATGCGCTCCTCGTTCTCCCGCATCTTGCGCAGGACGGAGTCGAGGCCGCGGGCGGAGAGGATCCGGTCGCGGGCCAGGACGTCGAGGTCGCCCGTGCGGGGGTCCTGCGGGAGATATCCGACCTCACCCGAGCGGGTGATGGTGCCACCGGCGGGCATGCCCTCGCCGGCCAGGCACTTGGTGAGGGTCGTCTTGCCCGCGCCGTTGCGGCCGACGAGACCGATGCGGTCGCCGCGGGCGATGCGGAAGGAAGCGGACTCGATAAGGACGCGGGCGCCGGCGCGCAGCTCGATGCCGGAGGCGGTGATCACGGAATTACTCCTGGGCGGAAGGGACGGCGGTGGGGACGGGGGTGAACACACCCGCGCGCGGGCTCACCCGCGCGGTCACGCGCGGGGGGCGGGCGACGGGGTGGGGACCGGCGCCGTCTAATGCACGAGGAGGAATGCCATACGGACCAGTCTAACGGGGGCGCGCAACCCGAATTCCCGGTGCGCCCGTGGCGGTCCGGCGGCCCGCGGGGGTAGGCATGGGCGCGACCGGCCGCCGGTGCCCCCGACGCCACCCCGGAAGGGCACACAACGGACAGCGCACGGATACTCGGGGTGGAGAGGCGGTAACCGCATGCAGTTCGACGACGACGCGGACCTGGACACGTCGCAGGTGCAGGACTCCCGGGGCGGCGGCATCCCGGGCGGCGGCCTGACCATCGGCGGCGGGATCGTGGGGCTGATCGCCCTGGTGCTGGGGCTCTTCTTCGGCATCGGCCCGCAGGAGCTCGGCCTCAGCTCCGGGCCGGCGCCGTCGGAGAGTTCGAGCACCGGGGAGCAGGTCTCCCAGCACTGCCGCACCGGGCGCGACGCCAACACCAAGGAGGACTGCCGGATCGTCGCCGTGGTCAACAGCGCCCAGTCCTTCTGGAGCCAGGAATTCGCCCGCCGCTCGCGCACCTACACCCCGGCGTCGACCGTCTTCTTCACCGGCCGCACCAACACCGCCTGCGGGGCCGCGACCTCGGCCGTCGGCCCCTTCTACTGCCCCGGTGACCGCAAGGTCTATCTCGACCTGGGGTTCTTCAGCGAGCTGCACAGCAAGTTCGGGGCCAGTGGCGGGCCCTTCGCCCAGGCGTACGTCGTCGCGCACGAATACGGGCACCACATCCAGAACCTGATGGGCACGCTCGGCCGCGCCCAGGACCGGCGGACCGGCGCCGGGAGCAACTCCGTCAAGGTCGAGCTCCAGGCCGACTGCTACGCCGGGGTCTGGGCCAAGCACGCCACCACGACGCCCGAGAAGTCCACCGGCCGCCCGCTGCTCACCCAGCTGACGAAGGCGGACATCGACGACGGGCTCTCCGCGGCGGCCGCCGTCGGTGACGACCGGATCCAGGAGAAGTTCCAGGGGCGGGTCACGCCGGAGAGCTGGACGCACGGGTCTGCGGCGCAGCGGCAGCAGTGGTTCACGACGGGGTACGGGTCGGGGGACCTGGGGAAGTGCGACACGTTCCGCTAGCCGCTCGGGCTGACCGGGTTTCGGGGTTCGCTTCGTTTCCGGGTGCATTGCCGCCTGCGGCGCTTTGTTTCCCTACCCCGCCCCTTCCCGGCTGCGTCTGATGTGCGGCTCCGCCGCGTGGGGGGCTGCGCCTGCGGCGGGCTTTTTCCCCTACCCGCCCCTTCCCGAAACTGGGGCTGCGCCCCAGATCCCTGACCGCGCTTCGCGCGGTGTCCTCAAACGCCGGACGGGCTGGATTTCACGGACCGTGGGTTCGTTGCCTGTGGGCCGCAGGGATTGCGGACTGCGGTCCGCGCATCCAGCTCGTCCAGCGTCGCAGGCTACGGACTACGGTCCGCAATCTCAGCCCGGCCGGCGTTTGTTGAGGCCGCCCGCCGCTGGGGGCACCTCTGGGGGCACCCCCGGACGGAGTCTGGGGGAGGTAGCCGGGGGAGCAGCGGACCGCACCATTCAGCCCGTCCGGCGATTGAGGACGCGGCCGCAGGCCGCTCCCGCCGCAGGCGGCAACGGACCCGCACCCAGGGCAGTCACGCGCCCCCTACGTGGACCTGGAAAGCCGCTCTGCGCATCGCCTTTGCCAGGGCCGGGTCCGGGTGGGCCGCGGCGAGGGCCACCAGGACCTGGACCGTGCGGGGGTGGCCCACCGCTCGTACCTCCTCCAGGAGGCCCGGGACCGTGCCCTGGACCGCCGAGTCCAGGTGGCGGACCAGGAGGCGGCTCTCGCCGTGGTCGGCGACGGCCGCGGCCGTGTCCACCCACAGCCAGGTCGCCTCCTCGCGGGTGAGGACCTCCGCCGCCTGCTCCGCGTCCCGGCCCTCGTGCTCGGCGAGCCACAGCAGGGCGTACGGGCGCAGGCACGGCTCCTCGGCGGCGGCCCGTACGGCGGGCTCGGCGGGGGCGCCCACCGCGCGCAGGGCCTCGAAGGCCAGGCCCCGGACGAGGGCGTCGTCACCGCGCGCGGCGTCGAGGAGCTCGCTGAGGGCGCTGCGCGTGGGCCGGGCGGCCAGCCAGGCGCGGTACTCGGTGCGGGCCGGGCCCGGCGTGAGGTCGGCGCAGCCGCGCAGCATCGCCTCGGCGGACAGCTCGATGTGTCCGGCCGGGCTCTGCGCGGCCACACAGATCTGTTCGAGCTTGACCCAGACCGCCCAGTTGCCGAGCGGGGTCAGGAGCGCTTCCCGGCTGTCGCCGGCGCCGTCGCGCATGACGAGCGCGCCGACGGCGGCGAGCCCTTCGAGCGCCCAGTCGAGCAGCCCGGCGAGCGGGTCGCCCGCCCCCGGGGCGGGGGGCGCGGCGGGCTCGGCCGTCGGCTCGGGACCGTCGTAGGGGATCTCGCAGCGCTCGGCGCGGATCTCGGCGACCCGCTGCTGGAGGAGGTCGAGAAGCATCGCGACGGAGACGGGCCCGGCCGAGAGATGCATCACGGACAGCAGCTGCGGGGCGGCCTCGACGACCTCGGCGGCGATCGTCGCGTCCGCGCCCGCGGGCAGCGGGTGGGCGAGCGACCACGCGTCGAAGAGGGCGACCCAGCCGCGCAGCGCGGCGCCGTCGTCGCGGTCCCACGCCTGGAGGCGCCAGCCGGGGCGCGCGGTGTCGCCGTGCAGCTCGATGAGCCCGGCGAGGCGGGCGCGGTCCCAGTCGGTGCGCACCTGGTGGGCCGTCAGCCGCAGGGCGTCGGCGGCCCGCTCGGCCGCGGTCTCCGCGAGGCTCCCGGCGGTGGCCGGGCGCAGGGGCGTGCCGCGGCCGCGTTCGTCGGCCGCCCAGCGGGCCACGCGGACCGCGCCCGTGAGGCTGCCTCTCGCCTGCCGGGCCAGTTCCGCCGGTGCCGGAGTGCCCGCGGGCGGGCGGGGGGCGGGGCGGGAGCCTCGGTTCGCCACGGCCCGGCGGGCAGCGGCGATCGGCTGTCGGGGGACCAGTCTGAGCCGGGAGTCGCGCGGAGTACGGGACGTCACAGGAGCAGTCTTGCCGTTGACGCTCCGAAAACCCAATCGGAATCAACTGTCCACCTTCGGACCAGCGCCGCAAGACGTTCGGAAAGGGCCGGTAACGGCCGGTGGAACCGCTCACATCAGGGGCGTGAGGAAGCGGCGGAGAGCCTCTTCGTAAGCCGCCGGATTGGCGTTCCACATGGCGGCGTGCGGGGCGTGCCGGACGGCGCGCAGGTGTATCAGTTCCGGTCGCCGCGCGACGAGTTCACGGGAGTGCGCCCAGGGCGCGAGGGTGTCGTCGGGGCCGTGCAGGAGCAGTACGGGCACGGTCAGCCGGGCGGGGTCGGTGGCGGCGAAGAGGGTGTCGGCGCCCAGCCCGGTCCGCCCCTCCGCGGCCCGCACCGCAAGCGGAAGCAGCGCGGCCGGGGTGCGGCGGTAGGCGGCGCAGGCACGGACGAGGGCCTGCCAGTCGAGGACCGGGGAGTCCATCACGACGCCCGCGACGCGCTGCGACAGCGCCGAGTCGAGGGCGGCGAGGAGGGCCATGGTGGCGCCGGTGGACCAGCCGTGCAGGACGATCCGGCGGGCTCCGTAGCGCACGGCGTAGCGGATCGCGGCGTCGAGATCACGCCATTCCGCGGCGCCGAAATGGCTGATGCCCTCCGGTGGGCGGGGGGCGCCGGGGTCGCCGCGGTAGCCGAGGGCGAGGACGGGCAGCCGCAGCCGGCTGAGGAACGGCATGACGACCATGGGGTGCTCGCGGGTCGTGCCGAGGCCGTGCACCGCGATCACCCAGGTGGCGCGGTCGCCCGGCACGAACCAGGCGGGCAGCGGACCCAGTTCCCCCGGCACCTCGACGTCGGCGTGGTCGAGACCGAGGGCGTCGCGGGGGTTGCCCACGTGCACCTGCGGCGTGAGCCGCACCCGGGCCCCGGGCTCCAGCACGCCGTGCGTCACGCTCTCCAGGCGGCGTACGACGCAGTCGGCGGGGTGCGGTTCACCCGCGACGGGCCCGCCCACGACGGCGTGCAGGCCGGGCGCATTGAGGCCGTACGTGCCGGGCCGCTGCGCCTCGATGCTGCGGGTCAGGGTGACGGTGCCGTTGCCGACGGCGTGCACGACGAGCTCCGGGGCGTCCGGTGGCGGGCTGCCCGGGCGGGGCTTCAGCGCAGCGTCGGAGGCGAACCGTCCGGCCGCTATGGCGGCCGCTCCGGCACTTATCACGGTCGTGGCGGCCAGGGCTGCCGCTCTCGCCGGGTGCACGTCTCCAGTGTGAGCGCGGGGTGAGGCTCTGGCCAGTGGGGGGTGTGCGGTTCGCCTGCGGCGGGCTTTGTTCCCCAGCCCCGCCCCTTCCCGAAACCGGGGCTCGCGCCCCAGACCCCCGAGTGCGGGTCCGTTGCCTCCCCCAGCTACCTCCCCCAGACTCCGTCCGGGGGTGCCCCCAGAGGTGCCCCCAGCGGCGGAGAGCGCCCTGCGGGCGCGTCCTCAAACGCCGGACGGGCTGGATGTGCGGACGGTAGTCCGTTGCCTGCGGCCCGCGGGTTACGAACCATGTTCCGCATGTTTCAGCCCGTCCGGCGTTTGAGGACGCGCCCGCAGGGCGCTCAAGGGGGTCCGGGGTCTCCCCCACGCGGCGGAGCCGCACATCAGATGCAGCCGGGAAGGGGCGGGGCTGGGGAACAAAACCCCGCTCACCCCCTCCGCTGCCCGTACCCCCGAAGCTTCCGCGTCGCCTCCCCCAGCTCGTCAAGCGTGAGCAGGGACGGAGTCCGGCCGGAGACCGCGGCGGACTTCAGCCACAGCTCGCACATCCACTCCAGCTGAGCGGTCCGGTCGTACGCCTGGTCGAGGGTCGCGCCGTGGACGACCGTGCCGTGGTTCCGCAGCAGACAGCCCGTGCGGCCCTCCAGGGCGCGCAGCATGTTGTGGGCGAGTTCGTCCGTGCCGTAGAGCGCGTAGTCGGCGACCCGTACCGGGCCGCCCAGCGCGCCCGCCATGTAGTGGACCAGGGGCAGCTCGTCGACCAGGCCCGCGGTCGCCGTCGCGTGGACGGCGTGGGTGTGGACGACGGCCGCCGCGTCGGTGGAGCGGTAGACGGCCAGGTGCATGGGGAGTTCGCTGGTGGGGGTCAGCTCGCCGAGGACCTGGCGGCCGTCGAGGTCGACGCCGACCGCGTCCTCGGGGCGGAGCCGGTCGTAGGGGACCCCGCTGGGCGTGACAAGAACGACATCGCCGACCCTCGCCGAGACGTTGCCGGAGGTGCCCACCACCAGCCCGTCCGCCACGGTGCGGCGGGCGGTGGCCACCACCTCGGCCCAGGCCCGGCCTATGTCGTCGCCCGTGTCGCCGTTGTCACTCTGCGCTGTGTTCGATATCCGCATCGCCATCCGCCTCCGGTTCGCGTCACCACTCGGTCCGACCCAGTTCACCTTCCGTTCACCCAGGGTCCTTACGGTCACCGCTGTACTGACCATCGAGCTGATTGCCTGGGTGAATGGAACACATCACGCTTCTCATCGGGATCGTGATCGTCACGGCCTTGGTGTTCGACTTTACGAACGGCTTCCACGACACGGCCAACGCCATGGCCACCACCATCTCCACCGGGGCACTCAAGCCCAAGGTGGCAGTGGCGATGTCGGCCGTTCTCAACCTTGTCGGCGCGTTCCTTTCCGTCGAGGTCGCCAAGACCATCTCCGGGGGCATCATCGACGAGAGCGCCGGGATCAGACCCGAAGTGATCTTCGCGGGCCTGATCGGCGCGATCGTCTGGAACCTGCTGACGTGGCTGGCCGGACTGCCCTCCAGCTCCTCGCACGCCCTCTTCGGCGGCCTGATCGGCGCGACCATCGTGTCCGTCGGCTTCGACGCGGTGAACGCCGACAAGGTCGTCATGAAGGTCCTCATCCCGGCGGTCGCGGCGCCCGTCGTGGCCGGCATCGCCGCCATGGTCGCCACGCGGCTCACCTACCGGCTCGCCAAGGGCCGCGACGAGAAGGAGACCGCCAAGGGCTACCGCGCCGGGCAGATCGCCTCGGCCGCCCTGGTCTCCCTCGCCCACGGCACCAACGACGCGCAGAAGACGATGGGTGTCATCACCCTCGCGCTGGTCACCGGCGGCGTCGTCGCCCCGCACTCCGACCCGCCGCTGTGGGTCATCGTCTCCGCGGGCCTGGCCATCGCGCTCGGTACGTACCTGGGCGGCTGGCGCATCATCCGTACGCTCGGCAAGGGCCTCACCGACATCCAGCCGCCGCAGGGCTTCGCCGCCCAGACCGGCGCCGCGACCGTGATCCTCGCCTCCTCGCACATCGGCTTCGCGCTCTCCACCACCCAGGTCTGCTCCGGCTCGATCATGGGCTCCGGCCTCGGCCGCAAGGGCGGCGTGGTCCGCTGGTCGACCGCGGGCCGGATGGCCGTCGCCTGGTGCCTGACGCTGCCGGCCGCGGGCATCGTCGCCGGTGGCGCCGCGTTCCTCGCCGACCAGGGCGACTGGGGCGTCGCCACGGTCGCGGTACTCGGCCTGATGGTGTCCGGCGCGATCTACGCCGCTTCCCGCCGCAAGCCCGTCACCCACGACAGCGTCAACGAGGACCAGCCGGAAGCGGCCGAGCCGGCCGGTGTGGTCACCGCCGCGCTCCAGGCCGTCGCCCCGCCGCCGGTCGGCCCCGTGGTCACCGTCTCCCCCGAAGCCGGGCGCACTCCCGCCGCCGCGGCGAGCTAAGGAATCCACACCATGCACATCGACTGGGCAGCTCTTGGGCAGGTCTTCGGCGTCAGCCTCGTGGTGACCGTCGGATTGGTCGGCGTCTTCACGCTGGGGATCGTCGGAACGTCGCGCCCTGCGGGCAGCGCGGCTCCGGGGGTTCTGGCGCGGTCCGGGGCGTATGCGTGCTTTGCGCTGTGCGCGGCGGCTGTGGGGTACGGGATCTTTTTGATCGTGGGGTAGGTGGGGGTGGGTTTTGTTCCCCAGCCCCGCCCCTTCCCGAAACTGGGGCTTCGCCCCAGACCCCGCAACACGTTTCGCGTGTTGTCCTCAAACGCCGGACGGGCTGATGGTGCTGACCGTAACCAGCACCATCAGCCCGTCCGGCGTTTGAGGACGAGCGCCGCAGGCGCCCACGCACCGCACCCAGATCAGCGCACCCCCAAGCCCAGCCCACCCACCAGGCCGGAAGTTGACGCCCGTTCATACCCCATGGTGGACTTCCGGGGCCAAACGGCGACAGCAGAGGAAGCCGGTGTGAGTCCGGCGCGGTCCCGCCACTGTCACCGGGGAGCGTTCCCCCAAGCACTACCGCCACGGCCGCGAGGCCGGAAGGCCGGGGGCGGCGTCGATCCGGGAGCCAGGAGACTCTGGTCGCCGGTCACGTCGAGCCAGGGCGCGGACCCTGAGTGAGGACACATCGCCATGCCCGGCCGCCGCCGACCATCCCGTTCCCCCGGATCCAGGTACCACACGACGGCGGTCTGATCCGATGCGCGCCGATCATCTCGGTTTCGCGTGCGGTGCCGCCCTCGGCTTCCTCGGTGACCGCGCCCTCGGCGACCCCCGCCGCGGCCATCCCGTGGCCGCTTTCGGACGGGCCGCGCAGGCCGTGGAGCAGCGGCTGTGGCGTGACCACCGCGGTCACGGCGCCCTGCACACGCTGCTGTGCGCGGGCGGCACCGTGGCCGCCGCCGGAGCGCTGGCCCGTGCCGTACGCCCCTCCCGCGCCGCCGGGATCGCCCTGACCGCCGCCACCACGTGGGCCGTGCTGGGCGGCACCTCGCTGGGCCGTGAGGCCCGTGCCGTCGGGGGCGCGCTCGCCGCCGGTGACCTGGAGGTCGCCCGGGAGCGGCTGCCCCATCTGTGCGGGCGCGACCCCGAGGCGCTGGACGGCCCGCAAATGGCCCGCGCCGTCGTGGAGTCCGTGGCCGAGAACACCTCCGACGCCGTCGTCGGCGCCCTCGTCTGGGGTGCGCTGGGCGGCGTTCCGGGGCTGGCCGGCTTCCGGGCCGTCAACACCCTGGACGCGATGGTCGGCCACAAGTCGCCCCGCTACCGGCGCTTCGGCTGGGCCGCGGCCCGGCTCGACGACGTCGTCGGCTGGCCCGGCGCCCGGCTCACCGCGACCCTCGCCGTGCTCGCCGGCCCCGACCCTCGGGGTGCCTGGCGGGTGGCCCGGCGCGACGCGTCCCGGCACCCGAGCCCCAACGCGGGCCCGGTGGAGGCCGCGTTCGCCGGGGCGCTCGGCGTCCGGCTCGGCGGCACCCTCGCCTACAAGGGCCGCGTCGAGCACCGCCCCGTCCTGGGCGCGGAGAACCGGCCCGTGGAGACCGCCGACATCGAGCGCGCCGTGCGCCTCTCCCGGCGGGTGTCGCTGCTGGCGCTGGGCGTCGCGATCGGGGTGCGGGCCGCCGTCTCCCGGGGCCGTGCGGCGGGCAGCCTTTCCCCAGATCGTCTTACGAGGAGGAGCCGGTGACAGCGGACAAGGGCGGGCCTTCGGGCCCGCTGGGCGGGGGCCTGCTCGTGGCCGGGACGACCTCGGACGCGGGCAAGAGCGTGGTGACCGCCGGGATCTGCCGGTGGCTGGTCCGCAAGGGCGTCAAGGTCGCGCCGTTCAAGGCGCAGAACATGTCGCTCAACTCCTTCGTGACCCGCGAGGGCGCGGAGATCGGCCGCGCGCAGGCCATGCAGGCGGCCGCGGCCCGGGTCGAGCCGTCGGCCCTGATGAATCCCGTGCTGCTCAAGCCCGGTGGCGACCGCAGCAGTCAGGTGGTGCTGATGGGCAAGCCTGTGGGCGAGCTCAGCGCCCGTGGGTATTTCGGGGGGTCCGGGGGGTCGTCCCCCGGGGAGACACGGCATTCGGGGCGTCAGGAGCAGTTGTTCGGCACGGTGACCGCGTGCCTGGAGGAGCTGCGGCGCACCCATGACGCGGTGATCTGCGAGGGCGCGGGCAGCCCCGCCGAGATCAATCTGCGGCGCACGGACATCGTCAACATGGGCATAGCCCGTGCGGCGCGGCTGCCGGTCGTCGTGGTCGGTGACATCGACCGGGGCGGGGTGTTCGCGTCGTTCTTCGGTACGACGGCGCTGCTGTCCCGCGAGGACCAGGCGCACATAGCGGGCTATCTGGTCAACAAGTTCCGGGGTGACGTGACGCTGCTGGAGCCCGGCCTGGAGATGCTGCGGGACCTCACCGGGCGGCCCACGGTCGGCGTGCTGCCGTTCGCCCACGGCCTGGGCATCGACGAGGAGGACGGTCTGCGGGTGTCGATGCGCGGCGCCGTCCGGGAGTCGGTGGTGGCCCCGCCGCACGGCGCGGACGTGCTGCGCGTCGCGGTGTGCGCGGTGCCGCTGATGTCGAACTTCACCGACGTCGACGCGCTCGCCGCCGAACCGGGCGTCGTCGTACGGTTCGTGGACCGCCCGGAGGAGCTCCTCGACGCGGATCTGGTCGTCGTGCCGGGCACCCGCGGCACCGTGCGGGCGCTCGCCTGGCTGCGCGAGCGCGGGCTCGCGGACGCGCTCGCGCGGCGCGCGGCGGAGGGCCGGCCGGTGCTGGGCATCTGCGGCGGCTACCAGCTGCTGGGCGAGCGCATCGAGGACGAGGTCGAGTCGAAGGCGGGCACCGTCGAGGGCCTGGGCCTGCTGCCGGTCCGGGTGCGGTTCGCCCTGGAGAAGACGCTGGCCCGGCCGGTCGGCGAGGCGCTCGGCGAGCGGGTGGAGGGCTACGAGATCCACCACGGTGTCGCCGAAGTGCTGGGCGGAGAAGAGGCGTTCCTGGACGGGTGCCGGTCGGGATCCGTGTGGGGCACGCACTGGCACGGCTCGCTGGAGAGCGACGGTTTCCGGCGGGCGTTCCTGCGACGGGTCGCCGAGGCGGCGGGCCGGTCGTTCGTACCGGCACCGGACACGTCGTTCGCGGCGCTGCGCGAGGAGCAGCTGGACCGGCTCGGCGACCTCATAGAGCAGCACGCGGACACGGACGCGCTGCTGCGGCTGATCGAGGACGGGGTTCCCCGCGGGATGCGGTTCATACCGCCGGGGGCACCGCTTCCGCCTGCGCGCAGAGAACAGAGCCCGGACCGTCGCGGTGACAGTGCCGGCGAGACCCCGGCGGCCACCGGCGTGCCCGGTGGGATCGATTCCCTCGAAGGGGGTAACACCTGATGGCCTCGGCCACCTATCCGTTCACCGCGATCGTCGGCATGGACGACATGCGGCTGGGCCTGTTGCTCAACGCCCTCTCACCCGCCATCGGCGGAGTGCTCGTACGGGGCGAGAAGGGCACGGCCAAGACGACTGCCGTCCGAAGCCTGGCCGCGCTGCTGCCCGAGGTCGAGGCCGTCACCGGCTGCCGGTTCTCGTGCGACCCGGCGTCCCCGGACCCCGCCTGCCCGGACGGTCCGCACGAGGACGGCGCCCCGCACGCCCCGCGCCCCGCGCGCATGGCCGAGCTGCCGGTGGGTGCCTCGGAGGACCGGCTCGTCGGCGCCCTCGACATCGAGCGCGCGCTGGGCGAGGGCGTCAAGGCCTTCGAGCCGGGCCTGCTGGCGGCCGCGCACCGGGGGGTGCTCTACGTCGACGAGGTCAATCTTTTGGGTGACCACCTCGTGGACAGCCTCCTCGACGCGGCCGCGACCGGCTCCTCGTCCGTCGAGCGCGAAGGCGTCTCCGTCCGCCACGCCAGCCGCTTCCTCCTCGTCGGCACCATGAACCCCGAGGAGGGCGAGCTGCGGCCGCAGTTGCTCGACCGCTTCGGCCTGACCGTCGAGGTCGCGGCGTCGCGCGAGCCGGACGAGCGGGTGGAGGTCGTACGCCGTCGGCTCGCCTACGACGAGGACCCGGCCGCCTTCGCCGCCAAGTGGGCCGCCGAGGAGGACGCGCTGCGGGAGCGGATCGCCGCCGCGCGGGCGCTGCTGCCGGCGGTACGGCTCGGTGACGGGGCACTGCGCCGCATCGCCGCCGTGTGCGCCGGGTTCGAGGTGGACGGCATGCGCGCGGACATCGTGACCGCGCGGACCGCCACCGCGCTGGCCGCGTGGGCGGGGCGTACGGACGTGCTCACCGAGGACGTCCGGCAGGCGGCCCTGCTGGCCCTCCCCCACCGGCGGCGCCGTGCGCCTTTCGACGCCCCCGGCCTCGACGAGGACAAACTCGACGAGATCCTGCGGCAGTTCGAGGACGACGAGCCGGAGCCCGAGCCCGACCCGGAGCCGGAGGGCCCGGACGGCGGCCCCGGCGACGACGGTCCCGAGGGCGGCGAGCCGCCGCGGGACAACGACGGGCCCGGCACCCCGGACGTCCCGGCACAGGGCGATTCGCCGGAGAACGCCCCGGCGCGGCAGGAGAGTTCACCCTCCGAGGCGCACGGTGAGCAGGGCGCGGCCGACGGGCAGTCACGTCCTTCGGAGGGCGGTGACGCCCCGGCGGTGGCCGCCTCGGACCCGTTCCGTGCGCGCAAGTTCGACGTGCCGGGCCTGGGCGAGGGCGCGGACGGGCGGCGTTCGCGGGCGCGTACCGCGCACGGCCGGACGACGGGGGCCCGGCGCCCGCGGGGCGCGCTGGCGAAGCTGCACCTGGCGGCGACCGTACGGGCGGCGGCGCCGCACCAGCGGGCGCGCGGGCGCGGCGGGCCGGGGCTGGTCGTGCGCCGTGACGATCTGCGGGAGGCGGTGCGCGAGGGGCGCGAGGGCAATCTCGTGCTGTTCGTCGTGGACGCGTCCGGTTCGATGGCGGCCCGCAAGCGGATGGGCGCGGTCAAGGGCGCGGTGCTGTCGCTGCTGCTGGACGCGTACCAGCGCCGGGACAAGATCGGGATGATCACCTTCCGGGGTGCGGGCGCCGAGGTGGCGCTGCCGCCGACGTCGTCGGTGGACGTGGGCGCGGCCCGGCTGGAGCGGCTGCCGACCGGTGGCCGTACGCCGCTGGCGGCGGGGTTGCTCCAGGCGCACGAGGTGCTGCGGGTGGAGCGGCTGCGCGACCCGTCGCGGCGGCCGCTGCTGGTCGTGGTGACGGACGGCCGGGCGACGGGCGGCCCCGAGCCGCTGGCGCGGGCGGCGCGGGCCGCGCGGCTGCTGGCGGGCGAGGGCACGGCGTCGGTGGTCGTGGACTGCGAGACGGGCCCGGTGCGGCTCGGGCTGGCGGGCGAGCTGGGCCGTGAGCTGCGGGGCCCGGTGGTCACGCTCGAGGAACTGCGCGCGGACAGCGTCTCCGCGCTCGTACGTACCGTGAGGAACACAAGCTCCAGGAGGGCCGCTTAATGCCGCAGGGACAGCCGACCGTCGTGCCGGACGACGGTCTCACCACGCGCCAGCGCCGCAACCGGCCGCTGGTCTTCGTCCACACGGGCATCGGCAAGGGCAAGTCGACGGCCGCGTTCGGGCTGGCGCTGCGCGCCTGGAACCAGGGGTGGCCGGTCGGTGTTTTCCAGTTCGTGAAGTCCGCGAAGTGGAAGGTCGGCGAGGAGAACGCGCTGCGCGTCCTCGGCGCCTCCGGCGAGGGCGGCACGGTGGACTGGCACAAGATGGGCGAGGGCTGGTCCTGGATCCAGCGTGATTCCGATCTGAGCAACGAGGAGAAGGCGCGCGAGGGATGGGAGCAGGTCAAGCGCGACCTGGCGGCGGAGAAGTACAAGCTCTACGTGCTCGACGAGTTCGCGTATCCGATGCACTGGGGGTGGATCGACACGGACGAGGTGGTCTCGGTGCTGCGGGAGAGGCCCGGCACCCAGCATGTGGTGATCACCGGCCGCAACGCCCCGGAGAAGCTGATCGACTTCGCCGATCTGGTGACGGACATGTCCAAGGTCAAGCACCCGATGGACACGGGCCAGAAGGGCCAGCGGGGCATCGAGTGGTGAACGTCCCCCGCCTCGTCATCGCCGCGCCCGCGTCCGGCAGCGGCAAGACGACCGTCGCCACCGGCCTGATGCGGGCCTTCGCGGACGCCGGGCTCGCGGTGTCCCCGCACAAGGTCGGCCCCGACTACATCGACCCCGGCTACCACGCGCTGGCGACCGGCCGTCCGGGCCGCAATCTGGACGCCTACATGTGCGGGCCCGAGCGGATCGCCCCGCTGTTCCTGCACGGCGCGGCGGGCTGCGATCTCGCCCTGGTCGAGGGCGTGATGGGCCTCTACGACGGGGCGAGCGGGCAGGGCGAGCTGGCGTCGACGGCTCATGTGGCGAAGCTGCTGAAGGCACCGGTCGTGCTGGTCGTGGACGCGTCGTCCCAGTCGCGGTCGGTGGCGGCCCTGGTGCACGGCTTCGCCGCGTGGGACCCGGAGGTGCGGGTCGCGGGCGTGATCCTGAACAAGGTCGGCTCGGACCGCCACGAGGCGCTGCTGCGCGAGGCGTTGGCGGAGTCGGGGGTCCCGGTGCTGGGCGCGCTGCGGCGCGTGGCCGCGGTCGACACGCCCAGCCGCCACCTCGGCCTGGTGCCGGTGGCGGAACGCAGCGCGGCCGCGCTGGCCGCGGTGGCCGCGCAGGCGGCACAGGTACGCGAGGGCTGCGACCTCAAGGGCCTCCTCGCCCTGGCCCACGATGCGCCGCCGTTGACGGGACCGGCTTGGGATCCGGAGGCGGAGGCCGTCTGCGGTGAGAGCGCCCTGCGGGGGCGTCCTCAATCTCCCCCAGCTACCGCTGGGAGGCGCCCCCGCGGGCTGATTTCAGCCCGTCCGGCGATTGAGGACAACGCGGCGAAGCCGTGTTGCGGGGGCTGGGGCGCAGCCACGGTTTCGGGAAGGGGCGGGGCAGGGGAACAAACCCCCGTCGTCGCCGTCGCGGGCGGCCCCGCCTTCACCTTCTCCTACACCGAGCACACAGAACTGCTGCGCGCCGCCGGCGCGGAGGTCGTCACCTTCGACCCCCTCCACGACGAGCGACTGCCGGAGGACACCACCGCCCTCGTCATCGGCGGCGGCTTCCCCGAGGTGTACGCCCCGGAGCTCTCCGCCAACGAGCCCCTGCGCGCAGCCGTCGCCGCCCTGGCGGAACGCGGCGCGCCCGTCGCCGCCGAGTGCGCGGGGCTGCTCTACCTGTGCCGTTCGCTCGACGGCAAGCCCATGTGCGGCGTGCTGCCCGCGGAGGCCCGGATGTCCGGCCGGCTCACGCTCGGCTACCGGGAGGCCGTCGCCATCGCGGACAACCCGCTGGCCCCGGCGGGCACTCGCGTACGCGGTCACGAGTTCCACCGCACGGTCGTGGAGCCGGGCACCGGCGCCTCCCCGGCGTGGGGGATGACGCACCCGGAGCGCCGGGTGGAGGGCTTCGTGCAGGGCGGCGTCCACGCCTCGTATCTCCATACGCACTGGGCCGGCTCCCCCGGCACCGCGCACCGCTTCGTGGCGGGCGCGGCACGGCGGTGACGTCAGCTCGCCAGGCCCACCACGAGCCAGACGAACGCCACCCCGGCCACCGTGCAGGCCAGCGTGGAGCGGGCGGAGTGCCGGTGGTGGGCCTCGGGGAGGATGTCGGAGGCCGCCAGATAGAGCAGCACCCCGCCGAAGAATCCGAGGTACATGCCGAGGGAGTGCTCCGGAAGGGTGAACAGCAGCGTCGAGGCGGCACCGACGACGGGCGCGAGCGCGTCGGCTCCGAGCATCAGGAGGGCGCGGTGGCGCTGGTTCCCGTACAGGTCGGTGATCGTGTACGTGTTGAAGCCGTCGGCGAAGTCGTGGGCGATGACGGCGAGCCCGACGGAGGCGGCCATGGAGCTGTCGACCTGGAAGGCGGCGCCGATCGCGACGCCGTCCATGGCGCTGTGCCCGACCAGCGCGGCAGCGGCGGTGAGCCCCACCTGGGGGACGCGTTCCCGGCCGGTGAGGCCGTGGTCCGCCCGGCGGACGGCGAGGAGGCGTTCGACGAGGTGGGCGGTGAGGAAGCCGAGGACGAAGCAGAGCAGGGCGACCGGCACTCCGAAGATCTTCCGCCCGGCGGCCTCCAGCGCCTCCGGCAGCAGGTCGAGGCCGACGACGCCCAGCATGAGCCCGCCCGCGAGCCCCAGGATGAGGTGGCGGCGGTCGGTGACCCGATGGGCGGCCCAGCCGCCGAGCAGCGTCATCAGGAACGCTCCCAGGGCGACGACGACCGGCACCGGTCCACCACCCTTCTCGCGGTTGCGCTGCTTCCTGCTTACTGACCTCCCGCCCGCGCCGCATGTCCACCGCCGTACGTCCCCGGAGAGCCGATGACCGTCCCCGCGCCGCTGTACGTCGGTGTCGGCGCCCGGCGGGGCGCCGGGGCCGACGAGGTCCTCGCGCTCGTCGGGCGGGCGCTCGGCGAGGCGGGCGGCGGGGTGCCTGCGGCGCTGGTCACCGCCGAGGCGAAGGCCGGCGAGCCGGGGCTGCGCGAGGCCGCCGCCCGGCTCGGGGTGCCGCTGCTGTCGTACGGTGCGCGGGCGCTCGCCGCCGTCGCGGTGCCGCACCCCTCCCCGGCCGTCCTCGCCGCCGTGGGCGTGCCGGGCGTGGCCGAGGCCGCGGCGCTGCTGGCCGCCGGCCCGCGCGGGGTGCTGGTGGTCGGCAAGCGGAAGTCGGCACGGGTGACCTGCGCGATCGCGCGCGGACCCGGGTGAGGGCGGCGGGCGGGCCGTCAGTACCGTTTCCGGGTCGGGCCCTCGCACGGGCCCCGCGGGCGTCAAGTCGGCGTCGAGGAGAAGAGAAGGTGGCCCGCGGCCATGCACACACCCAGTGAACCCGACCTGCGGCACCACGGCGACGCCGAAGTGCGCGGCGGCGGTGCGGAGTTGACCGACCTCGCGGTCAACGTGCGCTCGGGCACGCCTCCGGAGTGGCTGCGGGAGCACATCGCGGGCTCGCTCGACGGGCTCGCCGCCTATCCGGACGGGCGGGCCGCGCGGCGGGCCGTGGCCGCGCGGCACGGGCTGCCGGAGGAGCGGGTGCTGCTGACGGCGGGCGCGGCGGAGGCGTTCGTGCTGCTGGCGCGGGCCCTGCCGGTGCGGCGGCCGGTGGTCGTCCACCCGCAGTTCACGGAGCCGGAGGCGGCGCTGCGGGCCGCCGGGCACACGGTGGAGCGCGTGCTGCTGGACGCGGCGGACGGCTTCCGGCTGGACCCGCGCGCGGTGCCCGGTGACGCGGATCTGGTGGTCGTCGGCAACCCCACCAACCCCACGTCGGTCCTGCACCCCGCGCAGGCGCTGGCCCAGCTCGCCCGCCCGGGGCGGACCCTCGTCGTGGACGAGGCGTTCATGGACGCGGTGCCGGGCGAGCGCGAGTCCCTGGCCTCCCGTACGGACCTGCCGGGCCTGGTCGTGCTGCGCAGCCTCACGAAGACCTGGGGTCTCGCGGGGCTGCGCATCGGTTACGTCCTCGCCTCGCCCGGCGCCATAGCGAAGCTGGAGCGGGCCCAGCCGCTGTGGCCCGTCTCCTCCCCCGCCCTGGCGGCGGCGGAGGCGTGCAGCGCGCCCCCGGCGCTGGCCGAGGCCGCCCACGCGGCTCATCACCTGGCGTCCGACCGGTCCCATCTGGTCGCGGCCCTCGCGGAGTTCGAGGAGGTACGCGTGCACGGCCCGGCGGCGGGCCCCTTCGTCCTGATCCAGCTGCCGGACGCGGTGACGGTCCGCTCCCGGCTGCGCGGCCTGGGCTTCGCGGTCCGCCGCGGTGACACGTTTCCGGGCTTGGGCCCGGATTTTCTGCGTCTGGCGGTGCGGGATCGTGCGACGACGGACCGCTTCATCTCGGCACTTCGCGAGGTCTTGTCGGCGGGGTAGGGGATCGCGCCCGTCTGCGCCTGCGGCGCTTTGTTCCCCAGCCCCGCCCCTTCCCGAAACCTGGGAGACCCCGGACCCCCTTGACCGCGCTTCGCGCGGTGTCCTCAAGCGCCGGACGCGCTGAATTTCGCTGGTTACGGTCCGCACCTTCCAGCCCGTTGGGGGCACCTCCCAGCGGTAGCTGGGGGAGTTTGAGGACGCGGCCGCAGGCCGCCCCCGCCGCAGGCGGCAACGGACCCGCACATCGGGGTCTGGGGCAGAGCCCCAGTTCGGGAAGGGGCGGGGCTGGGGAAAAACAACCGCTAGCAGCTGCGGCGGCGGCGCGCCAGCGCCAGCGCTCCGCCCCCCGCAGCCACGAGCACAGCCGCCGCCCCCACCACATACGGCGTGGCAGAGCCACCCCCCGTCTCGGCCAGATCCTTCGCGGCGGCCGGCTCCGCGGACGTCCGGGCCGCGGCCTCCCGCGGCCCGGCCGTGGCCGCGCCGGACGGCGTCTCGCACGTGGCCGAGGCCAGCGTCACCGACCCCCGCACGTCGGCCACGTTCAGCTTCAGCGGGTTCACCGAGACGTTGAGCGCCAGCGCGCTCGCCGCCGCCGTGCGGGACGTCGTGGCCGTGCGGGACAGGTCCAGCCGTACGTCGCCGACACCGGGCACCGAGACCTTCGTCGGGCCGTTCGGGGTGAGCGTGACCTTCCTGCCGAGCACCGAGACGCTGCCCAGGAGGTTGGAGGTGGCGGTGGGCTTCCTGCCCGCCTCGCACACGGCCGTGGAGGTGACCTGCTGGACCTCGACGAGCGAGAGGAGCGGCAGGCCGGGTACGTGCACCCGGGCGTGGACGAGGTTGGCGTAGCCCTCCGCCTTGTTCCCGTCGGCGGTGGCGCGGGCGGTGGCGGCGTCGGCGCGCAGGACGTCGACGGGCTTGCCCTTCTCGACGCCGTCGAGCGTGACGGTGAGGGCGGTCTTGTCCGCGTCCGCCGGCGCGTGCACCTCGTTGAGGGAGGCGTTGAGCGGGACGTGGACGGTCTTGTCGAGCAGGGCGACGTCGAGTCCGGTGCGCAGGACGGCCGCGCCGGACTTCCCTCGGTCGCCGGAGCCGCTTCCGGTGGCGTGCGCGGGGCCGGCGACGGCGGTCGCTGTCGCGGCGGCCGTCACCGCGAGCGCGGCGAGACGGCGTGCGGGCATGCCGAAAGAAGGGCTGGTGGTGCTGTACACGTGTGTGGAACCCCCACAAGAGGCGTGGTGCCGTCGGCGCGGTCCATGGGGGACATCGCCGCGCCGACGGCGGGACCCCGCCATATTTGACCTCTTGAGGGTGAACGGGCAGCCTCCTGGGGCCAGTTCACCCCAACGAGTAGGTTTCGCAGCGGCATTCGATTCGCGCGGCGCGCGAGTCGCTTCCCGTCACACGCGTCGCCACACCCGCCGCCCAGCCACCCGTAGCCTGCCGCGCGGTCAGCCCGGCGGTCCCGCCCGCGGCGGCCCCGGGTTCACGACGGTCGCATGGTCGTCGTCACCGACCGGGAAGACGGTGACGTGGTCGTCGTCGAAGGCCGTTCGGAGCGCGGGCACTGTCGTTCGGTTCATGCGAACAGCTTCCCGGGGACGGCACCGCGGCGCGTCGGCCCAGGCGGCAGACCCGCTACTCCCCAGGACTGATCCATTTCTCGTTCCCGGGGCAGAACTCGCCGCGGCTTTCTCGGCCTTGAGGAGGACGAGCGCCCCTGACGACGTGGACGCGGCGATCGCACGCGCGGATAGCGGACCGGTATGGAGAGCCTCGCGCCCGGTCGCTTCGACCCCCGGACCACGCACCTCGGCACCGCGGCCTGGGGCCTGCTCCCCACGGACGCCGTCAACACGGCCGCGGACGTGGACCGGCTGCTGTCGGCGCCGTGACGCGAGCGCCGGACGGGCCCGACCCCGAAGGGCCCGTCCGGCGCTCGCTCCCCCGGCGTCACATCACCGGCCTCACATCACCGGCGTGAAATCTCTCGCGCCGATGAACTCCGGCCTGCGCACCGGTGCGGCGAACGGTTCCACCGCCGTGTTCTCCACGCTGTTGAAGACGATGAAGACGTTGCTGCGGGGGAAGGGCGTGATGTTGTCGCCGGAACCGTGCATGCAGTTGCAGTCGAACCACGTGGCCGAGCCGGCCGGGCCGGTGAACAGCTTGATGCCGTGCTCCTCCGCGAAGCCCGTCAGCGCCTTGTCGGAGGGCGTGCCCGCGTCCTGCATGCGCAGCGACTGCTTGTAGTTGTCGCGCGGCGTCTCACCGGCGCAGCCGAGGAACGTCCGGTGCGAGCCGGGCATGATCATCAGCCCGCCGTTGGTGTCGTGGTTCTCGGTGAGGGCGATGGAGACCGAGACGGTCCGCATGCGCGGCAGCCCGTCCTCGGCGTGCCAGGTCTCGAAGTCGGAGTGCCAGTAGAACCCGGAGGCGCCGAAGCCGGGCTTGACGTTGATCCGGGACTGGTGGACGTAGACGTCCGAGCCGAGGATCTGCCGGGCCCGGCCGACGACGCGGGGGTCGCGCACGAGCGCGGCGAAGACCTCGCTGATGCGGTGGACCTCGAAGACCGAGCGCACGTCCTGGGACTTCGGCTCGATGACCGAGCGCTCGTCGGCCCGTACGGCGGGGTCGGCGATCAGCCGGTCGAGTTCGGCGCGGTAGCGGGCCACCTCGTACGGACCGAGGAGCTGATCGACCGTCAGGAAGCCGTTGCGGTCGTAGCTCTCCAGCTCCGCCGTGCCGATCGGCCCGGGAGCGTCGGGGCCGGACCAGACGACGGGGTCCTGGCGGGGGACGGACACCTCGTGGACGCCGCGGGTGGGGTAGAGGTCTTCGGCCGTGGCCGTCATGTCAGCCCTCCTCCGTGAGCAGCGGGTAGACGCCGTTCTCGTCGTGGTCCTCCCGGCCGGTGACCGGCGGGTTGAAGACGCACACGCAGCGGAAGTCGGTCTTCGGGCGCATGGTGTGCTTCTCGTGGCCGTCCAGGAGGTACATCGTCCCGGGCGTGATCCAGTGCGTCTCGCCGGTCTCGTCGTTGGTGAGTTCGGCCTCGCCCTCCACGCACAGGACGGCCTCGATGTGGTTGGCGTACCACATGGAGGTCTCGGTCCCGGCGTAGAGCGTGGTCTCGTGCAGGGAGAAGCCGACGCGCTCCTTGGCGAGGACGATGCGCTTGCTCTCCCAGGTGCCCGACTTGGCCTTGACGTGCCGGTCGGTGCCCTCGATGTCCTTGAACGAGCGGACGATCATGGTGGTGCTTCCTTCTCTCGGTTTCTTCCGGGCTTCGCCGGGTTGTCTCTCGTGAGGGCGGCGGGTGCCGCTCAGGCGGTCTCGCGGACCGCGCGGGCGAGGATGCGCAGGCCCTCGTCGAGGTCCTCGGGGGAGATGGTCAGGGCCGGGAGCAGCTTGACGACCTCGCTCTCGGGGCCGGAGGTCTCGATGAGCAGGCCGAGTTCGAAGGCGCGCGCGGCGACGGCGGACGCCCGCGCGCGGTCGGTGAACTCCAGGCCCCAGACAAGGCCGCGGCCGCGGTAGCGCCCGCCCAGGCCGGGGTGCTCGGCGCAGATCGCGCGCAGCGCCTGCTCGACCTGCTCGCCGCGGGCGTGGGTCTGCTTCTCCATCTGCCCGTCGGTCCAGTAGGCGTTGAGGGCGGCGGCCGCGGTGACGAAGGAGGGGTTGTTGCCGCGGAAGGTGCCGTTGTGCTCGCCGGGCTCCCAGAGGTCGAGCTCGGGCTTGAAGAGGGTGAGCGACATCGGCATGCCGTAGCCGCCGATGGACTTGGAGAGGGTGACGATGTCGGGCGTGATGCCCGCCTCCTCGAAGGAGAAGAAGCCGCCGGTGCGGCCGCAGCCCATCTGGATGTCGTCGACGATCAGCAGCATGTCGCGGCGCTCGCACAGCGCGGCGAGGGCGCGCAGCCATTCGGGGCGCGCGACGTTGATGCCGCCCTCCCCCTGCACGGTCTCGACGATCACGGCGGCGGGGGTGTTGAGGCCCGAGCCCTGGTCCTCCAGGAGCCGCTCGAACCACAGGAAGTCCGGGACCTGTCCGTCGAAGTAGTTGTCGAACGGCATGGGCGTGCCGTGCACCAGCGGGATGCCGGCCCCGGCGCGCTTGAAGGCGTTGCCGGTGACGGCGAGCGAGCCCAGCGACATGCCGTGGAAGGCGTTGGTGAAGGAGACGACCGACTCGCGGCCCTTGGCCTTGCGGGCCAGCTTGAGCGCGGCCTCCACGGCGTTGGTGCCCGTCGGGCCGGGGAACATCACCTTGTAGGGCAGGTCGCGCGGCCGGAGCACGACGTCCTGGAAGGTCTCCAGGAAGGCGCGCTTGGCGGTCGTCGCCATGTCCAGGCCGTGGGTGACGCCGTCGTGTTCGAGGTAGTCGAGCAGGGCGCGTTTGAGCACGGGATTGTTGTGGCCGTAGTTGAGCGCGCCGGCGCCGGCGAAGAAGTCGAGGTAGGTGTGGCCGTCCTCGTCGTACATCCGGCTGCCCTGGGCGCGGTCGAAGACGGCGGGCCAGCTGCGGCAGTAGCTGCGCACCTCCGACTCCAGGCTCTCGAAGACGCTCAGTGCGGGCGGGGTGATGGTCACGGCAACTCCAGGAAGGGCGGGGGTGGTGGCTCGGGGGTGGTCAGGCCGCGAGGGGGCCGATGCGGTGCAGCACCTCGGGGGCGTGGCCGCCGTCGGGGAACAGGCCGTCGTCGAAGAGCACCTCGCGCTCGACGGGCGCGCCGTGGCGCTCGGCGAAGGAGGCGAACAGCCGGTTGGACGCGGTGTTGTCGGGCGTGACGGTGGTCTCGACACCGCGCACGCCCAGCTCCCGGGAGACCCGGGCGACGAGGCCGTCCAGCAGCGCGGCGGCCAGGCCCCGGCCGCGGTGCGCGTGGTCGACGGCGACCTGCCAGACCACGAGCGTGTGGGGCCGGTCGGGGCGGACGTAGCCGGTGACGAAACCGGTCGGCTCCCCGTCGGCGCCGCGGGCCACGGCGGAGGTGGCGGCGAAGTCGCGGCACCACAGCAGATAGCTGTACGAGGAGTTGAGGTCCAGCGCCTTCGAGTCACGGGCGATCCGCCAGATCGCGGCCCCGTCCTCGACGCGCGGGGTGTCGAGCGTGAGCCCCTCCGGCATTTCCGGGAATTCACTGCGGGCACGTACAAGGTCTGCTTGTGCGGCGGTCATGCGGAGTGAATTTACCGAGGTGAATCGAAAAATGCATGGGGGTGTGGTCTTTACCGGCACGGCGGTCCCGTGTTATCGCGCGAGCGTGGGCGGGCGCGAGCCACCCCGAAACGACGCCGATTTGTCGGCTATTACCGGACACTCCGGGCGGAATTGTGGGGTCGGTCACAGGAAAGATCCACCCGCTCGGACGCCAATAAAATTCGCGCGTTTAGGGTCAGGGCATGGGGGCAGGCGAAGGCAGGGAATTTGCATTCACGTATATACGGAGGGGAAATCGGGACCGCAGACCGCGCCGAATACGGAAACAGCCCGCCGGCCGGGGCCCGGGGCCGCGTTCCGGCGGCCCCGCCGCGCCGAACACGCCCCCGAATACAGTGATCCCATGAGCGACAGCGGAGTGCTGCACATCAAGGGGCGCGTGCTCACCGGCCCGGACCCCGACCACGGGACGCGCGACGAACTGTGGGCCGTGGACGGCAGGATCACCTTCGACCGGCCGACGGGGACACGCGACGTCACCACCCTCGAGGGGTGGGTGCTCCCCGGCCTCGTCGACGCCCACTGCCACGTGGGGCTCGACGCCCACGGGCCGGTCGACGGCTC
The DNA here is from genome assembly GCF_042895325.1 of Streptomyces sp. NPDC001407. Taxonomy (NCBI): domain Bacteria; kingdom Bacillati; phylum Actinomycetota; class Actinomycetes; order Kitasatosporales; family Streptomycetaceae; genus Streptomyces; species Streptomyces sp. NPDC001407. The sequence continues at coordinate 72,574 of NZ_JBIAWF010000017.1, forward strand.
GACCAGCGAGAAGCAGGCGACGACGGACCGCGACGCCGGCGCGCTGCTGCTGCGGGACGCGGGCTCCCCCTCCGACACCCGGTGGATCGACGACCGCGAGGACCTGCCGCGCATCATCCGCGCGGGCCGCCACATCGCCCGCACCCGCCGCTACATCCGCAACTACGCGCACGAGATCGAGCCCGAGGACCTCGTGGCCTATGTGGCGCGCGAGGCGCGGCGCGGGGACGGCTGGGTCAAGCTCGTCGGCGACTGGATCGACCGCGAGACGGGCGACCTGTCGCTGTGCTGGCCGCGCGGCGCGGTGGAGGCCGCCATCGCCGAGGCGCACCGGCTGGGGGCGCGGGTCACGGCGCACTGCTTCGCCGAGGAGTCGCTCGCGCCGCTGGTGGAGGCGGGCATCGACTGCGTCGAGCACGCCACGGGGCTGACGGAGGAGACGATCCCGCTCTTCGCCGAGCGGGGCGTGGCGATCGTGCCGACGCTGGTCAACATCGCGACGTTCCCGGCCCTCGCGCGGGGCGGCGAGACGAAGTTCCCGCGCTGGGCCGACCACATGCGCCGCCTGCACGCGCGGCGCTACGCGACGGTGGGCGCGGCGTACGACGCGGGCATCCCCGTCTACGTCGGTACGGACGCGGGCGGTTCGCTCGCGCACGGCCTGGTGGCCCAGGAGGTCGCCGAGCTGGTCAAGGCGGGGATCCCGGCGACGGCCGCGCTCGACGCGGCGTCCTGGGGCGCACGCTCCTGGCTCGGCCGCCCCGGCCTGGAGGAGGGCGCGCCGGCGGACCTGGTGGTCTACGGAAGCGACCCCCGCGAGGACGTCAGGGTGCTCGGCGCACCGCGGCGGGTGGTGCTCAGGGGGAAGGTGGTGCGGTAGCCGTGCGCGGCGGATGCGCCCTCGAAGTGCCGCCGATGGGCCGGATGTGGTGCGCGTCGACGATCACGTGCACCATGTCCAGCCCGTCCGGCGTATGAGGACGCTCCCCCGGACTTCGTCCGGGGGGACCCCTCGCCGGGCCGGCCCTCAGCTCGCCGACGCGCAGTCGTGGACCACCGCGGCCAGGCGGGGCGTCTCCGGGGCCGCGCCGCCGGGGAAGGCGAAGCGGCGGCGGTTGTAGCCGAAGGCGAGGGCGCGGCTGGGGTCGGCGAAGGCGACCGACCCGGCCGCGCCGTTGTGCCCGAAGGACCGCCCGCCCAGGAACGGGAAGGCGGTGTCCGAGACCGCCGCGAAGCCCAGGCCGAAGGCGTTGTGCTGACGCAGGACCAGGTCGTGGCCGACCGAGTGGACCTGGGCGAAATCGGCGGCCGTGGCGGGCGTGAGCAGCGGCTCCTTGCCGTCGACGCTGCTGATGGCCGCCGCGTAGAGCCGGGCGAGGCCGCGGGCGGAGGCCATGCCGCCGACGGAGGCGGGGCCGCCCGCGCGGATGACACGGGAGTTGGGCAGCGCCTCCAGCACGGTCGGCACGGCGTGGTTGAGGTTGAACGCGATGCCCTTGAGGCTCTCCGGTCCGCCGGCGACCTCCTGAAGGGCGCGCTTCTGCTCGGGCGTCGGGTCCATCGGCTGGGTGTCCAGCACCCGGTGCTCCTGGTCCTCGGGCAGGCCCATGTAGAAGTCGATGCCGTACGGGGCGCGGACGCGCGTCTCGTAGAACTCCTGCATGGTCAGCCCGGTCACGCGGCGCACGACCTCGCCGGTGAGGGCGCCGATGACCAGGCCGTGGTAGCCGAAGGCGGCGCCCGGCCGCCAGTGCGGGCGCTGCGCGGCCAGCCGCTCGGCTATCACGCGGTCGTCCGCGAGCTCCTCCAGGGTGAGCCCGCCGTCGACGCCGGCCAGGCCCGCGCGGTGGGCGAGCAGCTCGCGCAGGGTGATGCGCCCCTTGCCCTCGGCGGCGAACTCGGGCCAGTAGTGGCTCACTTCCCGGTCCAGGTCGAGGGTGCCGTCCTGGACGAGCATCGCCACGACGAGGTGGGCGGCGCCCTTGGTGGAGGAGAAGACCCCGGTGAGGGAGTCGGCCTCGATGCCGGGACCGCCCCACAGGTCGACGACCTGATGGCCGTCCACATAGGCGGCGAGCTGCGCCGAGTGCCCCTCGCGCTCCTCCGCGAGGGTCGCCTCGAACTCCTCGCGCACCGCTTCGTAGCCCTTGGCGACAGTCCCCTGGGCGATGGCACCGTTCGGCATGTGTACTCCTTGCGGATCGGGGTTGGGCGGATCCTGTGTGGGTGTGGAGCAGCGCCGGGCGCCGGGTTATTCCGCTGACCTGCGAAAAGGCGTCTTCTTCCGGCCGGTTCCACGAGCGCGGGCCGAAACAGGGGGTGGATCCGGGGTGCTTGACCCCATCCGTCCCCCTCCCTAGCGTGACCGCATGCCGACCGCTCCCACCGTCCTCGTCACCGGCGCCGCCGGAGGCATCGGCACCTTCCTGCGCGAACTGCTCCCCGGATACGGCCACAGGCTGCGCCTGTTCGACCGGCGCCCGGTCGAGGGCGAACCGGACGCCGTCACGGCGGAGCTCCACGACGGCGAGGCGCTGCACGCGGCCATGGCGGGCGTCGACGCGGTCGTCCATCTCGCGGGGATCCCGGTGGAGGCACCCTTCGAGGAGATCCTGCACGCCAACATCGAGGGCACGTACCGCCTTTACGAGGCGGCGCGGCAGGAGGGCGTCCGCCGGGTCGTCCTCGCGTCGAGCAACCACGCCGTCGGCTTCACCCCGGTCCCGGCCGAGGGCGCGCCCCCGATCCCCGTCACGACGCCGCACCGCCCGGACACCTTCTACGGGCTCTCCAAGTGCTTCGGGGAGGACCTCGCCGCCCTCTACTGGCACCGGCACGGGATCGAGTCGGTCTGTCTGCGCATCGGCTCCTGCTTCCGCGCGCCGTGGGCCGTGCGCATGCTGTCCACCTGGCTGAGCCCCGGCGACTGCGCCCGGCTGACGCACGCGGCGCTGACGGCCGAGGGGGTGGGGCACACGGTGGTCTACGGCAGCTCCGCCAACTCCCGCCTGTGGTGGGACCTGTCGGGCGCCCGCGCGCTCGGTTACGAGCCCCAGGACGACTCGGAGCCGTACGCCGCCGAGCTCCTCGCGGCGGAGGGCGAGGGCCCGCGGCCCGGCGACGCCTGGCTCGGCGGGACCTTCTGCACGGACAGCCCGCCCACCAGGAAGCACTGACCGCGGCCGGGCGGGAATCCGGCGTTCGGTAATGGAACCGCAAAGCGCGGCCACTCGTTACCCGGGACATGACCGCTATGACACCCGGCTCGAACATCCCACTGGCCGTCACGCGCGTGACGGTGGACGTCACCGCACCGGTGCGGCTCGACGTTTCGGGCCTGCTGCTCACCGCCGACGGCAAGGTGCGCTCCGACGACGACTTCGTCTTCTACAACCAGCCCAGCGGGCCGGGCGTGACCCACCGCGCCGCGTCCGCCGGCTCGCCCGACTCGATCACCGTGGACACCGGCGCGGTGCCGGACGGCATCGAGAAGATCGTGGTGACGGCCAGCCCGGACGCCGCGGGCGCGACCTTCGCGGGCACCGAGCCGACCGCGACGGTGCGCAGCGCGGACGACGGCTCCGTGCTCGCCACGTTCACCCCGCCGCGGCTGGGCTCGGAGACGGCGCTGGTGGTCGTCGAGGTCTACCGCCGGGCCGGCGCGTGGAAGGTGCGCGCGGTCGGCCAGGGTTACTCGAACGGCCTGGCAGGCATCGCCACGGACTTCGGGGTGAGCGTGGAGGAGCCGGCCGCCCCGGCGCAGCCCGTCGCCCCGCCGGCCGCCCCGCCCGTGCCCGCGCAGGCGCCGCCCGCGGGCCAGTGGGGCGCCCCCGCTGCCCCGGCCGCCCCCCCGGCCCCCGCCGCGCCGCCCGCCTTCCCGCCCGCGCCCGGCAAGATCAACCTCGACAAGGGCCGGGTCAGCCTCCAGAAGAACCAGACGGTCTCCCTCGTCAAGGGCGGCAAGCCGCTCGCCCGGTCGGTGCGGATGGGGCTCGGCTGGGAGCCCGCGTACGGCAGCCGGGCCATCGACCTCGACGCCTCGGTCATCGCCTACGGCCCCGACCGCAACATGATCGACGCCTGCTACTTCGGCAAGCTCCAGATCCTCAACGGCGCGATCCAGCACTCCGGTGACAACCTCACCGGCGAGGGCTCGGGCGACGACGAGTCGATCACCGTGCACATGGAGGGCCTGCCGCCCGAGGTGACCGGCCTGGTCTTCACCGTCAGCTCCTTCAACGGCCAGAAGTTCACCCAGGTCGCCAAGGCGTACTGCCGCCTGCTCGACGCCCGTACGGGCGAGGAGCTGGTGCGCTTCGACCTGACGGGGGCCGAGGCGAAGACCGGTGTCCTCATGTGCAAGTTCATCCGGCAGTTCTCGGGCGAGTGGGAGATGACGGCTCTCGGGGAGTACGTGAAGTCAAAGACGGTGCGCGACCTGGTCAAGCCCGCCGCCCAGGCCCTGTGACGCGGCCGTCGGCAGCCCGGCGAGGCGGGCCAGCCGGCGGTAGGAGGCGAACAGCGCCTCCCGGTCGTGGGAAGCGGTGGTGACCAGCACCTCGTCGGCGCCGCTGCGCTCGATCAGCGAGTCGAGCGCAGCGGCCACCTCGTCCTCCGTGCCGTGGATGTGGCCGCGCAGCCCGGCCTCGTAGAAGCCGCGCTCCCGGTCGGTCATGGCGAGGGAGTCGATCTCCTCGGCGGAGGTCAGCGGCGGGAAGACGCCGTGCGTACGGGAGTGGGCCAGTGCCCACGCCTCGGGCATCAGCAGGCGGCGGGCCCGCTCGGTGGTCTCCGCCACGGCCACGTTGCCCGCGACGACGACATAGGGGCGGTCGCGCAGGGCGGAGGGGCGGAAGGCGGATCGGTAGCGGGCGATGGCCGAGAGCGTCTTCTCCTCGCCGTTCAGCCCGCCGATGACCAGCGCCGCACCGGCCTCTGCGGCGAGCTCGGCACCCGCTCCGTTGGCGAGGACGAACATGGGCACCCGCAGCCCCTCCGCCGGGCGGGCGTGGACCTCGGGGTGAGCGCGGGGGCCGCCGGTGAAGTAGGCCGTGAGCTCGGCGAGCTGCGTGCCGAACTCCCCCATGGCGTCCTTGTCCGTGCCGAGCGCCCGGCGGATGCCGTCGGTGAAGCCCACGGAGCGGCCCAGGCCCATGTCGATCCGGCCCGGGAAGAGGGACTCCAGCACGCCGAACTGCTCGGCGACCACCAGGGTGCGGTGGTTGGGCAGCATCACCCCGCCGGTGCCGACCCTGATCCGCGACGTCGCGGCGGCGACGGCCGCGGCCAGCACGGTGGGGGCGGAGCCGGCCACTCCGGGCACGCTGTGGTGTTCCGACACCCAGAAGCGGTGGTAGCCGAGGGCCTCGGCGTCCTGGGCGAAGCGGACGCTTTCGCGGAGGGCTTCTCCTGGTTCATGCCCTTGTCGCGTCCGCGACCGGTCGAGAACGGAGAAGGGGGTCTTCCTGATACGCGCGCTCACGTCGGCTTCAACAGCGGTGACGCCGGAAGATTCCCGCCGGTGACGCCTGCGGCGGGCTTTTCCCCTACCCGCCCCTTCCCGGCTGCGTCTGATGTGCGGCTCCGCCGCGTGGGGGGCTCCGCCCCAGACCCTGGCGGTGGACCGGTTGGTGCCTGCGGCGCTTTGTTCCCCTGCCCCGCCCCTTCCCGAAACTGGGGAGACCCCAGACCCCCTGACCGCGCTTCGCGCGGTGTCCTCGAACGCCGGACGGGCTGATTTCAGCCCGTCCGGCGTTTGAGGACGCGCCCGAAGGGCGCTCCCGCCGCAGGCGGCAATGGGCCCGCAGGTCGGGGTCTGGGGCAGCGCCCCAGTTTCGGGAAGGGGCGGGGCTGGGGAACAAGCCCGCCGCAGGCGAACCACCGCACCCGGCGAACCCACGGATCCACCCCAGGCCAAGGCCACCGCCTAACGGCGAGACCGCGCCTTGAACGCCGCCTTGCGCGCTTCCTTCGCCGTCTTCTTGTCCGGATGCAAGCGCCCCATCGCCTCCAGGACATCCGCGGTAGCGGGGTGGTCCACCCGCCACGCCGAGTCGAAGAAGCCGCTGTGCCGGCCCACCAGGTCCGTCACCAGGTCGCGCAGTTCGTCCGAGTCGCCGTCGGCCGCCAGCTGTGCGGCGATCGTGTCGACGGTCAGCCAGAAGACCATCGTCTCGTCGGGCTCGGGGATGTCCGCCGCGCCGTGCTCGGCGAGCCAGACCCGGGCGAGGCCGCCGAGCTCGCGGTCGTCGAGGACCTCGCGCAGGGCGGGCTCGGCCTCCGGGCCGAGGAGGGAGAGAGTCTGCTGGCAGGACAGCCGGCGGCGCGGCGCCTCGTCGTCCGCCCCGCGCGCGGCGGCGACCAGCTCGCGGGCGGCGTCGAGCGGCGCGCGGCGGGCCAGCCACTGCTCCGTCTCGGCGCGGGCGGCCGTGCCGGGGTGGCCGGGGAGCGCGGCGAGGAGGACGTCGGCGCTCTCCTCGGCGAGGTCGCCGACGGCAGGGGCGTCGATCCCGGCGTCGATCATCCGGGTGCGGACGGCGTGGACGCCGAGCGGGGTGAGGGTGACCAGGCCGTAGCGGCTGACGTCCTCGTCCTCCGGGCTGTCGGAGTCCACTCCGTCGACGGACTCGCGGATGTGCCCCTCGCCGTCGACCTCCTCGATGAGGGCCTCGTCGACGGGCTTGTACTCCACGATCCCGGTCGGCGCGAGCATCCGGAACTGGTCGTCCAGGCGCATCATCGCGTCGGAGACCTCTTCGAGGACGTCGTCGGTCGGCTCGTCCATGTCATCGGGGACGATCATCGAGGCGGCGAGCGCGGGCAGCGGCACGGGGCGCTCGGCGGCGCTCTCGTCCAGCGCGGTCAGCAGATAGAGGTTGCCGAGTACGCCGTCGAGGAAGTCGGCCTCCTCCTCGGGGTTCCAGTCGAGGGAGTCGAGGTCGATGTCCCCGCCCTCGGAGATCTGGTCGACGATGTCGCCGAGGTCGGGGGCCGCGGCGTCGGCGAGGACGTTCTCCACGCCGCCGAGCCAGAGTTCGAGGATGTCGGCGGGGCTGCCGGAGGTGAGGGTCTCCATCTCCTCGCCCACGGTGGCGATGCCGGAGGGCTCGTCGGGGTCGGCGTCCGCGGGCTGGTCGGCGAGCGGGGCGGCGTCCACCAGCCCGGTGTCCAGCGCGTGCTGCCACGCCTCGGCGGCGTAGGCCGAGCCGTCCTCGTCGTCGGTGAGCCCCAGGAGCTCGGTGGCGGTGCGCAGCTGCTCGGCGAGCAGCTCGCCGCCCGCACCGACCGGGATGCCCTTCTCGCCGGCCCAGCGGGCGAGCCGCGCGGCACGGGTCAGCAACGGCGTGGACAGCGCGTCGCGCGCGAGCTCCGCGTCGGAGTGAAGCCGCACCGGCGGCATGGTCGGGCGGTCTCCGGACATCAGGGGGGTCATCTCCTCGTCGTGAACAGGCCGCGCCGCGGTCGTCCGGCGCGCGATGACCAAGCGTAGACGGGATTTCCCCGGTGCCGCCCGGTTCATCGCCCCGACGGCTGCCGTACACCCGCGGAACCTTGACAACTGCCGTGACCAGGCAGGACATTGACGCGCGTAGATCCGTCCGGCCCGCCCGGACACGCTCGGCCGCGCGCCTTCCGCGCCGGCCCGCCCGTCCCTCACCTCTCCCGGAGGCCCTCGTGCCCGCTCGCCGCCCTCTGCTCAGACCCCCGACGGTCGTGTCCGTCGTCGCCGCCGCGCTCGCCGCCGGACTGCTCGCCGCGCCGCAGTCCGCGAGCGCGGCGGAGGTCCGGATCCACGACATCCAGGGCACGACCCGGATATCCCCGCTCGCGGGCCGGCAGGTGAGCGGGGTGCCGGGCGTCGTCACGGCCGTACGCGCCTTCGGCTCGGCGCGCGGCTTCTGGTACCAGGACCCGCACCCCGACGCGAACCCCGCGACCAGCGAGGGGATCTTCGTCTTCACCGGCTCGGCCACGCCGGACGTCAAGGCCGGTGACGCGGTGCTCGTCTCCGGCACCGTCTCGGAGTTCTATCCCGGCGGGGAGGACGCGGGCCTTCAGTCGGTCACCGAGCTGACCAAGGCCACCTGGACCGTCACGTCCTCCGGCAACGCCCTGCCCGCCGCCGTCGTGCTCGACCCGGCGACGCTGCCCCGGCGGTACGCGCCCGACGCCCGCGGGGGGTCCGTCGAGAAGCTGCCGCTGAAGCCGGGCACGTACGCCCTGGACCGGCTCGAGTCGCTGGAGGGCATGCGCGTCTCGGTCGAGGACGCGCCCGTCGTCGGCCCGACCAGCGCGCACAAGGACCTGTGGGTCACCGCGGCTCCGGCGCACAACCGCACGGCGCGCGGCGGCACCCTCTACGGATCCTACGGTGACCCCAACTCCGGGCGGGTGAAGGTGTCTTCGCTCATCCCGTACGCGCAGCGCCCCTTCCCGGTCGCGAACGTCGGGGACGTGCTCGCGGGCACCACCGCCGGGCCGCTGGACTACGACAACTTCGGCGGCTACACGCTTCAGGCCACCGAGCTCGGGACGCTCGCCGACAAGGGGCTGAAGCGCGAGACGACCCGCAAGCAGAAGAGCGGCGAGCTGGCCGTGGCCACGTACAACGTCGAGAACCTCTCCCCCAGGACCCCGCAGGCGAAGTTCGACCGCCTGGCGTCGGCCCTCGTCACCAACCTCGCGTCGCCCGACATCGTCGCGCTCGAAGAGGTGCAGGACAACGACGGGCCGACGGACGACGGTGTCGTGGACGCCGGGCAGACGCTCAAGAAGCTCACGGACGCGATCGCGGCGGCGGGCGGCCCGTCCTACCAGTGGCGGCAGATCGACCCGGTGAACGACCAGGACGGCGGCCAGCCGGGCGGCAACATCCGCACTGCCTTCCTCTTCAACCCCGCGCGCGTCTCCTTCGACGACCGGCCCGGCGGGGACTCCACCACGGCCGTCGAGGTCGTCCGCGAGGGCGGCAAGGCCGCGCTCTCCGCCTCCCCGGGCCGCGTGGCGCCCGCCGACGAGGCCTGGAAGAACAGCCGCAAGCCGCTGGCCGGGCAGTTCACCTTCCGGGGCAAGCGCGTCTTCGTCGTCGCCAACCACTTCAACTCCAAGGGCGGCGACCAGGGCCTCGACAGCCGCTTCCAGCCCCCGGCCCGCACCTCGGAGGTCCAGCGGACGCGGCAGGCGAAGCTCGTCAACGCCTTCGTCAAGCGGCTGCTGGCGGCCGACAGCCAAGCGAACGTGATCGTCGCGGGCGACCTCAACGACTACCAGTTCTCCCCCGCCCTCAAGGCGCTCACCGCGGGCGGCGCCCTCACCGACCAGGTCACGAAGCTCCCGAAGAAGGAGCGCTACGGCTACGTCTACCAGGGCAACTCCCAGGTCCTCGACCATGTGCTGACGAGCCGTCATGTCAGTCGCACGGACTACGACATCGTGCACATCAACGCGGAATTCGCGGACCAGGCGAGCGACCACGACCCGCAGGTGCTGCGCTGGACGCCTTAGCCGCGCAGCCCCGTTTCGGTTCCGAGGGTGCCGCCCCGCACCACCGCTGCGCGGCGGTGTCCTTAATCGCCGGACGGGCTGGATGTGGCTGATGCCGCGATAGATGACCCGCTGGCCGATCAGTCACGGTGAGCACATCAGGCATGATCATCTGAGCTCCGGCTCTGCCTGGGGCCCGGCCCTCACCGCAAGCCATCCGGCGCTTGAGGACACGCGGCGCAGCCGCGTCCGGGGTCTGGGGCGGAGCCCCAGTTTCGGGAAGGGGCGGGGTAGGGGAAAACACCGGCCGGTCACCGGCACCCGCATCGAGCCCGAGACCGTGCTGCGGCTCGCGGAGCACCCGCGGATCGCCGGGGTCAAGGACTGCGCCTACGACCTGCTCGGCAGCTCGAAGGTGATCGCCGAGACCGGGCTCGCCTACTACTCCGGCGTCGAGGAACTGATTCTTCCGCTGCGCGCGGTCGGTGGCGTCGGCTACGTCAGCACGGTCGCCAACGTCGCGGGCCCGGCCGTGGCGGCGGTCCTGGACGCGTTCGACCGCGCGGACACGGCGGAGGCCACCCGCCGCCACCAGCGGCTCCTGCCCCTGGTCCAGCTGATGATGGCCGCCGGCCTGCCGGGCACGGTGACGGCGAAGGCCCTGCTCAACGCTCTGGCCCTGCCGGGCGGCCCGGTCCGGGCGCCGCTACGGATGGCGGACGCGGACCGCACGGCGGAGCTGGTGGCGGCGTACGCCGCCCTGTAGACCTGCGCGCGGTACCGCGATCACATCAGCCACTCCAGCCCGTTGGGGCCCCCGGACGAAGTCTGGGGGCCCCAACGGCGCTCACCGCCGCAGGCGGCACCGCGCCCGAGCACCGCGCCTCAGTTGTGGCTGTGCAGCGCCTCGTTCAGCCCGCCCCACGAGCCGGAGCGCGGCAGGGCCTCGACGCGGCCCGTCGTGGAGTTGCGGCGGAAGAGGAGGTTGTTCACGCCGGAGAGGTCCAGCGCCTTGACGACCTCGCCGTCCGGCAGGGTCACGCGCGTGCCCGCCGTGACGTACAGACCGGCCTCGACGATGCAGTCGTCGCCCAGCGCGATGCCGATGCCGGCCTCGGCGCCGAGCAGGCAGCGCTCGCCGATGGAGATGATCTGCTTGCCGCCGCCGGACAGGGTGCCCATGATCGACGCGCCGCCGCCGATGTCGGAGCCGTCGCCGACGACGACGCCCGCGCTGATCCGGCCCTCGACCATGGACGTGCCGAGCGTGCCGGCGTTGAAGTTGACGAAGCCCTCGTGCATGACGGTGGTGCCGGGCGCGAGGTGCGCACCGAGGCGGGCCCGGTCGGCGTCGGCGATGCGGACGCCGGAGGGGGCGACGTAGTCGGTCATGCGCGGGAACTTGTCGATGCTGGTCACCGACAGGTGCAGGCCCTCGGCGCGGGCGTTGAGGCGGACGGTCTCGACCTGGTCGACGGCGACGGGGCCCAGCGAGGTCCAGGCGACGTTCGCGAGCAGGCCGAAGATGCCGTCCAGGTTCTGGCCGTGCGGCTTGACCAGGCGGTGGGAGAGCAGGTGCAGACGGAGGTAGGCGTCGTGCGCGTCGAGCGGCTTCTCGTCCAGCGAGGCGATGACCGTACGGACGGCGACGACCTCGACGGCGCGGCGCGGGTCGGGCCCGACGGCCTTGAGGACGGCCTCGCCCAGCAGCTCCGCGGCGCGCTCGGCGGTCAGCCGCTCGGTCCCGGCCGGGCCGGGCTCGGCGACCAGCTCGGGGGCCGGGAACCAGGTGTCGAGGACGGTGCCGTCCTCGGTGATCGTGGCGAGGCCGGCGGCGACGGCGCCGGTGGGGGAAGCAACTGCATCGGTCATGGTCGAAAGCTAACCGGACACAGCCGCTCAATGCGAACCGGCCCCACCGACGATCACCGCGGCGGGCCCACGCACGGTGGCGGCGCGGTCACCCACCGATGGGCCGAGTTGGGCCATTGTTGACCAATTCCGAGGCGAACGCTGGCAGTTGTCGACCGTATGGTCTGCCGCATGTCCCCCGATCCCACGCGGAAGCCCGCGCTGCCGGTGCTTCCCTACCGCAAACCCACCCCAGGCCGGGACTACTGGGTGCTGGACGACGTGCTCCCCGGCGTCGACGCCGTCCGGGAGCGCTGCCTCGCGAAGGACGACTGGGTCGAGGGGTATCCGCACAAGCCCGAGAGCTGGCCCGGCATGCGGACCATGCCGGGGCTCGAACCGGACGAGCTGGACCGCGTGGAGCGGCTGGTGCGCAAGGCGACCGGTGCCCGGCGGATCTGGATGGAGACGGCGCCCGGCGGCGGGACGCTCAACCACAACTGCGTCCAGGTCGTGGGCAAGGGCGAGTCCGAGCCCCGCCCGCACACCGACTCACGCTCCCTGTGCCGCTACGCCGCGGTGCTCTACCTCAACCCCCACGTGCCCAAGGACTGCGGCACCAGCTTCTACCGGCAGCAGCTGCCCGGCGGCAGGCTCGGCGGCAACATGGTGACGGCGCCGCACAACAACCTCGTCGACGCCCTGGGCACCCGCTTCGTCCCGCCGGACTCCTTCACCGAGGACGTACGCGTCCCGCACCGCTACAACCGGCTGCTCCTCTACACCGCCAACATGATGCACAGCGCCACCGGCTACTGGGGCAGCACCCTGGAGGACAAGCGCATGACGGCCGTCTTCTTCTGGATGGCCTGACCCACCGCGCCACACAGCAGCAGCCCGCCACCTGACCGGGTCGGGTGGCGGGCTGCTGCGGCAAGCGCGGTCGGGCGGTCTCAGACGTTGAAACCGAGCGCCCGGAGCTGCTCACGGCCGTCGTCCGTGATCTTGTCCGGGCCCCACGGCGGCATCCAGACCCAGTTGATCCGGAGCTCGTTGACGATGCCCTCGGTGGCCGACTTCGCCTGGTCCTCGATCACATCGGTCAGCGGGCAGGCCGCCGACGTCAGGGTCATGTCGAGGGTGGCGATATTGGCGTCGTCGACATGAATGCCGTAGATGAGGCCGAGGTTGACGACGTCGATGCCCAGCTCGGGGTCGACGACGTCGTACAGCGCCTCGCGCACCTCCTCCTCGGAGGCCGGCTTCGTCGTCACGTCCACGTTCTCACTCATGCGGTCTTCCCTTCGGACAGCGCCTTCGCCGTCGCGTCCTTCCACGCCATCCAGCTGAGCAGCGCGCACTTCACCCGCGCGGGGTACTTGGAGACGCCGGCGAACGCGACCGCGTCCTCCAGCACCTCCTCCATCGCGTCGTCCGGCTCGAGCCGGCCCTTGGACTGCATCAGCTCCAGGAAGGTCTCCTGGATCCGGCGGGCCTCGTCGAGATCCTTGCCGACCAGCAGCTCGTTGAGGACCGAGGCGCTGGCCTGGCTGATGGAGCAGCCCTGGCCCTCGTACGAGACGTCTTCAATCGTCTCGCCGGAGAGCCGGACCCGCACGGTGATCTCGTCGCCGCACGTGGGATTGACGTGGTGCGCCTCGGCGTCACCGGGCCGCAAGCCCCGCCCGTGCGGGTGCTTGTAGTGGTCCAGGATGACGTCCTGGTACATCGAATCAAGCTTCACAGTCAGCAGCCTCGATCGTCAGCCGAAGAAGTTCCGGACGTGCTCCAGGCCCTCGACCAGCGCGTCGACCTCGCCGGGGGTGGAGTACAGATAGAACGACGCCCGGGTGGTCGCGGGAATTCCGTACCGCAGGCAGACGGGCCGCGCGCAGTGGTGGCCGACGCGGACGGCGATGCCCTGCTCGTCGAGCACCTGGCCGACGTCGTGGGGGTGGATGTCCCCGAGGGTGAAGGAGATCGTGGCCCCGCGGTCCTCGGCCGTGGTGGGGCCGATGATGCGCAGGTCGGGGACCTCCTGGAGCCTGCGGACCGCGTATTCGGTGATCGCGTGCTCGTGGCGGGCGATGTTCTCCATGCCGATCGCCGAGAGGTAGTCCACCGCGGCGCCGAGGCCGACGGCCTGGGCGATCGGGGGCGTACCGGCCTCGAACTTGTGCGGCGCGGGGGCGTAGGTCGAGGAGTGCATCGAGACGGTCTCGATCATCTCGCCGCCGCCGAGGAAGGGCGGCAGGTCCTCCAGGAGCTCCTGGCGGCCCCAGAGGACGCCGATGCCCGTGGGCGCGCACATCTTGTGGCCGGTGAAGGCCACGAAGTCGGCCTGGAGCGCCTGGACGTCCAGCACCATGTGCGGGGCGGCCTGGGAGGCGTCGACGACGACGAGCGCGCCGACCTCCTGGGCGCGGCGCACGATCGCCTCGACCGGGTTGACCGTGCCCATGATGTTGGAGACCAGCACGAAGGAGACGACCTTGGTCTTCTCGGTGATGATCTCGTCGATGTTGGACAGGTCGAGCCGGCCGTCGTCGGTGAGGCCGAACCACTTCAGCTTCGCGCCGGTGCGCTGCGAGAGCAGCTGCCAGGGCACGATGTTGGAGTGGTGCTCCATCTCCGTGATGACGATCTCGGTGTCGTGGTCCACGCGGTAGGGCTCATCGGCCCAGCCGAGCATGTTGGCCACGAGGTTGAGCGACTCGGAGGCGTTCTTGGTGAAGATCACCTCGTCGCGGCTGGGCGCGTTGATGAAGGCCGCGACCTTGTCGCGGGCGCCCTCGTAGAGCGCCGTGGCCTCCTCGGCGATCGTGTAGACGCCGCGGTGGACGTTGGCGTTGTGGCGCTCGTAGTACGCGTTGAGCGCGTCGAGGACCTGCCGCGGCTTCTGCGAGGTCGCCGCGGAGTCCAGGTACACGATCTTCTTGCCGTCGTGGACCGTGCGGTCCAGGATCGGGAAGTCCTTGCGGATCGCGTCGGTGTCGAGGAGCCCCGGCAGTATCGTCACGCGGTTACGCCGCCCTTCGTCTGGTAGGCCTCGTAGCCCTCGTTCTCCAGCTTGTCGGCCAGCTCGGCGCCGCCGGACTCGACGATGCGGCCGCCGGAGAAGACGTGGACGAAGTCGGGCTTGATGTAGCGCAGGATGCGCGTGTAGTGCGTGATCAGCAGGGTGCCGACCTCACCGGTCTCGCGGACGCGGTTGACGCCCTCGGAGACCTGGCGCAGCGCGTCGACGTCCAGGCCGGAGTCGGTCTCGTCGAGGATCGCGATCTTCGGCTTGAGGAGCTCCAGCTGGAGGATCTCGTGGCGCTTCTTCTCACCGCCGGAGAAGCCCTCGTTGACGTTGCGCTCGGCGAAGGCGGGGTCCATGTTGAGGCGCTCCATGGCCTCCTTGACCTCCTTCACCCAGGTGCGCAGCTTGGGGGCCTCGCCGCGGATGGCGGTGGCGGAGGTGCGCAGGAAGTTGGAGACCGAGACGCCGGGGACCTCGACGGGGTACTGCATGGCGAGGAAGACGCCGGCGCGGGCGCGCTCGTCGACGGACATCTCCAGGACGTCCTCGCCGTCGAGGGTGACGGTGCCGCCGGTGATCGTGTACTTCGGGTGCCCGGCCAGGGAGTAGGCCAGGGTCGACTTGCCGGAGCCGTTGGGGCCCATGATGGCGTGGGTCTCGCCCTGCTTCACGGTCAGGTCGACGCCGCGCAGGATCTCCCGGGGGCCGTTCTCGGCCTCGACGGAAACGTGCAGGTCGTGGATCTCAAGCGTTGCCATGGGGAACTCAGGACTCCTGGGTGACGGAGACGAGCACGTCGTCCCCTTCGATCTTGACGGGGTATACGGGGACGGGGCGCGTGGCGGGCAGCCCCGAGGGCTTGCCGGTGCGCAGGTCGAAGCTGGAGCCGTGCAGCCAGCACTCGATGGCGCAGTCCTCCACCTCGCCCTCGGACAGCGAGACGTTCGCGTGCGAGCAGATGTCGTTGATCGCGAACACCTCGCCCTCGGTGCGGACGAGGGAGACCGGCGTGCCGTCGACCTCGACCCGCTTGGGGGTGTCCTCCTCCAGCTCGCTCAGGGCGGCCACCTTCACGAATGCGCTCATGCCACCGACGCTTCCAGCTCGGCCTCGATCTTGGCGATGAGGCGCTCCTCCAGGTCGGGGAGGCCGATCTGCTGGACGAGCTCGGCGAAGAAGCCGCGGACGACCAGGCGGCGGGCCTCGTCGGCCGGGATGCCGCGGGCCATCAGGTAGAAGAGCTGCTCGTCGTCGAAGCGGCCGGTCGCCGAGGCGTGGCCGGCGCCGACGATCTCGCCGGTCTCGATCTCCAGGTTGGGCACGGAGTCGACGCGGGCGCCGTCGGTGAGGACGAGGTTGCGGTTGAGCTCGTAGGTGTCCGTGCCCTCGGCCGCGGCGCGGATGAGGACGTCGCCGATCCACACCGCGTGGGCGCCGTCGCCCTGGAGCGCGCCCTTGTAGGCGACGTTGCTGCGGCAGTGCGGGGTGTCGTGGTCGACGAAGAGGCGGTGCTCCTGGTGCTGGCCCTCGTCCGTGAAGTACAGGCCGTAGAGCTCGGCCTCGCCGCCGGGGGCGGCGTAGACGACGCGGGGGTGGAGGCGGACCAGGTCGCCGCCGAAGGTGACGATCACGGACTTGAAGGAGGCGTCGCGGCCCACCAGCGCGGTGTGCTGCGCGGCGTGCACGGCGGTGCCGTCCCAGTCCTGGACGGAGACGACGGTGAGCTTGGCGCCGTCGCCGATCACGTACTCGACGTTGGCCGCGAGCACCGCGTCACCGGTGTGGTCGAGGACGACGACGGCCTCGGCGAAGGCACCGAGCTCGACGACCTGGTGGCCGAAGGCCACGCCGCCCTCTCCGTGCACGGAGATGCGGACGGGCTCGGTGAGCACCGTGTCCTTCGGGATCGAGACGACCGAGGCCTTCTCGAAGGAGCTGTACGCCTGGGCGGCGACGCGGTCGACCGGCTTGCCGGCGCGGCCGAGGCGGGCGTCGTCCCGGCCGACGGTCTCGACGGTGACGCCCTCGGGGGCGCTCACCTCGACCTTGACGCCGCCGCCGTCCGCCACCGCGGTGCCGTCGTGCAGGCCACGGAGGCGCTCCAGCGGGGTGAACCGCCACTCCTCCTCGCGGCCGTGCGGCACGGGGAAGTCCGCGACGTCGTACGAGGCGGGGGCGCTGACGCGCGCGTCGATGGGCTGCTGGGGCCCGCCCACCTGGATGGCGCCGTCGGTCGTGCTGCCGGCGGGAGTGTTGTCAGCCATGGCTGTCGTCGTGCTCTCTTCCTGTCACAAAAGGGGTCGCTGCGGGGTGGGGGGGCGGCCGTCAGCCGACCGCGCCTTCCATCTGCAGCTCGATCAGCCGGTTGAGCTCCAGGGCGTACTCCATGGGCAGCTCGCGGGCGATCGGCTCGACGAAGCCGCGCACGATCATCGCCATGGCCTCGAACTCCGTCAGGCCACGGCTCATCAGGTAGAAGAGCTGGTCGTCGCTGACCTTGGAGACGGTCGCCTCGTGGCCCATGGAGACGTCGTCCTCGCGGACGTCGACGTAGGGGTAGGTGTCCGACCGGGAGATGGTGTCCACCAGCAGGGCGTCGCAGAGCACGTTCGACTTGGAGCCGTGGGCACCCTCGCCGATCTCGATCAGGCCGCGGTAGGAGGTGCGGCCGCCGCCTCGCGCCACCGACTTGGAGACGATGTTGGAGGAGGTGTTCGGCGCCATGTGGACCATCTTCGCGCCGGCGTCCTGGTGCTGGCCCTCGCCGGAGAAGGCGATGGAGAGGGTCTCGCCCTTGGCGTGCTCGCCCATCAGATAGACGGCCGGGTACTTCATGGTCACCTTGGAGCCGATGTTGCCGTCGACCCACTCCATGGTCGCGCCCTCATAGGCCACGGCCCGCTTGGTGACCAGGTTGTAGACGTTGTTCGACCAGTTCTGGATGGTCGTGTAGCGGCAGCGGCCGCCCTTCTTGACGATGATCTCCACAACGGCGCTGTGCAGCGAGTCCGAGGAGTAGATCG
This sequence comes from Streptomyces sp. NPDC001407, assembly GCF_042895325.1. NCBI lineage: Bacteria > Bacillati > Actinomycetota > Actinomycetes > Kitasatosporales > Streptomycetaceae > Streptomyces > Streptomyces sp. NPDC001407. Next base: position 89,956 of record NZ_JBIAWF010000017.1, read on the forward strand.
GGGCGGTGCAGCCCTCGACGTAGTGCACGTAGGCGTTCTCGTCGACGATGATCAGCGTGCGCTCGAACTGGCCCATGTTCTCCGTGTTGATACGGAAGTAGGCCTGGAGCGGGATGTCGACGTGGACGCCCGGCGGGACGTAGATGAAGGAGCCACCGGACCACACGGCGGTGTTCAGCGAGGCGAACTTGTTGTCGCCGACGGGGATCACCGTGCCGAAGTACTCCTGGAAGATCTCCGGGTGCTCCTTGAGCGCGGTGTCGGTGTCCAGGAAGAGGACGCCCTGCTCCTCCAGGTCCTCACGGATCTGGTGGTAGACGACCTCCGACTCGTACTGCGCGGCGACACCGGCGACGAGGCGCTGCTTCTCGGCCTCCGGGATGCCCAGCTTGTCGTAGGTGTTCTTGATGTCCGCGGGCAGGTCCTCCCAGGTGGCGGCCTGCTTCTCGGTGGAGCGGACGAAGTACTTGATGTTGTCGAAGTCGATGCCGGAGAGGTCCGAGCCCCAGGTCGGCATGGGCTTCTTGTCGAAGAGCCGCAGGCCCTTCAGACGCAGCTTGAGCATCCACTCCGGCTCGGACTTCTTGGCCGAGATGTCGCGGACGACCTCCTCGGAGAGGCCGCGCTTGGCCGCGGCCCCGGCCACGTCGGAATCGGCCCAGCCGTATTCGTACGTGCCCAGGCCTTCGAGCTCAGGGTGGGCAGTCTCCGTGGGGAGAGTCATGCGGGGTTCCTCCCGGCCGTGCTGGCGGATGCTGTGGTGGTCTCGGTGGTGCGCTGCTTCTCGCTCTGCGGGTTGCCGCGCGGGATGAACGTCGTGCACACCCCGTCGCCGTGGGCGATGGTGGCAAGACGCTGCACATGCGTCCCGAGCAGGCGGGAGAAGACCTCGGTCTCCGCCTCGCACAGCTGCGGGAACTGCTCGGCGACATGGGCGACCGGGCAGTGGTGCTGACAAAGCTGTTCGCCGACCGGCGCGCTACGCGCCGTAGCAGCGTACCCGTCTTCGGTCAATGCCCTGGCAAGGGCCTCCGCGCGGGAATCCGGCGCGACGGCCTCCAGGGCCTTGCGATACCCCTCGGCCTGTGCGGCCATCCGGGCGCGGGCGAAGGCCGCGACCGCGGCCTCGCCCATCTCGCCACCGCCGGCGGCCTGCGCGATCCAGCGCAGGGCGTCCCCGGCGAGCTTGTCGTATGCCTGGTCGAAGGCGTCGCGGCCGCAGTCGGTGAGCGCGAACGCCTTCGCGGGGCGGCCGCGGGTGCGCGCGCCGTAGACCCGCTTCTCGCGGGGCTCGACGACGCCCTCGGCGACCAGGGTGTCGAGGTGGCGGCGGACGGCGGCCTGCGTCAGCTCCAGGCGCACGGCCAGCTCGGCCGCGGTGGACGGGCCGTGGTCGAGGATGGAGCGGGCGACGCGGTTACGGGTGCCGCGCTGCTCGTCGTGAACGCGCTCCTCGTCGCGCGCGGGCACGGAGGCAGACGCGTGAACCCCGGCGGCCGGCCCGGCCGTGGGGTCCTGCGGAGCCTCGCTCGCGTATTTCACAACACCATTGTTGCGTAATTACCGGGATACGGACAAGCCTCACCGGGACCACCCCCCGGTGGCCTCGATCACTAAGGGTCACCTAACCGCCACGGCCAAGATCACCCGCGAGTACGGGGGAATCCCGCACCCCGGGGCGGTCCGGGGGGCCGCCGGGTTCGTAGACTTCCCGCCATGCGCAGCGTCTTCCCGGGGGACAGCCCGGCCGTCCCCCCGCCCCCCGGCCGTGAGCCCGCGGTCGAGGTCCGCGGGCTGGTGAAGCGGTACGGGCCGAAAACCGCCGTCGACGGCCTCGACCTGTCCGTCGCCCGCGGCTCCCTCACCGCCGTGCTCGGCCCCAACGGCGCGGGCAAGACGACCACCGTCGAGACCTGCGAGGGCTACCGCCGCCCCGACGGCGGCACCGTCCGGGTGCTCGGCCTCGACCCGGTCGCCGACGCCGCCGCACTGCGGCCCCGCATCGGCGTGATGCTCCAGAGCGGGGGCGTCTACGCGGGCGCCCGCGCGGAGGAGATGCTGCGCCACACCGCCTCCCTGCACGCCCACCCCCTCGACGTCGGCATGCTCGTCGAGCGGCTCGGCCTGGAGAGCTGCGGGCGGACCGCCTACCGGCGGCTGTCCGGCGGGCAGCAGCAGCGGCTCTCCCTCGCGATGGCCGTCGTCGGCCGCCCCGAGCTGGTCTTCCTCGACGAGCCGACGGCCGGCCTGGACCCCCAGGCCAGGCACGCCACCTGGGACCTGGTGCGCGAGCTGCGCCAGGACGGCGTCACCGTCGTCCTCACCACGCACTACATGGACGAGGCGGAGGCCCTGGCCGACGACGTCGCCATCATCGACAGCGGCAAGGTCATCGCCCAGGGCAGCCCCGAGGAGCTCTGCCGCGGCGGCGCCGAGAACACGCTCCGCTTCAGCGGCCGCCCCTCGCTCGACCTCGCCTCGCTCCTCAAGGCCCTGCCCGCGGACTCCGCCGCGGTGGAGCTCACGCCCGGTACGTACCGGGTCAGCGGCAAGATCGACCCCCAGCTGCTGGCGACGGTCACCATATGGTGCGCGCAGCACGGGGTCATGCCGGACCACATAGCGGTGGAACGGCACACGCTGGAGGACGTCTTCCTCGAACTGACCGGCAAGGAGCTGCGGGCATGAGCACCGAGACGAGCACGAGCGCCGGGACCTTCACGCCCGCGCCCGGGGCCGCGCCGCTGGGCCGGATGATCCGCGCGCAGGCCGCGCTGGAGACCCGGATGCTGCTGCGCAACGGCGAGCAGCTCCTGCTGACCGTCGTCATCCCGACCCTGCTGCTGGTGCTCTTCAGCTCCGTCGACATCGTCGACACGGGCGAGGGTAAGGCCGTCGACTTCCTCGCCCCGGGCGTCCTGGCCCTGGCGGTGCTGTCGACGGCCTTCACCGGCCAGGCCATCGCGACCGGCTTCGAGCGGCGCTACGGCGTCCTGAAGCGGCTCGGCGCCTCCCCGCTGCCGCGCTGGGGCCTGATGACCGCGAAGACCTGCTCCGTGCTGGTCACCGAGGTGCTCCAGATCGTCCTGCTGACGGTGATCGCGTTCGCGCTGGGCTGGTCCCCGCACGGCAACCCCTTCGCCGTCGTCCTGCTGCTCGTGCTCGGCACCGCGGCCTTCTCCGGGCTGGGCCTGCTGATGGCGGGCACCCTCAAGGCCGAGGCGACGCTTGCCGCCGCCAACCTCGTCTTCCTGCTGCTGCTGGTCGGCGGCGGGGTGATCGTGTCGCTGGAGAAGTTCCCGGCCGCCGCCCGGACGGTGCTGGACCTGCTGCCGATCTCCGCGCTCTCGGGCGGCCTGCGGGACGTGCTCCAGCACGGCGCGGGCGTCCCCTGGGCCGACCTGGGCATCCTCGCGGTCTGGGCGGTGCTCGGACTGGGCGCGGCGGCGCGCTTCTTCCGCTGGGAGTGACCGGGGGCGAGCCGGCCCGGCGGACATCGGGCAATTCGCCACGCACCCCCCTCGTGAATCCATGCACAAGCGGGCCCTTACGATGACTCCGTGCCGAATTCGATGAACCCCCTCCAGCTGATCGCCGACCGCTGGCAGCCCTCCGCGCGCTTCGTCCAGCGGGCCGCGCTCGCCTGTGTGGTCATGGCCGTGATCATCGTGGTGACCGGCGGCGCGGTCCGGCTGACCCAGTCGGGGCTCGGCTGCCCGACGTGGCCGACCTGCACCGACGAGAGCCTGACGCCCACGCGCGCGATGGGCATCAACGGAATCATCGAGTTCGGCAACCGCATGCTGACGTACGTCCTGTGCGGCGTCGTCGGGCTCGCGATCATCGCGGCACGCGCGCGTGAGCCGCGCCGGCGCTCCCTGACCCGGCTGGGCTGGGCGCAGTTCTGGATCGTCATGGGCAACGCCGTCGTCGGCGGCGTCACGGTGCTGACGGGCCTCAACCCGTACATCGTCAGCGCCCACTTCCTGCTGTCCACCGCGCTGTTGACCGTCGCCGTGGTGATGTGGCAGCGCAGCCGCGAGGGCGACGCCGAGCCGCGTGACCTGGTGGCCCGTCCGGTGCGGCAGATGAGCTGGCTGCTGGTCGTCGCCAGCGCCCTGCTGATCGTGATCGGCACGGTGGTCACCGGCGCGGGCAAGCACGCGGGCGACGCGTCCAAGAACGTGCACCGGATCCCGCTGAACTGGCGTGAGCTGACGCAGCTGCACGTCGACTTCGTGTTCGTCGTGGTCGGCCTGACCGTCGCCCTGTGGTTCACCCTGCGGGCCGTCAAGGCGGCCGCGGCACCGAGCCGCCGGGTCACCGAGCTGTTCGTCGTGCTGCTGCTCCAGGGCGTCATAGGGTACGTGCAGTACTTCACCGGCCAGCCGGAGCTGATCGTCGGCGCCCACATGCTCGGCTCCTGCCTGGTGTGGATCGCCGTCCTGCGGGTCTTCCTGGCGCTGCGCGACCGCGGCGAGCTCGCCTCCGTGCCCGCCCCCTCCGGCGAGCACGACGCGCTTCAGCCGGCCTCCGTCCCCAGCCGGTAGATCCTGCGGGCGGTGCCGGCGGCGACGAGCGAGGCGATCCGCCCCGCCTCCGCCCACCGGCACACCCCGTCGGCGACCCAGTCGTTCATGAGCCTCTCCATGGCCTGCGAGAAGGTCCGGGCGCCGACCACATAGAGCTCCGCGAGCGCCCGCGCCCCGGTGGAGAACACCAGCTTCCCGAACGGCGCTTCGCTCAGGCTCTCCTCGGGCCGGGTGCCCACGTCCGCGTAGACGTGCGGGAATCCCGCCGCCAGCCGCGCCGCCTGCCGGTGGTGCCAGGGGTCGGGCAGCAGCACCAGATCGGTCCCCAGCCCCTCGGTGGCGCGCAGGAAGGGCGTCACGCGCCGGGGGTCGGGGCAGTGCAGCTGCACGGGCAGCCCGGTGGCGACCGCCGTCCACAGCAGATGGCAGGCGACCACGGGCTCGTCCAGCCGGCCGCCCGGCCGGCGCGTGCGCAGCCAGCGGTCGACGGCCCTGCGGACCTCGGGCGGCTCCGGCGGGGTGCCGTCGCAGCAGCGGATCCCGGAGGCGAAGGCGGTGGCGCCGCGAGCGGCCGCCCACAGCGCCTCGGCGACGTAAGCGGCGAAGGAACCGGCGCTGCCGGAGGTGTCGGCGACCTGTTCGGCCAGCGGTTCGAGCCGTACGACCTCGTGGGCGTGCCCGTTCGCCGCGTACGCCAGCTCCGCGGCCGAGGTGAGGGCGCCGGGCGCCCCGGACTCCAGCAGGAAGGTGCCGATGCCCGCGCCGCGCAGCAGCAGCCGCCCGGCGCGGTAGGCGCCCAGTTCCCGCCGCCGGGCCAGATAGCGCACCGGCGCGCAGTGCGGCTCCAGGCCGAGCAGGGGCGGGCACCAGCGGCGCACGGCGAGGCCGGCGGGGCTGTCGAAGAAGGTGGTGCCGGGCGGTGCGGGGCCGGTGGACCCGGCGGCCGCGGCGAGGTGCGCCTCGAACTTCCCGAGCCCCAGCTCGCCGTGGACCGTGCCGTGGCTGTGCTGATCCACGATCGGCGGCATGCCGTCCATCCGCGCCCTCGCCCCCCGTGCCGAGTCCCGCTCCCGGCGGGTCTAACGGGCGAGGGGGCGCTCAGTTATTGCTGGGGCCGCCGATCTGGATGCCCGCCATACGGGACCATTCGTACGGGCCGGTGCGGACCTTGGCGGCGAACTCGCCGTCGAAGTCGTCGTGGAGGGTGAGTCCGGCGAGCTCGGCGGCCTTCTTCGCCGTCTCCATGGAGGGGGCGACGAGGGTGCCCCACTCGCCGTTGGCGCCGACGAGGGCGATGCGGACGGTGCCGCGGGCGATGTGTGCCAGCTGGCCCTCGGCGGCGCCGCCGTGGTCCTTGGCGAAGGCGCGGATCTGCCGGGCGAGCCGGGCCGCCTTGCGGTCGGCCCGGGCGTCGGGTGCGGTGGCTGCGGCCTGCGTGGTGGTGTCTGCCATGAGCAGGATGCTACCGGTCGGTAATTACCTCAGGAAGGGATCCACGGCCACCGCCGCGAAGAGCAGCGACACATAGGTGATGGACCAGTGGAAGAGGCGCATCTCCTTGAGCTTCGCCCCGGTGATCTCGGCGTTGGCGCGGCCCTGGAGCGCGTGCGCCTCCTTGAGCCACATGCCGCCGAGCACGGCCGCCGTGACCGTGTAGAACCAGCCGGTGTAGCCCAGCGGCTGGAGCGTCAGCGAGACGGCGACCATCACCCAGCTGTAGAGGACGATCTGCCGGGCGACCGCCTTGTTGCCCGCGATGACCGGCAGCATGGGCACGCCCGCGCGCTCGTAGTCGCCCTTGACCTTCATCGACAGCGGCCAGTAGTGCGGCGGCGTCCAGAAGAACATGACAAGGAAGAGGACGAGCGAGGCCCAGGAGACCGAGTTGGTCACGGCGGACCAGCCGATGAGGACCGGCAGGCAGCCCGCGATGCCACCCCAGACGATGTTCTGCGCGGTGCGGCGCTTGAGGAGCATCGTGTAGATGACGACGTAGAAGGCGTTGGCACCCAGCGCCAGCATCGCCGACAGCGGGTTGACCAGGAACCAGAACCAGACGGTGGAGCCGACGGTCAGGGCCGTGGCGAAGACCAGGCACTCCTTCGGCGAGACCATCCCGGTCACCAGGGGGCGCTGGGCCGTGCGCTCCATCAGCGCGTCGATGTCCCGGTCGATGTACATGTTGTACGCGCCGGCGCCGCCCGCGGACAGATAACCGCCGACGCACGTGGCGAGGACCAGCCACAGGTCGGGCACGCCCTGTGCGGCGAGGAACATCACCGGCACGGTGGTCATCAGCAGCAGCTCGATGATCCGCGGCTTGGTCAGCGCCACGAATGCCTTGGCCCGGGCCCCGAACGGCCGGTGACCGGAGGTCTCCGAAAGCACCCCCGCAGGACGGGATTCGACGGCCGTCACGCACACCCCTGACAGAGATAAGGCCAGCAAGCACCTCGGGCGTGATCGACCCGGTAAAGGCTTGCGCTTACCACGCCACTCTAGACGTAGGGGATACCCCGGCCTCCGCCGGGGTGGGGTCGTGTTGGGACCGTAGCGGACCCGATCCGCGCCCGGTCACCGGTGCCCGCGCATCGGACCGGGCCTTTGGGGAACATGACACGGTGGCCCCGTTCGGGAGGCGCCAAGGCGCCCTCCCCGGCAGGCTGGACCCATGACCACCGCAGCCGCGGCGGGAATCTTTGTCATCCGGATCCGGTTGCCCGGGACGTCGGGTCGGGCAGCCGACTGCGTGTCGAAAAGGCGCACTCCCTTGCGGGGTAGGCTCGACAGCGCCGCGTCGTGGCGGAACATACCGCCCCCGGCAATCGAAACATGTGGAGAGGAGCCCTGAACCGAGGGTGAGCACCAAGCCGACCACAACAGACCTCGAGTGGACCGAACTGGACCAGCGGGCCGTCGATACCGCCCGCGTCCTGGCCATGGACTCCGTGCAGAAGGTCGGCAACGGCCATCCGGGCACGGCCATGAGCCTGGCGCCCGCCGCCTATCTGCTGTTCCAGAAGCTGATGCGGCACGACCCGAGCGACGCCGACTGGGCCGGCCGCGACCGGTTCGTCCTCTCCCCCGGCCACACCAGCCTCACGCTCTACGTCCAGCTCTTCCTGGCCGGTTACGGCCTTGAGCTTTCGGACCTGAAGGCCTTCCGCACCTGGGGCAGCAAGACCCCGGGTCACCCGGAGCACGGCCACACCCGCGGCGTGGAGACCACCACCGGCCCGCTGGGCCAGGGCATCGCCAACGCCGTGGGCATGGCGATGGCCGCCCGCTACGAGCGCGGCCTGTTCGACCCGGAGGCCCCGAAGGGCGCCTCCCCGTTCGACCACACCATCTGGGCGATCGTCTCCGACGGCGACCTGGAGGAGGGCATCTCCGCCGAGGCGTCCTCGCTGGCCGGTCACCAGAAGCTCGGCAACATCGTCGCGCTCTACGACGACAACCACATCTCGATCGAGGGCGACACCGAGACCGCCTTCTCCGAGGACGTCCTGGCGCGCTACGAGGCGTACGGCTGGCACGTCCAGCGCATCGAGCAGGCCGAGAACGGCGACTTCGACGTCCAGGCCCTCTACGCCGCCCTGAAGGCGGCGCAGGAGGAGACCGAGCGTCCCTCGATCATCGCGGCACGCACGATCATCGCCTGGCCGGCCCCGAACGCCCAGAACACCGAGGCCTCGCACGGCTCGGCCCTCGGCGACGCCGAGGTGGCCGCCACCAAGCGCGTCCTGGGCTTCGACCCGGAGCAGACCTTCCAGGTCGAGGACGAGGTCTTCGCGCACGCCCGCAAGGTCGTCGACCGCGGCCGTGAGGCCCACGCGACCTGGGACAAGCAGCTCCAGGAGTGGCGCTCCGCCAACCCCGAGCGCGCCGCCGAGCTGGACCGCATCACCGCGGGCGAGCTGCCCGACGGCTGGGAGCACGCGCTCCCCGTCTTCCCGGCCGGCAAGGACGTCGCGACCCGCAAGGCGTCCGGCGAGGTCCTCAAGGCGCTGGGCGGCGTGCTGCCCGAGCTGTGGGGCGGCTCCGCCGACCTCGCCGGCTCGAACAACACCACGATCGACGCGTCGTCCTCGTTCCTCCCGGAGGGCAACCCGCTCCCCGAGGCGAGCCCGTACGGCCGCACGATCCACTTCGGCATCCGCGAGCACGCCATGGGTTCGACCATGAACGGCATCGCGCTGCACGGCAACACCCGCGTCTACGGCGGCACCTTCCTGGTGTTCTCCGACTACATGCGCCCGGCCGTCCGCCTGGCCGCCCTGATGAAGCTGCCGGTCACCTACGTGTGGACGCACGACTCCATCGGTCTCGGCGAGGACGGCCCGACCCACCAGCCGGTCGAGCACATGGCCGCGCTGCGGGCCATCCCGGGCCTGAACATGGTCCGCCCGGCCGACGCCAACGAGACGGCGATCGCCTGGCGCGAGATCACCAAGCGCCACACCACGAACCCGGCGCCGCACGGTCTGGCCCTGACCCGCCAGAACGTCCCGACGTACGAGGCCAACGAGGGCGCCGCCAAGGGCGGCTACGTCCTCTTCGAGGCCGAGGGCGGCCGGCCGCAGGTGATCCTGATCGGCACCGGCTCCGAGGTCCAGCTGGCCGTCGAGGCCCGTGACGTGCTCCAGGCGGAGGGCATCCCGACCCGCGTGGTCTCCATGCCGTCCGTCGAGTGGTTCGAGGAGCAGGACCAGGCGTACCGCGACGGCGTGCTGCTGCCGGACGTCAAGGCCCGCGTGGCCGTCGAGGCGGGCATCGGCCTGACCTGGCACCGGTTCGTCGGCGACGCCGGCCGGATCGTCTCGCTGGAGCACTTCGGTGCCTCCGCGGACTACAAGATCCTCTACCGCGAGTTCGGTCTGACCTCCGAGGCCGTCGTGGCCGCCGCCCGCGAGTCGATCGAGCTCGCCGACGCCAACCGTCGCTGACGCGACCGCTTCCACTAGTAGGAGATGCAATCCCGATGACAGACGCACTCAAGCGCCTCTCCGACGAAGGCGTCGCGATCTGGCTGGACGACCTGTCCCGCAAGCGCATCACGTCCGGCAACCTGGCCGAGCTGATCGACCAGAGCCACGTCGTGGGTGTCACCACCAACCCGTCGATCTTCCAGAAGGCGATCTCCGGCGGCGACGGCTACGAGCAGCAGCTCACCGACCTCGCGGCCCGCAAGGTCACCGTCGAAGAGGCGATCCGCATGATCACGACGGCGGACGTCCGTGACGCCGCCGACATCCTGCGCCCGGTCTTCGACGCGACCGACGGCCAGGACGGCCGGGTCTCCATCGAGGTCGACCCGCGCCTGGCGCACGAGACGACGGCCACCGTCGCCGAGGCCAAGCAGCTGGCCTGGCTGGTGGACCGCCCCAACACCCTGATCAAGATCCCGGCGACCAAGGCGGGCCTGCCGGCCATCGCCGAGGTGATCGGCAAGGGCATCAGCGTCAACGTCACGCTGATCTTCTCGCTGGAGCGCTACCGCGCGGTCATGGACGCCTACCTGACGGGTCTGGAGAAGGCCAAGGCCGCGGGCTTGGACCTGTCGCTGATCCACTCGGTCGCGTCCTTCTTCGTGTCCCGCGTGGACAGCGAGATCGACAAGCGCCTGGACGCGCTGGGCACCGACGAGGCCAAGGCGCTGCGCGGCAAGGCCGCCCTGGCCAACGCCCGCCTCGCCTACCAGGCGTACGAGGAGGTCTTCTCCTCCGACCGCTGGGCCGCCCTGGAGAAGCTGGGCGCCAACAAGCAGCGTCCGCTGTGGGCCTCGACCGGCGTCAAGGACCCGGCCTACAAGGACACGCTGTACGTGGACGACCTGGTCGCCCCGAACACGGTCAACACCATGCCGGAGGCCACCCTGGAGGCCACGGCCGACCACGGGCAGATCACCGGCGACACGGTGCGCGGCACGTACGAGCAGGCCAAGGCCGAGCTCGACGCGCTCGCCAAGCTGGGCATCTCGTACGACGAGGTCGTCCAGCTGCTCGAGGACGAGGGCGTCGACAAGTTCGAGCAGTCCTGGAACGACCTTCTGAAGTCCACCGAGGCGGAGCTCAAGCGCCTCGCCCCGGAGGCGTGAGTTGAGCACAAGCAGCAATCCGCTGCGTGACGCTCAGGACCGACGGCTCCCGCGTATCGCGGGGCCGTCGGGCCTGGTCATCTTTGGCGTCACGGGCGATTTGTCCCGAAAAAAGCTGATGCCCGCAGTCTACGACCTCGCGAACCGGGGCCTGCTGCCGCCGGGCTTCTCGCTCATCGGCTTCGCGCGCCGCGACTGGGAGACCGAGGACTTCGCCCAGATCGTGCACGACGCCGTCAAGGAGCACGCGCGCACGCCCTTCCGTGAGGAGGTCTGGCAGCAGCTGGTGCAGGGCTGCCGGTTCGTGCAGGGCGACTTCGACGACGACGAGGCGTTCGAGACCCTCAAGGACACCATCTACGAACTCGACAAGGCACAGGGCACCGGCGGCAACTTCGCCTTCTACCTGTCCGTGCCGCCGAAGTTCTTCCCCAAGGTCGTCCAGCAGCTGAAGAAGCACGGCCTGGCCGACCAGAAGGAGGGCTCCTGGCGGCGTGCCGTCATCGAGAAGCCCTTCGGTCACGATCTGGCCTCCGCGCAGGAGCTCAACCGGATCGTCCACGAGGTCTTCCCGCCCGAAGAGGTCTTCCGGATCGACCACTACCTGGGCAAGGAGACCGTCCAGAACATCCTGGCGCTCCGCTTCGCCAACACCCTCTTCGAGCCGATCTGGAACCGGTCCTACGTCGACCACGTGCAGATCACCATGGCCGAGGACATCGGCATCGGCGGCCGCGCGGGCTACTACGACGGCATCGGCGCCGCCCGTGACGTCATCCAGAACCACCTGCTCCAGCTGCTGGCGCTGACCGCCATGGAGGAGCCCGCCTCCTTCGAGGCCGACGCGCTGGTCGCGGAGAAGACCAAGGTGCTGGGCGCCGTGCGGCTGCCCAAGGACCTCGGCAAGGAGACCGTCCGCGGGCAGTACGCGCACGGCTGGCAGGGCGGCGAGGAGGTCGTCGGCTACCTCGAAGAGGACGGCATCGACCCGGCGTCCAAGACCGACACCTACGCCGCGATCAAGCTGGAGATCGACAACCGCCGCTGGGCGGGCGTCCCCTTCTACCTCCGCACGGGCAAGCGGCTCGGCCGCCGCGTCACCGAGATCGCGGTGGTCTTCCAGCGCGCGCCGCACTCGCCCTTCGACCACACCGCCACCGAGGAGCTGGGGCAGAACGCCCTGGTCATCCGGGTGCAGCCGGACGAGGGCGTCACCCTGAGGTTCGGTTCGAAGGTGCCGGGCACCTCGATGGAGGTCCGGGACGTCTCGATGGACTTCGCCTACGGCGAGTCCTTCACCGAGTCCAGCCCCGAGGCGTACGAGCGGCTCATCCTCGATGTGCTCCTCGGCGACGCCAACCTCTTCCCGCGCCTGCGGGAGGTCGAGCTGTCCTGGCAGATCCTCGACCCGATCGAGCAGTACTGGGAATCCAACGGCAAGCCCGCGTCCTACCCGGCAGGCACCTGGGGCCCCGTCGAGGCGGACGAGATGCTCGCACGTGACGGACGGAGCTGGCGCCGGCCATGAAAATCGACCTGACGGACACCACGTCCAGCAAGATCAACAACGCGCTGGTCCAGGGCCGCCGCGCCATCGGCACCCCCGCCATCGGCATGGTGCTGACCCTGGTCATCGTCACCGACGAGGAGCACGCCTACGACGCGCTGAAGGCGGCCAACGAGGCCTCCCGCGAGCACCCCTCGCGCAAGCTCGTCGTCATCAAGCGGGTCAGCCGCTCCCCCCGCGACCGCGCCAAGGCCCGCCTCGACGCGGAGGTCCGCGTGGGCACCTCGGCGGGCACCGGCGAGACCGTGGTGCTGCGGCTCTACGGCGACGTCATCGACCACGCCCAGTCGGTCGTGCTGCCGCTGCTGCTGCCCGACGCCCCCGTGGTCGTCTGGTGGCCGGTGGCCTCCCCCGCCAACCCCGAGAAGGACCCGCTGGGTTCGCTCGCCCAGCGCCGGGTCACCGACGCCTACGCCGCCGAGGACCCCCTCACGGAGCTGGCGGCCCGCGCGGCGCACTACGCGCCGGGCGACACCGACCTGGCCTGGACCCGCATCACGCCCTGGCGCTCGATGCTCGCGGCCGCGCTCGACCAGCAGCAGGTCGAGATCGTCTCCGCCGACGTCACGGGCGAGGGCTACAACCCCAGCGGCGAGCTGCTCGCGATGTGGCTCGCCGACCGCCTCGGCATCCCGGTCAGCCGGACCGTCTCCGACGGGCCGGGCCTGACGGCCGTGCGCATGGAGTCCAAGAACGGCACCATCGTGCTGGACCGCCCGGACGGCTCCCTGGCCACGCTCTCCATGCCGGGCCAGCCCGACCGCGCGGTGGCGCTCAACCGGCGCGACACCGCCGAGCTCCTCGCCGAGGAACTGCGGCGGCTCGACCCGGACGACACCTACGCCTCCGCGCTGAAGTACGGCGTGGAGCGGCTCGGCGACGGCGGCAAGAGTGCGGCACCGGCCGCGGCGGCGGCGAAGACGGCCGAGGCCGCCCCGGAGGCTCCCGAGGCTCCGCAGGCGGAGACCGCCGAGACCGGTGCGGCCGCCGAGGCCAAGCCCGCGCCCGCCAGGAAGACCGGCGGCAAGAAGGCGGCCGGCAAGTGAGCGCTCCGCAGATCGTCGTCCACCGGGACAAGGAGCTGATGGCGCAGGCCGCGGCGGCCCGGCTGATCACGAAGATCGTGGACGCGCAGGCCGCCCGGGGCTCCGCCTCCGTCGTCCTCACGGGCGGGCGCAACGGCAACGGGCTGCTCGCGGCCCTCGCCGGGGCGCCCGCGCGCGACGCGGTGGACTGGTCCCGGCTGGACCTGTGGTGGGGCGACGAGCGCTTCCTGCCCGAGGGCGACCCCGAGCGCAATGTGACCCAGGCGCGCGAGGCGCTCCTGGACTCGGTGCCGCTGGACCCCGCACGGGTGCACGTGATGCCCCCGTCCGGTGACCGGTACGGCAATGACGCGGACGCCGCGGCGGAGGCGTACGCCGCCGAACTCGCGGCCGCCGCGCGGCCCGAGGACCACGGCCCCGTGCCGTCCTTCGACGTGCTGCTGCTGGGCGTCGGCCCGGACACGCACGTGGCGTCGCTGTTCCCGGAACTGCCGGGCGTACGGGAGACCGAGCGCACGGTCATCGGCGTGCACGGCGCGCCGAAGCCGCCGCCGACGAGGGTCTCCCTGACCCTCCCGGCGATCCGCGCGGCCCGCGAGGTCTGGCTCCTCGCGGCGGGCGAGGACAAGGCGAACGCGGTCGCGATGGCACTGTCGGGCGCGGGCGAGATCCAGGCACCGGCGGCGGGCGCGTACGGCACCCGCCGGACGCTCTGGCTTCTGGACCGTGCCGCGGCGGCACAGCTGCCGCGGAGCTTGTACCCTCCGGCTTCGTCCTGACGCCGGCGACGCCGCTGTAGGTGCGGGAAGGGGCGGGGCGGGGGATTTTCCCCCAGCCTCGCCCCTTCCCACTGCATCTGACGTACGGCTCCGCCGCGTGGGGCTCCGCCCCAGGTCCGGGTGGGTTGGCGCCTGCGGCGCTTTGTTCCCCTATCCCGCCCCTTCCCGGCTGCGTCTGATATGCGGCTCCGCCGCGTGGGGGCGCTGCCCCAGACCCCGACGTGCGGGCCCGTTGCCGCCTGCGGCGGGAGCTCCCCCAGCTACCGCTGGGGGAGTTTGAGGACACCGCGCGAAGCGCGGTCAGGGGGTCTGGGGGGCGCAGCCCCCAGGGGCCAACGGCTAGCGCCCCCGCAGCTCCCGGTAGCGCGCGACCAGCGCAGCCGTGGACGCGTCCAGTCCAGGTACATCGGAGCCGGCGCTGAGCGCCGGCTCCACCCGCTTGGCGAGGACCTTGCCGAGCTCGACGCCCCACTGGTCGAAGGAGTCGATGTTCCAGACAGCGCCCTGGACGAACACCTTGTGCTCGTAGAGCGCGATCAGCTGCCCGAGCACCGACGGCGTCAGCTCGCTCGCGAGGATCGTGGTCGTCGGGTGGTTGCCCCGGAACGTCTTGTGCGGCACGAGCTCCGCCGGGACGCCCTCCGCGGCGACCTCCTCCGCGGTCTTGCCGAAGGCGAGCGCCTGACCCTGGGCGAAGAGATTGGCCATCAGCAGGTCGTGCTGGGCGACCAGACCCGGCAGCAGGTCGTCCACCGGCTTGGCGAAGCCGATGAAGTCCGCCGGGATCAGCTTCGTGCCCTGGTGGATCAACTGGTAATAGGCGTGCTGCCCGTTGGTGCCCGGCGTGCCCCAGACGACCGGCCCGGTCTGCCAGTTGACGGGATTGCCCTCACGGTCGACGGACTTGCCGTTGGACTCCATGTCGAGCTGCTGGAGATAGGCCGCGAACTTCGACAGGTAGTGGCTGTAGGGCAGCACCGCGTGCGACTGCGCGCCATGGAAGTTGCCGTACCAGATGCCGAGCAGGCCCAGCAGCAGCGGGACGTTCTCCTCGGGCGGCGCGCACCGGAAGTGCTCGTCGACCAGGTGGAAGCCGGCGAGCATCTCGCGGAAGTGGTCCGGCCCGATGGCGAGCATCAGGGACAGGCCGATGGCCGAGTCGTACGAATAGCGGCCGCCGACCCAGTCCCAGAACTCGAACATGTTCGTCGGGTCGATGCCGAACTCCGACACCTTCCGCTCGTTCGTCGACAGCGCCACGAAGTGCTTGGCGACGGCGTCCTCGCCCGCCCCGAGCCCCGTCAGCAGCCAGTTGCGCGCCGAGGTGGCATTGGTGATCGTCTCGATCGTGGTGAAGGTCTTCGAGGCGATGATGAACAGCGTCTCGGCCGGGTCGAGGTCCCGGACGGCCTCGTGCAGGTCCGCGCCGTCGACGTTGGAGACGAAACGGAACGTCAGGTCGCGCGCCGTGTAGGCCCGCAGCGCCTCGTAGGCCATCGCCGGGCCGAGGTCGGAGCCGCCGATGCCGATGTTGACGACGTTCTTGATGGGCTTGCCGGTGTGACCCTTCCAGTCACCGGAGCGCACCCGGTCGGTGAAGACCTGCATCTTGCGCAGCACGGCGTGCACGGCGGGGACGACGTTCTCGCCGTCCGACTTGATCACCGCCGACTCGGGGGCGCGCAGCGCGGTGTGCAGCACGGCGCGGTCCTCGGTGGTGTTGATCTTCTCGCCGCGGAACATCGCGTCCCGCAGCTCCGCCACCCCGGCCGACGCCGCCAGCTCGCGCAGCAGGCGCAGCGTCTCGTCGGTCACCAGGTGCTTGGAATAGTCGACGTGCAGATCGCCGACGGTGAGCGTCAAGCGCCCGGCCCGCTGGGGATCATCCGCGAACAGCTGTCGCAGGTGCACCTCCCCGAGCTCGTCCCGGTGCTTGGCCAGTGCGTTCCACTCAGGCGTCTGGTCGAGCCTGCGGCCCTCTGCGTTCATCTCGGACATCAGCCCATTCTTCTCGTAGCTGCCCCGCCACCCCCAACCTATGTGATCAGGGCGCCGTATGAGATGTCGTGCCCTTCCCGGCGCGGTCCACGGCGGGCAGCAGGGCGAGAACGGCGAGCGCGAAGAGCGACGCGGCGGGCAGCATGGGGGCGTTCAGCCCCCATGCGGTGGCGACGGCGCCCGCGGCCAGGGCCCCGAAGGGCGCGCCGGCGACGGCGAGGGTGCGGAAGGCGGCGCTGATCCGCCCGAGCATGCCCGCCGGGGCGCGCCGCTGCATCAGCGTCGTCTGGGTGACGTTCCAGACCATGCCGGCGAAGCCGAAGAGGCTCAGGGCGGCGACGGCGACGGGCAGTTCGCGCACCGAGCCGAGCGCCACCAGGCAGGCCGTCTGGAGGGCGCCGCCGAGCAGCATGCTCCGCACCGGTCCGAAGCGCTCCACGAGCCGGCCGGCCAGCAGCCCTCCGGCGACGCCGCCCGCGCCGTACGCGGCGATGACCGCCGCGTAGCCTCCGTCGCCGCCGTGCAGCCACCGGGTGACCAGCAGCGGCAGGCTCGCGATGAGCGCGCCGACCGCCACGTTGCACAGCGTGGTGGATATGCACAGCGCGCGGAGCGTGGCGTCGTGCCACAGCGCTCGCAGGCCCTGGGCCATCTCATGGCGGAGCGTCCGCCCGGCGGGGCGCGGCTCCCGTGCGGGCGCCGGTATCCGCAGGGTCGCCACGAGGGCGGCCGCCAGGAGATAGGTGGCGGCGTCGGCCGCGAAGGGCATCGCGGCGCCCACGGCGAGCAGCACCGGGAGCAGGGGCGCGCCCAGGAACGTCCCGGCGATCTGCTGTCCGGTCATCAGCCTGGCGTTGGCCCGGCCGAGCCCCTCCGGGGGCACCACGGCGGGGAGCAGGGCGGTGGCGGCGTTGTCGAAGAGGGTCTGGAGGGTGGTGAGGAGGAAGGCGAGCGCGATCAGGAGACCGATCGTGGCGTGCCCGAGGGCGACGGCGGCCGCGAAGGCGGCCACCAGGGCGCCGCGGAGCACGTCGACCGTCCACATGGCCCGCCGCTGGTCGACCCGGTCGGCGAGCGCCCCGCCGAGCAGCCCGAAGAGCAGCCAGGGCAGGAAGCCGCTCGCCGTCACCAGCGAGACGAGCAGCGGCGAGCTTGTGAGGGAGGCGGCGAGCAGCGGGAGCGCGGCACCGCGCAGCGCGTCGCCGAAGCGCGACACCACGGCCGCGGCCCACAGCCGCCCGAACCCGCCCCGAACTCCCGTCCGGCCCACGGTCGTTGATGTGACCGGTACGACCGTCGGATCCTCGACAGCTGCCACGATTCCCCCCGGAGGACGCCCTGTCGAAAACCGTACCGGCGACCACTGACAACGGCCCGGCAGCGCACCTTCTCAGGTGCGCTGCCGGGCCGTCCGTTCGGTGGTGCCGCTCAGATCTCCCCGCGGAGCTTGGCGAGCGCCTCGGCGAGGATCGCCTCGCCGTCCGCGTCGCTGCGCCGCTCCCGGACGTACGCCAGGTGGGTCTTGTAGGGCTCGGTGCGGGGCGGGTCCGGCGGGCTGTCCCGGTCCTGACCGGCCGGGAAGCCGCAGCGGGGGCAGTCCCAGGTGTCCGGCACCTGGGCGTCGCTGGCGAAGCTCGGCTGCGTCTCGTGCCCGTTCGAGCACCAGAAGGAGATGCGGAGGCGAGGTGCGGACTCGCCGCGCTCGGCCTCTCCCATCGGCCCCGCTCCGACCCGACTTCCTCGGATCGCGTTGCCACTTGCCACGGTCGTAACTCCCTGCGTGATGGTGCTGCACGGTGCCAAATAGCGGCTGCGCCGCGGGGTCGGCCGAACGGACTCCGCTGCGGGCGCCCCAGTCTACGTAAGGCCCAACGCGCGTCCAGTGGCAGGAGTTACAGCCCGGCCGCGAAGACGCGACCTCAATGATAGGCCGCGTCCGCGACGGTACGTCAGCTATCGAGCTTCATCAGCAGGCCGAGTGCGACAATGCACGCGAACCACAGCAGACCGACCACGACGGTGATCCGGTCGAGATTCCGCTCGGCGACCGAGGAGCCGCCGACGGAGGACTGCATGCCGCCGCCGAACATGTCGGACAGACCGCCGCCCTTCCCCTTGTGCATGAGCACCAGCATCATCATCAGCAGGCTGAAGACGATGAGGGCGATCGAGAACCCCATGACCACGGCTGGACCAACTCTCTCGGACTGGAACGGTGAGGGGCCGGGCGGCGAGAAAACACCGGTCCCGGCCCCGACAGGGTACGACGGGGAGCACCCGTCGTCATAGCTCGCTTACTGGTCGCGGAATCGGACGATCTTGACGAAGTCGTCCACGTCCAGGGCGGCGCCGCCGATCAGGGCACCGTCGACGTCGGGCTGCGCCATGATCGCGGCGATGTTGCCGGACTTGACGGAGCCGCCGTACTGGATGCGCACCTTGTCGGCCAGCTCACGGCCGTAGAGCTCGGCGAGACGGCCGCGGATGGCACCGCAGACCTCCTGCGCGTCCTCGGGCGTGGCGACCTCGCCGGTGCCGATGGCCCAGACGGGCTCGTAGGCGATGACGATGCTCTCGGCCTGCTCGGCCGGGATGTCCTTGAGGGCGCCGTCGACCTGCGCGAGGGTGTGCGCGACCTGGGCGCCGGCCTTGCGGACCTCCAGGCCCTCGCCGACGCAGAGGATCGGGGTGATCCCGTGCCGGAAGGCGGCCTTGACCTTGGCGTTGCAGACCTCGTCGGTCTCGCCGTGGTACTGGCGGCGCTCGGAGTGGCCGACGGCCACGTAGGAGCACTTGAGCTTGGCCAGCATCGCGCCGGAGATCTCGCCGGTGTAGGCGCCGGAGTCGTACGCCGAGATGTCCTGGGCGCCGTACTTGATCTTGAGCTTGTCGCCGTCGACCAGGGTCTGCACCGAGCGCAGGTCCACGAAGGGCGGCAGGACGGCGACCTCGGTCTGGTCGTAGTCCTTGTCGGCGAGCGCGAAGGCGAGCTTCTGGACGTGCGCGATGGCCTCGAGGTGGTTGAGGTTCATCTTCCAGTTGCCCGCCATCAGCGGGGTACGTTCACTCACGGTGGTTCAGTCCTCCAGTGCGGCGAGGCCGGGGAGCGTCTTGCCCTCGAGGTATTCGAGGCTGGCGCCGCCGCCGGTCGAGATGTGGCCGAAGGCGGTCTCGTCGAAGCCCAGGATGCGCACGGCGGCGGCCGAGTCGCCACCGCCCACGACGGTGAATGCCTCACTGTCGAGGAGGCCCTGGGCCACGGCCTTGGTGCCGTTGGCGTAGTCGGGGTGCTCGAAGACGCCCATGGGTCCGTTCCAGAAGACCGTGCCCGCGTCGGCGAGCTTCGAGGCGTAGAGCTCACGCGTCTTCGGGCCGATGTCCAGGCCCTCCTTGTCCGCCGGGATGGCGTCCGAGGAGACGAGCTCCGGGTCGGCCGGAGCCTTGGTCTTCAGGTCCGGGAAGTCGGCCGAGACCAGGACGTCGACGGGGAGGACGAACTCCACGCCGCGCTTCTCGGCCCGGGCCAGGTACTCCAGGCAGACCGGGATCTGGTCCTCCTGGAGCAGGGAGATGCCGACCTCGTGGCCCTTGGCCTTGAGGAAGGTGTAGGACATGCCGCCGCCGATGAGGATGCGGTCGGCCTTCTCCAGCAGGTTGTCGATGACACCCAGCTTGTCGGAGACCTTGGCACCGCCGAGGACCACGACGTACGGGCGCGCGACGTCCTCGGTCAGCTTCTTCAGCACGCCGACCTCGGTGGCGATCAGGTCGCCGGCGGCGTGCGGGAGGCGCGCCGGGAGGTCGAAGACCGAGGCGTGCTTGCGGTGCACCGCGCCGAAGCCGTCACCCACATAGAGGTCGGCCAGCGACGCGAGCTGGTCGGCGAAGGCGCCGCGCTCCGCGTCGTCCTTGCTGGTCTCGCCCGCGTTGAAACGGAGGTTCTCCAGCAGCGTGACCTCGCCGTTCGCCAGTGCGGCGACGGTGGCCTTCGCGCTGTCACCGACCGTGTCGGTGGCGAACGAGACATTCTTCCCCAGGATCTCGCCGAGCCGCGCCGCGGCGGGAGCGAGCGAGAAGGCGGGGTCCGGGGCGCCCTTGGGACGGCCCAGGTGCGAGGCGACGATCACCTTGGCGCCCGCGGCGGCGAGCTTGGCGATCGTCGGGGCGACGGCGCGGATGCGGCCGTCGTCGGTGATGGTCGTGCCGTCGAGCGGCACGTTGAGGTCGGCGCGGACGAAGACCCGCTTGCCCTCGACACCGTCCTGCAGGAGTTCGTCGATCGTCTTCATGAATGACTCCGGTTGGGGGCACCTCCCAGCGGGAGCTGGGGGTTTCCATTGTGGTCAGTCATGGGACGGGGCTCGTACGGCGCCCCTTCGCGCCCTACGAGCCCCTTCCCTACATCTCAGTGCCTGCGACCGTGCGGCCGGGCAAAGATCAGAGCTGGCCGCCGACGAAGACGGTCAGGTCGACCAGGCGGTTGGAGTAGCCCCACTCGTTGTCGTACCAGCCGACGACCTTGACCTGGCTGCCCTGGACCATGGTCAGGGAGGAGTCGAAGGTGCAGGAGGCCGGCCAGTTCACGATGTCGGAGGAGACGATCGCGTCCTCGGTGTACTCGAGGATGCCCTTGAGCTGACCCTCGGCGGCCTTCTGGAAGGCGGCGTTGATCTCTTCCTTGCTGGTCTCGCGGTCGAGCTCGAGGACCAGGTCGGTGACCGAGCCGGTCGGGACCGGGACGCGCATGGCGATGCCGTCCAGCTTGCCCTTCAGCTGCGGGAGGACCAGCGCGGTGGCCTTGGCGGCACCCGTCGAGGTCGGGATGATGTTCTCCGCGGCGGCGCGGGCGCGGCGCAGGTCGGAGTGCGGGAAGTCCAGGATGCGCTGGTCGTTGGTGTACGCGTGGACCGTGGTCATCATGCCCTTGACGATGCCGAAGTTCTCGTCGAGAACCTTGGCCATCGGCGCCACGCAGTTGGTGGTGCAGGAGGCGTTGGAGATGACGTGGTGGTTGGCCGCGTCGTACTTGTCCTGGTTGACGCCCATCACGATCGTGATGTCCTCGTCCTTGGCGGGCGCGGAGATCAGGACCTTCTTGGCGCCGGCCGCGATGTGCTTGGCGGCGTCGGCCTTCTTGGTGAAGATGCCGGTCGACTCGATGACGATGTCGGCACCCAGCTCGGCCCAGGGCAGGTTCGCCGGGTCGCGCTCGGCCATCGTCTTGAAGGTCATGTCACCGACGGTGATGGAGTCGTCGGTGTGGCTGACCTCCTGCTTCAGACGACCCAGGATGGTGTCGTACTTCAGCAGGTGGACCAGAGTGGCGTTGTCGGTCAGGTCGTTGACACCGACGATCTGGATGTCCGCACCCTGCTCCAGCAGCGCGCGGAAGTAGTTACGACCGATACGGCCAAAGCCGTTGATGCCTACGCGGATCGTCACGAACCGATCTCCTCGTTGGTTTGCCGGTCTGTCCGCCGGCGAGCTGTATGGGATGTCCCCGACCACCACCGACCCTACCTCTAACGAAGGAGGGACGTGACATTGGCGGACCCCTCGACCGTCACCTGTCAATGGCGTGCAACACATTCCCGAGCAGACGAGCGCGGTCGTTCCCATTTGATACGTGTTCGAGACCGAAACCCAGCAGTGCGGTGTCACTGGTGGTGACGGCCGCCGCGTAGTGGCCGAGCTCCTGCGAGCGCGCCCAGTCCCCCGCGTTCCCGGGGCTGCCCGCGGGCGGGCCGGGCACGGTCCAGGGCCCCAGTGAGGTCTCGAAGCCCTCCGTGGGCTGGGCGGTGCCGCCGACGGTGACGGTGGCGTCGTCGACGAAGACGCCGCGGCCGCCGCTGCCCGGGTCGGTGACGTAGGAGACGGCCACCTCGATCTTCCGGCCCGCGTAGGCGCCGAGGTCGAAGGAGACCTGCCGCCAGCCGCCGGAGGAGCCGGTGAAGGCGTGCCAGCCGCCCGTGCTGCCCTGGCCCACGCAGCTGCCGCTACGCAGCGTGAGGTAGTGGGCGAGGAAGGGGTGGAGGGCGAGGGTGGAGCCGCAGTCCAGGGGCGCCTGGTCGGTCGTCCCGCCGCGGGCGTCGGGCAGGGTCGTCCAGTCGTCGCGGCCGACGGTGTGCACCTCCACGACGGCGTTGTCGTAGCCCTGCTCGGTGTCGTGGCTGAGCCAGAAGCCGAGGGCGGGCCTGTCGGCCGCCTTCGCCCCGGTGAGGTCGACGGTGCGGGCCAGCCGCATCCAGGCGCTGTCCCGGTGCCGGGCGGCCGCCATCCAGGAGCCCGCGTACGGCTGGAAGGGGGAACGCACGCCGCTGTAGTCACCCGCGGGCGCGCTGCGGAACTGCGGGAAGCCGGCGGGCGGCAGTTCGTCGGAAATCGGGCTGTACGCGCCGGCGGCGGTCAGCGGGCTGCCCGGCGCGTCGGCGAGCACGGCCGAGGTGCCCTTGAGCTCACCGGTGCCGTCGAAGCGCGGCGGCCGGACGTAGGAGACCCTGCCGCCTGCGCCCAGGTAGTACTGGCTGAAGTCGTCGGTGTCGGCCGCGCCGACGCGCGCGCTGCCGCCGGCCTGCTGCCCGGCGGCGACGACCTTGCCCCCGGCGTTGATGAAGTCCCTTACGGCCAGCAGGGTTTCGCCTCCCGGCCGGTTCGCGCCGGAGTACCACACCACGGTGCCGAAGTGGCCGAGCACACCGAGCGCGTGGGGCGCGCCCTGCCGCGCGACGTCCCAGACGGCGGCCCTGCGGCCGTTGTCGGCGAGGGCCTTGGTGTAGACGGCGACGGAGCGGGCGGCCGTCGTGCCGCCCTCGTCGGCGAGCACCAGGGTGTCGGCGCGGGGCCGCTGGGCGACGCTGTAGGTGAACGGCTCGCTGGCGGTGGGCCTGCCCCCGCGCGTACGGCCGGTGAACCAGACCTGGACGCGGGAGCCGGGATCGGCGCCCTCCACCTGGGCGCGGTACTGGTCGAAGCGGAGGTTGTCCCGGCCGCCGTAGCGCTTGCCGCCCTCCCACGCCTCCAGCGGCGCGGTGTGCGTACGGCCGCCGTCGATGCGGTAGTTGAGGCGCTTGTCGCGCACGCTCTTGCGGACGGTGACGGCGACGTCCTGTTCCTCGCCGCGCGCGTAGGAGGTGGTGAAGGTGTCGGGGGTGAAGTCCGGTGCGCTCAGGCCCACGGAGGAGACCGGCTGGTCGTCACCCGCCTGGTTGGCGGCGGTCTCGGCGACGGAGAGCGCGAAGGGGAGGTTCTTGGTGAACTCCCGCTGGATCAGCTTCTCGTCGTCCGGGAAGGTGAAGGAGGAGCGGCAGTCGGCCGGGTCCCAGCGGTGGTCCGGGTCGGACTTGGCCGCGGTCTCGCAGGTCGACATCTCCGGGGTGAACATCATCGTGCCGTTGACGTTGGCCGCGTGCCCGTCGGCCTCGCCGTTGGTGGTGTAGAGCTCGGAGGAGAGCTGGGGGCGGTAGCCGGGGATCGCGGACTTCTCCGGGGTGCCGGCGAGTGCCTTGTAGAGGACGTCGTCCGGGGTGGGCGTGGCGACCTGCCAGCCGACGCCGTAGAGCAGCAGTTCGGCGGCGGAGTGGTAGTTGATGGCGTACCTGAAGCGGACGCGCTTCTCGAAGGCGTCCAGGGCGCGGGTCTCCGGCTCGGAGGCGGGGGACGGACCGCGGTAGGTCTCGGAGGTGGGCCTGGGCGAGGAACCCTCGTTGTCGTAGCCCCACTTGTAGGGGAAGTTGCGGTTGAGGTCGACGCCGTCGGCGGAGGTGATCTTTCCGTCGCCGTCGTTGTCCCGCAGGTTCTTGCGCCACAGCCGGGTGTCGGGGCTCTGGAAGGTGTAGTCGTAGCCGTCGGGGTTGGCGGAGAGCAGGAACCACAGTTCGGAGCGGTCGACCAGCCTGGTGATGCGGTCGTCCTTGCCGTAGTCGTCCACATAGTGGTGCATCAGCCGGCGGGTCATCTCGGGCGTGATCCACTCGCGGGCGTGCTGGTTGGACATGTAGAGCACGGCGGGCCTGGCGCCGTCGCGCGTCCGCGTCGCGTCCTTGGTGACCTTCAGGGCCAGGATGTCCTGGCCGCGCACGGTCTTGCCGATGCTGACGACCTTGGCCAGGCCGGGGTGCGCCCGCGCGGTGGCGACGATCTCTTCCTCGAGGCCGCCCTTGGGGCCGTACGGGCGGAAGACGCCGTCGCCGGTGGCCTTGAGCCGCTCCTGGGTCTTCCTGGGGACGCGCTTCTCGGTGAGGTCCACGCCCTGCCCGCGCAGGCCGGCGGCCTGCGCGGGGGTGAGGGTGAGCTCGACGGGCGCGGTGCGGCCGACGGTGACCCGCTCGCCCAGTTCGTGTCCGTCGATGCCCGCCGCGAGCAGCAGCGGGATCTGTGCGGAGGTGACCTTCGCGGTCCATACGGAGAGGGTGCCGCTGTCGGCGGTGGTGCCCGGAGCGGGTTGCGCGTGTGCGAAGGGTGCGGCGGCCAGCCCGCTGATCATCAGTGAAGCGGCCGCCAGGATCGGTCTCGCCCTGCGTCTCATGAGCTCCCCTTGCTGAGGTCGGCACATCGGGTCGCACGCACGTCAGGCTGATGAAGCGCTCATGGTCATGTCAACAGGCCCTGGATCGCCGGTCCGGCTGGATTCCTCCAGCCGGACCGGCGGACCGGGGCGTGCCCGACAGGTCAGCCGACCATGCCCTCGGCGAGCTCCTCCGAGAGGTCGGACAGATCCGAGAGGTTCGACTCGGTGCCGGGGATGCCCAGGTCCTGCGCCCGCTTGTCGGCCATCGCGAGCAGCCGCCGGATGCGGCCGGCGACGGCGTCCTTGGTCAGCGGCGGGTCGGCGAGGGCGCCCAGCTCCTCCAGGGAGGCCTGCTTGTGCTCCATGCGCAGCCGGCCCGCGGCGGCGAGGTGCTCGGGGACCTCCTCGCCGAGGATCTCCAGCGCGCGCTGCACCCGGGCGCCCGCGGCCACCGCGGCGCGCGCCGAGCGGCGCAGGTTGGCGTCGTCGAAATTGGCGAGGCGGTTGGCCGTGGCCCGCACCTCGCGGCGCATCCGCCGCTCCTCCCAGGCGAGCACCGACTCGTGCGCACCCAGACGCGTCAACAGCGCGCCGATCGCATCACCGTCCCGGACGACGACGCGGTCCACGCCGCGCACCTCGCGCGCCTTGGCCGCGATCTGGAGCCTGCGGGCCGCCCCGACCAGCGCCAGCGCCGCCTCGGGCCCGGGGCAGGTCACCTCCAGGGAGGACGAGCGGCCGGGCTCGGTGAGCGAGCCGTGGGCCAGGAACGCGCCGCGCCAGGCGGCCTCCGCGTCACACGTGGCACCGGAGACGACCTGCGGCGGCAGCCCGCGGATCGGCCGGCCGCGGCCGTCGACCAGGCCGGTCTGGCGGGCCAGCTGGTCACCGCCCGCCACCACCCGCACCACGTACCGGCTGCCGCGGCGCAGCCCGCCGGGGGCCATCACCACCAGGTCGGAGGTGTGCCCGAAGATCTCCAGGATGTCCTTGCGCAGCCGCCGGGCCGCGATCCCGGTGTCCAGCTCCGCCTCGATCACGATGCGCCCGCTGACCAGGTGCAGCCCGCCCGCGAACCGCAGGATCGCCGAGACCTCCGCTTTCCGGCAGCAGGTCCGGGTGACGGGGAGCCGGGAGATTTCATCCTTCACCGCTGCCGTCATCGCCATGGGCCGATCCTTCCATGCATCCGAAAAATACGGTCGTACGCGGCGGCCAACAGCTCCGGGTCGTGTGTCGGGGAGCCGTCGGGAGCGGCGACCGGCGCCAGCTCGACCGCGGCCCCCAGACGCTTGGCGGCGTCGGTGAGGCTCTGCCGGTCGGGCACGGCGGCCTCGTCGGCCAGCACCACGTCCAGGGCGAGTTTAGGGGCGTGTCGGGCCAAAACCTCCAAATGACGCTGCGGGGAGAAGCCATCGGTTTCGCCGGGCTGCGGCGCGAGGTTCAGCGAGAGCACCCGGCGCGCCTTGGTCTGCTGGAGCGCGTCGAGCAGCTCGGGCACCAGCAGATGAGGGATCACGGAGGAGAACCAGGAGCCCGGCCCGAGCACCACCCAGTCGGCGTCGAGCACCGCCGCCACGGCCTCGGGCACGGCCGGCGGGTCCTCCGGCACGACGTGCACGGACTGCACCTCTCCGGGGGTGAGCGCCACGGTGGCCTGGCCGCACACGGTGCTGATCGCGTCGGGCTCGGCCGGGTCGTGGCCCCGTACGAGCGCCTGGAGCTCCAGCGGCACCGCCGACATGGGCAGCACCCTGCCGTGCGCGCCGAGGAGCTTGCCGACCAGGTCCAGGGCCTGCACGTGGTCGCCGAGCTGCTCCCACAGGGCGACGATCAGCAGATTGCCGACGGCGTGTCCGTGCAGGTCGCCCTCGCTGGCGAAGCGGTGCTTGATCACCCGGGCCCAGGTCTGGCCCCAGTCGTCGTCGCCGCACAGCGCGGCGAGCGCCTTGCGCAGATCGCCGGGGGGCAGCACGCCCAGCTCGTCGCGGAGCCGGCCGCTGGAGCCGCCGTCGTCGGCGACGGTGACGACGGCGGTGAGGTCGCCGGTGATGCGGCGCAGGGCGGCCAGCGACGCGGACAGGCCGTGGCCGCCGCCGAGGGCGACGACCTTGGGCTGCGCGCCGCGGCCCACGCGGCCCTTGCCCCGCCCGCTCGCGCGGGCGGGGACGAGCCGGCGGCCGCGGCGCAGCCGGAACGTGCCGCCGGTCACTCGCGCCCCATGTCCCTGTGGACGACCACGGTCTCGACACCCTCCGAGGCCAGGCGGTGGGCGAGCTTCTCGGACATCGCCACCGAGCGGTGCTTGCCGCCGGTGCAGCCGACCGCGATGGTCACATAGCGCTTGCCCTCGCGGCGGTAGCCCGCGGCGATCAGCTGGAGCAACTCGGTGTAGCGGTCGAGGAACTCCTTGGCGCCGGGCTGGTTGAAGACATAGCCCGAGACCTCCTCGTTGAGGCCGGTGAAGGGGCGCAGCTCGGGGACCCAGTGGGGGTTGGGCAGGAAGCGGCAGTCCACCACGAGGTCGGCGTCGACGGGCAGGCCGTACTTGTAGCCGAACGACATGACGGTGGCCCGCAGCTCGGGCTCCTCCTCGCCCGCGAACTGGGCGTCCATCTTGGCGCGCAGCTCGTGGACGTTGAGGCTGGAGGTGTCGATCACCAGGTCGGCGTCGCCGCGCAGCTCACGCAGCAGGTCGCGCTCGGCGGCGATGCCGTCGACGATGCGGCCGGAGCCCTGGAGGGGGTGCGGGCGACGCACGGACTCGAAGCGGCGCACCAGGGCGTCGTCGGAGGCCTCCAGGAAGATGACGCGGCGCTTGACCTTCTTGGCCGCGAGGTCGGCGAGGGACTCCCGGAGGTTGTCGAAGAAGCGGCGGCCGCGGACGTCCACGACCACGGCGATCCGGGCCACGTTGCCCTGCGAGCGGGCGCCGAGGTCCACCATGGTGGGGATCAGGGCGGGCGGCAGGTTGTCCACGACGAACCAGCCGAGGTCCTCCAGGCACTTGGCGGCGGTGCTGCGGCCCGCCCCCGACATACCGGAGATGATCACCAGTTCGGGGATGCCCGCCGCCTCACCGGTCGTGTCCGCCGTCGTGCCCGTACTCACCTGTGCTCCGTCTCGCTCGGTCCCGGTCATGCTGCTACCCCCGTTCTGCGGACGGTGCCGCGGGGCGCGGCTCCGTCTTCCATACTGCGTCTTGCGGTGTCCGTGTCCCGGACGGCGCCCGCCGTCCGGGCGCGCACCGCCGGCCGAGGCCGTGGGCGTCCACGTCCATCATTCCTCCGCATCGTCCATGATCTCGCCAGTCGCGGTGTTGACGGCAGGGGCGGGCGGCGCTGTCGCGGCGAGCGCGGCGGCGATCGTCTCGGCCGTCTTGCGGCCGATGCCGGGCGTCTCGCAGATCTGCTCCACCGTCGCGGCCCGCAGCCGCTTGACCGAGCCGAAGTGCTTGATCAGCGCCCGCTTGCGGGTGTCCCCGAGGCCGGGGACGGCGTCCAGCGGTCCGGCCTTCATGCTCTTGGAGCGCTTGCCGCGCTGGTAGGAGATGGCGAAGCGGTGCGCCTCGTCACGGACGCGCTGGAGGAGATAGAGGCCCTCGCTGGTGCGCGGCAGGACGACGGGATCGTCCTCGCCGGGCAGCCAGACCTCTTCGAGGCGCTTGGCGAGGCCGCAGACGGCCACGTCGCTGATGCCGAGGTCGTCCAGGGCCCGCCGGGCGGCGGCGACCTGCGGCTGCCCGCCGTCGACCACGACGAGCTGCGGCGGATAGGCGAAGCGCTTGGGCTTGTCGTCCTCGGCGTGGAGGGGGCCGTCCTCGCTGTCCTCGACGGCGTTCGCCTCGGACCACTCCCCCGCCTTCTGCTGCTCCCGCAGATAGCGGCGGAAGCGGCGGGCGACGACCTCGTGCATCGAGCGGACGTCGTCCTGGCCCTGGCCGTGCCAGACCTGGGTGTCGCCGACCCGGCCGGTGATCTGGAAGCGGCGGTACTCGCTCTTGCGGGCGAGGCCGTCCTCGAAGACGACCATGGACGCCACGACGTCCTGCCCCTGGAGGTGGGAGATGTCGAAGCACTCGATGCGCAGCGGTGCCGAGTCCAGCCCGAGGGCCTCCGCGATCTCCTCCAGGGCGCGGGAGCGGGTGGTGAGGTCGGAGGCGCGCTTGGTCTTGTGCAGCGCGAGGGCCTGCGCGGCGTTGCGCTGGACCGTGGCCATCAGGTCCTTCTTGTCGCCGCGCTGCGGGATGCGCAGGTCGACGCGGCCGCCCCGGCGCTCACCGAGCCACTGGGCGACGGGCTCCACCGGGTCGGGCAGGGCGGGGACAAGGACCTCCTTGGGGACCGCGTCGCCCTTCTCCTCGCCGTAGAGCTGCTGGAGGGCGTGCTCGACCAGGCCCGCGGTGTCGACGGCCTCGACCTTGTCGGTCACCCAGCCGCGCTGGCCGCGCACCCGCCCGCCGCGCACGTGGAAGATCTGGACGGCGGCCTCCAGTTCGTCCTCCGCGACGGCGATGAGGTCGGCGTCGGTGGCGTCGGCGAGGACGACCGCGTTCTTCTCCATGGCGCGGCGCAGCGCCTCTATGTCGTCACGCAGCCGGGCCGCCTTCTCGTACTCCATCTCCTCGGCGGCCTCGCGCATGCGCTCCTCGAGGCGGCGCAGATAGGCGCCGGTGCGGCCGGCCATGAAGTCGCAGAACTCCTCGGCCAGTTCGCGGTGCTCCTCGGGGGTGACGCGGCCGACGCACGGGGCGGAGCACTTGCCGATGTAGCCGAGGAGGCAGGGGCGGCCGATCTGGGCGGAGCGCTTGAACACCCCGGCGGAGCAGGTGCGTACGGGAAAGACGCGCAGCATCAGGTCGACGGTCTCGCGGATCGCCCAGGCGTGGGCGTACGGGCCGAAATAGCGCACGCCCTTCTTCTTGGGGCCGCGCATGACCTGCACGCGCGGGAACTCCTCGCCCAGCGTGACGGCGAGGGAGGGGTAGCTCTTGTCGTCGCGGTACTTGACGTTGAAGCGCGGGTCGTACTCCTTGATCCAGGAATACTCCAGCTGGAGGGCCTCGACCTCGGTGGCGACCACGGTCCACTCGACGGAGGCCGCGGTGGTGACCATGGTGCGCGTGCGCGGGTGCAGACCGGCGAGATCCTGGAAGTACGAGGAGAGCCGCTGGCGCAGGCTCTTCGCCTTCCCGACGTAGATCACGCGGCCGTGCTCGTCACGGAATCTGTAGACCCCCGGCGAGTCGGGGATCTGTCCCGGCTTGGGTCGGTAGCTGCTGGGGTCGGCCATGTCCCACAGCCTACTTGCGGGCACTGACAACGCCGTCGCCCAGCCGGGCGCGGGCACGCCTCCGGCCCCGGCGAGTGCGCGCCGGGGCCGGAGCGGGGGCGTTGTGGGGCCGCCCCCAGGTGCGGGTGGTCAGCCGCGGCGCCGCCTGCGGTGGACCACCAGGGCGGAGGCGCCGAGGGCCAGGGCCGCGCCCGCGGCCGTCGCGGTGGCGCCCGCGTTCAGCGGGCTCCCCGCGCCGGTCCGCGCCGCGGACGCGGCCTTGACCTGTTCGGTCTTCTCCGCCGTCCCGCCGGCCGGCTCCGCGTAGCCGCCGGCCATGCCCTGCCGGGCGTACGCGGAGCCCGGCAGCTTGTCGCCGTACGCCTTGTGGACGCGCGCCCGGTAGTTCTCGACGCTCGTGCCGCCTGCCCCGATCGCCCGGGTGGCGTCGGCGTCGAGCGGCAGCACGCGGTCGCCGCGCTGGACGTACCAGGCGTCGATCTGCGGCTCGTGGAAGACGGTGCCGCCGCTGAGCTTCCGCGCGCCCTCGGCGGCGTAGCGCGTCTCGTCGTCGCCGGTGGCGATGTTGACGACCTTCCAGGCGTCCCCGGACTTCACCGTCCACACCGACGCCTTCTGCCCGTCGGCGGAGACCGCCCCGCTGGCGAGGAACTCGAGCTGGGCGACCGGGGCGTCCTTCTTGCCCGCCACGAACTCCGGGGCGAGCGAGTAGACGGGCACCGTCGCGCCGTCGATCCTCGGCCGCGCCTTCGACTGGGCGACGGCTCCGTCGCGGGCGAAGAAGCGGGCGAGGGTGTCGAGCGTCGCGGGGGCGGCCGCCGCCTCGTGCGCGGCCGTGACTCCCGCGGCGGGCGGGGCGAGGGGGGCGGGGACCGGGTTCCCGTCGGCGTGCGCGAGGGGCGCGAGGCCGAGCAGGGCGGCGGTGAACGCCCCGGCGGCCGCCGCACGGGCCGCGTTCTTCCTGATGTGCGCGCTCATGACATCACGCCCCGATCCCGTAGAGCGAGTGGGTCCACGAGAACTGGTCGTTGTTCACGTACCAGCTGTGCGAGGCCCAGTTGTAGCGGTTGTTGGACGGCCACGGGTCGCCCCAGTAGACCCAGCTGCTGGAGTCGTCGTACCCGTAGAGGACGTGCATGTGGCCGCCGCCGGAGGACCACTGGATGCGGGTCTCCATGGGCCGGTTCGCGTTGATCTCCCTCTGCACGGTCGTGTAGCGCAGCCAGCCGCTCACGTACGAGCCGGAGTTGATGCCCGCCCAGTTCAGGGCGTTCTGCACATTGCCCAGGGTGGCCTGGTTGTTGGGGCACTCCGAGCCCTGCTGCCGGTTGAAGGCCGCGTTGCAGAACTGGTTCTGGCTGTAGCCGCGCCCGAACCAGGTGGCGATGGTGTTGCCCGAGCCGGCCCAGCACCAATTCGTCTTCTGCTGGGCCTGCATGGTGATGTTGAGCTTCTTGGACGCGGCGAAAGCCTGGTGGTCGCCGCCGGTCGCCGCGCTCGCCGTGGTGGGGACGGCGATCAGGGCGGAGGCGACGAGCGCGGCGACGGACAGCCGTCTGCCGCGTATACGGCTCTTTCCGGTCGTTTTCTGTTGTGCCGATGCACGGGACATGGACGTTCCTCCCGAGGCGGGGGGTTGAGACGGAGGAGCGCGTCCGGACGCTGATCAGGAGCATCAGGGTGTTGTCAGTGACCGGTCAACAGGTTTCAATGCTGGGTGAGCCGGCGGTGTGAACAGCGCGAACCGGATGTGAACGGCCGGTGCCCGGTCAAGAGGATCACAGCGGTCCGGTGAGCCGGATCGATCCCGCCGCCGGTGAATATTCACAGAGGGGCGAGCGGATGGCACACAGCGGCGCAGCGGCCGACGCGGCCGAGAACGAACTTGCGCAGACCCTGCGCACCGGGCCGTTCCATCTGGCGCTGCGCACCGCGCTGTCCGTACGCGGCCTCGCCCTGCACCGGGTGCAGCACCGGCTCGCGCAGCGCGGCGTACGGGTCGGGGTGACGAGCCTCAGTTACTGGCAGCAGGGCGCGCGCAGACCCCAGCGGGCCGAGTCGCTCCGGGCGGTGCGCGCGCTGGAGGAGGTGCTGGAGCTGCCCCCGCACTCCCTGAGCCGGCTGCTCGAACCGGCGTCACCCGGCCCCGGGGCGGAGCGGCCCGCGGCCCGCTCCTACCGCTCCCTGGTCGAGGAGTCACGGGCGCTGGAGCGGCTGCTGGCGGAGCTGGAGTCACCGGCGGACGGCGGGCTGCACACCGTCTGCCATCTGGAACGGGTCCTGATCGGCGCCGGACGCGAGCTCCGGGAGCGCGACTCGCAGCACGTCGTCCGCGCCCACCGGGACGGTGTGGACCGCTATGTGGCCATCCACCACGGCGACGCCGGCTGCGACCCCGGGCAGGTGGCGGTGCGCGCCCTCGAGAACTGCCGGGTGGGGCGCGTGCGCTGGCACGCCGGGGCGGGCGTCCTCGTCGCCGAGCTGCTCTTCGACACCCGGCTGCGGGCCGGGGAGACCTACGTCTTCGGCTACGGCTTCGAGGACGGCACGGCGGGGCCGAGCAGCGAGTACGTCCGGGGGTTCAGCTTCGCGGGCGGGCAGTACGTCCTTCAGGTCCGCTTCGACAGCGCGGCGCTGCCGGTGCGCTGCCGCAGATTCGCCCAGAGCTCCGCGGGCGCACCGCGCGCCGGGCAACAGGAACTGACGCTGGCGGGACGGCACCGCGGAGTGCACCTGGTGGAACAGGGGGTGCGGCCGGGCATCGTGGGGATCACCTGGGACTGGACGTGAGCGGTGGCCGCTTCTCTGGACTCCGTCCTCGGCCACATCAGCCTGTCCGGATCAGCCCGTCCGGCGCTTGAGGACACCGCCGCGCAGCGGTGGTGCGGCAAGGACGACCCGCGGCCCGGCCACAAGAGCAACCGAACCACCCGGCGCCCGCCGCCAGGCGTCACGCGTCAGGGCCCGCGATCAGCTTGCCGTCGGCCAGCTTGACCGGGACGGCGGGCAGGGGCGCGCCGGCCGGGCCCTGGAGCACCTTGCCGGTGGCCGGGTCGAACTTGCTGCCGTGGCACGGGCAGCTGATCTTCCCGTCCTCGATCTTGTCGACGACGCAGCCCGCGTGCGTGCACACCGCGCTGAACGCCTTGTACTCCCCCTTGGCGGGCTGCGAGACGACCAGGCGCTGCTCGCGGTAGAGCCGCGCTCCGCCGACGGGCACGTCGGCCGGAGCGCCGAGCTCCACGGGGGCGGTGGGCGCGGCCGCGCCCTTGCCGCCGCCGGAACCGCCGCCCGTGCACGCGGTGACGCCGAGCCCCGCGGCACCCACCAGAGCGGCACCGCGCAGCACGGTGCGGCGGTCCGTACCGGGGACGGTCGGGTCGGTGGGGTCAGCAGGGGCTGTCATGGGTGCTCCAACGGTGCGCTGCGAATACAACGCGTCGACCCTACCGGCACCCTGAATTCCACTTGCGGCCCCTCGGGCGGTCGGCGCCGTGGCAGGCTGGGCCCGGCGTGAACCCGGCAGGAAAGGATGCTCCCTCGTGATCGTCATAGCCGGAGAGGCCCTGATCGACCTGGTGCCGTCTCCTCTGCCACCGGACGGCGAGGGCGGGCTGCCCGCGTTGCTGCCACGGCGCGGCGGAGGCCCGTACAACACAGCTGTCGCACTGGGGCGGCTGGGCAGTCCGGCCGCCTTCTGCTCCCGGGTGTCGGCGGACGGCTTCGGCGAGGCCCTGCTGGACGGCCTCCGGTCCGCGGGGGTCGACGTCTCGCTGGTACGGCGCGGGCCGGAGCCGACGACGCTCGCGGTGGCCGACGTGGGGGCGGACGGCTCCGCGGGCTACGCCTTCTACGCGGAGGGCACCGCGGACCGCCTGTTCGAGCTCCCGGGGCCGCTGCCGGAGGCGGTGTCGGCGCTGTGCCTGGGCACGTGTTCGCTGGTGCTGGAACCGGGCGCGAGCGCGTACGAGGCGCTGCTGCGCCGGGAGGCGGAGCGCGGGGTCTTCACGCTCCTCGACCCCAACATCCGGGCGGGCCTGATCCCCGACGCGGACGCCTACCGCGCCCGCTTCCGCTCCTGGCTGCCGCATGTGACCCTGCTGAGACTGTCCGAGGAGGACGCCCGGTGGCTGGGCGGCTCCCCCGAGGAATGGCTGGCCGAGGGACCGGCCGCGGTGGTGATCACCCACGGGGCGGCGGGCCTGTCCGCACACACCCGGGACGGCGCCCGGCACACGGCCCCGGCCCCCGCGGTCGAGGTCGTGGACACGATCGGTGCGGGCGACACGGTGAACGCGGCGCTTCTGCACGGGCTCGCGACATGTGGGGCACTGTCGCGAGAGAGCCTGGCCACGGTGGCCTGGCCTCCCCTCCTCGACTTCGCGGCTCGCGCGGCGGCCTCCACGTGCTCCCGCGCGGGGGCGGAGCCGCCTTGGGCGGCGGAGCTTGCTCTGTAGGGCCTCTTCCCGGGTGCGGGTGTGTTGTGGCTGGGGTGGGGTGGCCTCAATCGCCGGCCGGGCTTGGGCGTGTGGTGGGTGCGCTTTCCGCTGGGTGCGGGGGCGGTTCTGGGTGCGGGTCCGATGTCTTGTGCGGGTTGTGTGCGCCTGCGGCGGGCGGCCTCAATCGCCGGCCGGGCTCGGGTGGTGGCGGGTGCCGGGGGTGGGGCCTCCGGGCTGGGAACCTGGAACGCGGTGCGGAAACCGTAAGACGTATTGGGTGCCCTGAAGTCGCACCGCGTTCCATAACCCCACCCTCCGACCCCACCCCCTCCCGCCGGAGGGCAAGTGCGGGCACGTCCGGCTTCGGGGTGCGCATTCAGCCCGTCCGGCGATTGAGGACACGCCCGAAGGGCGTTCCCGCCGCTGGGGGCACCTCTGGGGGAGGTAGCTGGGGGAGGCAACGGACCCGAGGTTCGGGGTCTGGGGCGGAGCCCCAGTTTCGGGAAGGGGCGGGGTAGGGGAACAAAGCCCGCCGCAGGCGCCAACCGGCCCGCAGTCGGGGGTCTGGGGCAGCGCCCCCCACGCGGCGGAGCCGCACATCAGACGCAGCCGGGAAGGGGCAGGGTGGGGAAAAGCTCGCCGCAGGCGCCCACCCACCCCCACCCCCACCGGCTACGCCTTCCGCACCCGAGCAGCCACCTTCTTCGCAGGCGCAGCCTTCGCAGAAGCCGCCACCTTCTTCGGCGCAGCCCTCTTCTTCCGCGCAGGCGCCGCAGGCGAATCACTCACCCGGTCCCCGAGAAGCTCCCGCAGGAACTTGCCGGTGTGACTGTCCGGCACGGAAGCCACCGCTTCCGGCGTGCCCTCCGCGATGACGAGGCCGCCGCCGCTGCCGCCCTCCGGGCCCATGTCGACAACCCAGTCGGCCGTCTTGATGACGTCGAGGTTGTGCTCGATGACGATGACGCTGTTGCCCTTGTCGACCAGCCCCGACAGCACGGCGATCAGCTTGCTGATGTCCTCGAAGTGCAGGCCCGTGGTGGGCTCGTCGAGGACGTAGACCGTGCGTCCGGTCGAGCGCTTCTGCAGCTCGCTGGCGAGCTTCACGCGCTGGGCCTCGCCGCCGGAGAGCGTCGGCGCGGACTGTCCGAGGCGGACGTATCCGAGCCCGACCTCGTTCAGGGTGCGCAGGTGCCGCGCGATGGTCGGCACCGCCTCGAAGAAGTCGAGCGCCTCCTCGATCGGCATGTCCAGCACCTCGGCGATGGACTTGCCCTTGTAGTGCACCTCCAGGGTCTCCCGGTTGTAGCGCGCGCCGTGGCAGACCTCGCACGGCACGTACACGTCCGGCAGGAAGTTCATCTCGATCTTGATGGTGCCGTCGCCGGAGCAGTTCTCGCAGCGGCCGCCCTTGACGTTGAAGGAGAAGCGGCCCGGCAGATAGCCGCGCACCTTCGCCTCCATCGTCTCCGCGAAGAGCTTGCGGATGTTGTCGAAGACGCCGGTGTACGTCGCGGGGTTGGAGCGCGGCGTGCGGCCGATGGGCGACTGGTCGACGTGGACGACCTTGTCGACGAGGTCGTCGCCGTCCACGCGCGTGTGCCGCCCGGGGACGGCGCGGGCGCCGTTGAGTTCGCGGGCCAGGTGGGTGTAGAGGATGTCGTTGACCAGCGTCGACTTGCCGGAACCGGAGACGCCGGTGACGGCCGTGAGCACGCCGAGCGGGAAGGACACGTCGATGTCCTGGAGGTTGTTCTCCCGGGCCCCGCGCACGGTCAGCCGGCGGTCGAGGTCCACGGGCCGGCGCTCGAACGGCGTGGCGATGGCCTTCTTGCCGGAGAGATACTGCCCGGTCATCGACTCCTTGTTGCGCAGCAGGTCCTTCAGGGGCCCGCTGTGCACCACCTTGCCGCCGTGCTCACCGGCGCCGGGGCCGATGTCGACCACCCAGTCGGCGACCTTGATGGTGTCCTCGTCGTGCTCGACGACGATCAGGGTGTTGCCCATGTCCCGCAGGCGCACGAGGGTTTCGATGAGACGGTGGTTGTCGCGCTGGTGGAGGCCGATGGAGGGCTCGTCCAGTACGTAGAGGACGCCGACGAGACCGGAGCCGATCTGGGTGGCGAGCCGGATGCGCTGGGCCTCGCCGCCGGAGAGGGTGCCCGCGGCGCGGTTGAGCGAGAGATAGTCCAGGCCGACGTCGACCAGGAACCTCAGCCGCTCGTTGACCTCCTTGAGGACGCGCTCGGCGATCTTCTTCTCGCGGCCGGTGAGCTTCATGTCCCGCAGGAAGTCGGCGCATTCGCTGATCGACATCGCGGCGACCTCGGCGATGGACCGCCCCTGCACGGTGACCGCGAGGACGATCGGCTTGAGGCGGGTGCCCTCACAGGTCGGGCAGGGCACCTCGCGCATATAGCCCTCGAAGCGCTCGCGGCTGGAGTCGCTCTCCGCCTCGGAGTGGCGCCGCTTGACGAACGGCACCGCGCCCTCGAAGGCCGTGGTGTAGGCGCGCTCGCGGCCGTAGCGGTTGCGGTAGCGCACCTCGATCTGGGTGCGGTGGCCGTTCAGCAGCGCCTTCTTGGCGCGCTGCGGCAGCCCGGCCCAGGGGATGTCGGTGCGGAACCCGAGCTCGCCGGCCAGGGCTCCCACGAGGCGGTTGAAGTAGTCCTTGGTGTGGCCGTGCGACCAGGGGCTGATCGCGCCCTCGTCCAGGGACTTGTCCTCGTCGGGGACGATCAGCTCCGGGTCGACCTCCATGCGGGTGCCGATGCCGGTGCAGTCCGGGCAGGCTCCGAAGGGCGAGTTGAAGGAGAAGGAGCGCGGCTCCAGCTCCTCGAAGGACAGGTCGTCGTACGGGCAGTAGAGGTGCTCGGAATACATCCGCTCACGCTCGGGGTCGTCCTCGGCGAGGTCCACGAAGTCGAGGATCACCATGCCGCCGGAGAGGCCCAGCGCCGTCTCGATCGAGTCGGTGAGCCGGCGCTTGGCGCTGTCCTTGACGGTGAGGCGGTCGACGACCACCTCGACGGTGTGCTTCTCCTGCTTCTTGAGCTTGGGCGGCTCGGAGAGCTGGATGGTCTCGCCGTCGACACGGGCCCTGCTGTAGCCCTTGGTCTGGAGGTCGGAGAAGAGGTCGACGAACTCGCCCTTGCGCTCGCGCACCAGCGGCGAGAGCACCTGGAAGCGGCTGCCCTCGGGCAGCTCCAGGACCTTGTCGACGATCGCCTGCGGCGACTGCCGGGAGATGGGCCGGGCGCACTCGGGGCAGTGCGGCTTGCCGATGCGCGCGAAGAGCAGGCGGAGGTAGTCGTAGACCTCGGTGATGGTGCCGACCGTGGACCGCGGGTTGCGCGAAGTCGACTTCTGATCGATGGAGACGGCCGGGGACAGACCCTCGATGAAGTCCACATCGGGCTTGTCCATCTGCCCCAGGAACTGCCGTGCGTAGGAGGAGAGGGACTCGACATAGCGACGCTGCCCCTCGGCGAAGATCGTGTCGAACGCGAGGGACGACTTGCCCGACCCGGAGAGCCCCGTGAAGACGATGAGGGAGTCGCGGGGGAGGTCGAGCGAGACGTTCTTGAGGTTGTGCTCGCGAGCGCCACGGACGATGAGACGGTCAGCCACGCGGGTCGGCACCTTTCTTGAGAACGGTGGGATGTGCCGCATCCCCGACCCAGGGTATGGGGGCCGCGGCGCGGATGTCGGATCCGATGCCACACACGAGCCTATAGCACGCACATTCGAATTACGGCGGGAGACGAGCTACTTCACCCGGACGAGTGGCGGCGCTATCGTCGCCGCATGATTGATCATGTGCACGACCTGGCATCTGTACGTGAAGCGACCGACCGGCTCCTCACCGCGGTCGCGGAACTGGACAACGGCGCCGTCGCCGAACCGTCACGGCTCCCCGGCTGGACCCGTGGTCATCTGCTCACCCACCTCGCCCGGAACGCGGACGCCCTGGGCAACGTCCTGCGCGGACTGCCGATGTACGCGAGCGGCGAGGCGCGCGACGCGGACATCGAGAACGGCGCGGGCCGCCCCCTGGACGCCCAGCTCGCCGACCTCCGGGAGAGCGCGGACCGCCTCGCGGAGACCGCCGGCGCCGTCGACGACTGGACGCGCACGGTCACCCTGCGCAACGGAGTGACCGACACCGCCGCGCGCGTCCCCTTCCGGCGGCTCACCGAGCTCGCGCTGCACCACGTCGACCTGGGCATCGGCTACGAGCTGACGGACCTGCCGGACGACCTCCTCGGCCGGGAGATCGACTACCTCGCCCAGCGCTTCTCCGGCCACGCGGACCT
Organism: Streptomyces sp. NPDC001407; assembly: GCF_042895325.1. Classification (NCBI taxonomy): domain Bacteria; kingdom Bacillati; phylum Actinomycetota; class Actinomycetes; order Kitasatosporales; family Streptomycetaceae; genus Streptomyces; species Streptomyces sp. NPDC001407. The sequence goes on from NZ_JBIAWF010000017.1 coordinate 128,528, forward strand.
GCCCTCCGTCACCGTCACCGCGACCGACGGGCGGCAGTGGCACACCGGCCGCGCGGACGGCATCGCGGTCACCGTCACCGGCGCCGCCCCCGCCCTGCTCGGCTGGCTCGCCGGACGCGGTGACCGCGGCGCCGGACTGCGGACCGACGGCGCCCCGCTCCCGGCGCTGCCCCCGCTATAGGCTTGAAGCCATGACGTACAGCGGAGCGGTGAAGGTCGGCGGCCCGGCGGATGTGCACGAGCTGACCGACCTGATGATCTCGAAGGTCGCCGTCGGACCGATGGACAACAACGCGTATCTGCTGCGCTGCCGCGCGACGGACGAGCAGTTGCTGATCGACGCCGCGGCCGAGCCGCACACCCTGATCGGCCTGATCGGGGACAGCGGCATCGCCTCGGTCGTCACCACCCACCGGCACGGCGACCACTGGGGCGCGCTGCGCGAGGTCGTGGACGCCACCGGGGCCCGCACCTACGCGGGCCGCTACGACGCCGAGGGCATCCCCGTGCCGACGGACGTACCGGTCGAGGACGGTGACACCATCCGCGTCGGCCGCGTCGAGCTCACCGCGCGCCACCTGACCGGCCACACGCCGGGCAGCATCGCCCTGGTCTACGACGACCCGCACGGCCACCCGCACCTGTTCACCGGCGACTGCCTCTTCCCGGGCGGCGTCGGCAACACCCACGGCGACCCGGAGGCGTTCGCGAGCCTCCTGGACGACGTCGAGACCAAGCTCTTCGGCCAACTCCCGGACGAGACCTGGGTCTATCCCGGCCACGGCGCCGACACCACCCTCGGCGCCGAGCGCCCCCACCTCGACGAGTGGCGCGCCCGCGGCTGGTGACCCCCGTCCTGTGAAGCGAGAACGGTAAGGACCGCCGGCCATGGCCGGCGGTCCTTACCGTTGCCCCCGGGACCAGGTCGCGAGGCGCCGCCACGCACCCGCACCGCCGACCTCTCCGCGCGCCCCCGGCCGTACCCCCGCACGCCCCGTTGCCTCCCTCCCCACGCGGAAGTTGGGCACTACATGCGATCCGACCGATCCCCGGGCGAACGTCCGCCGGCCATGCTCCGCCTGGCAGCCGCGTCCCTGGTGGGCACCGCCATCGAGTTCTACGACTTCTTCGTCTACGGCACCGCGGCGGCCCTCGTGCTCGGCCCGCTGTACTTCCCGACGGTCTCGCCACTGGCCGGCACACTCGCGGCCTTCGGCACCTTCGGGGCGGGGTTCGTCGCGCGGCCGCTCGGGTCGGTGTTCTTCGGTCACATCGGCGACCGGCGCGGCCGCCGCCCGGTCCTGATCATGTCCCTGCTGCTGACGGGCATCGCGACCGTCGCGGTCGGCCTGGTGCCCACCTACGCCACGATCGGGGTCGCGGCACCGGCCCTGCTGGTCGTCCTGCGGTTCGCGCAGGGCTTCGGAGTCGGCGGCGAGTGGGGCGGTGCCGTGCTGATCACAGCCGAGCACGCCCCGGCCGGCCGCCGCGCGCTGTGGTCGAGCCTGCCGCAGATCGGCCCGCCCGTGGGCTTCCTGATCGCCAACGGCATCACGCTCACCCTGTCGGCCACGCTCACCGACGCGCAGTTCCGCTCCTGGGGCTGGCGGGTCCCGTTCTGGTTCGCCGGTGTCCTCGCGGTGGGCGGGCTGCTGCTGCGCGCCCGCCTCTCCGAGACCCCGCAGTTCCGCGAACTGGCCGACCGGGGCGACCGGGCGGAGGCGCCCTTCGCGGAGGTCGTACGCGGCCACTGGCGGCTCGTCCTGCTCACCGCCGGGGGGCTGGCCGTCGCCTACGCGCTCTACTACGCGATCACCACGTGGTCCCTCGCCTACGCGACCGAACGGCTCGGTGTCGACCGCACGGTCATGCTCGGCTGCATCATGGCGGCAGTCTCGGCGTCGGCCCTGGTCACCCCGGTGTTCGCCTACCTCGGCGACCGCTACGGGCGCCGCCCGCTGTGCCTGGCGGGCTGCGCCGCCGTGGCACTGTGGGCGGTCCCGCTGATCGCCCTGCTGCACACCGGCCGACCGCTGTGGATGGTGCTCGGCTTCCTGGTCGCGACGCTGGCGTTCACGACGATGTTCGCCGTCGTCGCGGCCTATCTCCCCGAGCTGTACGAGCCCCGGGTGCGCTGCACGGGCGCGGCCGTGGGCTACAACCTCGCCGGGGTGCTGGGCGGCGCCGTCACCCCGCTGGTCGCGACCGCGACGGCGCGGGGCGACGGCCCGCCGTGGGGCGTAGCGGCCTATCTGACGGCCCTCGCGCTGCTCGGCCTGGGCTGCTTCGCGCTGCTCCCCGAGACCCGCCCGGCGACCGCCGAGGGCCCGCTCGCCGAGGCCGCGCCCGCCTGAAAGGGGCGCCCCAGGGATCAGACCCGGGCGCTGTCGGCCACCGCTTCGGCGGCCTCCTGCTTCTTGGACGCGCGCAGGCTGGTGACGGTGGTGACGACCAGCACCGCGCAGATGACGCCGAGCGAGACCGGGATGCTGATCTCGGGCACCCCCACGCCGTTCTCGTGCAGCGCGTGCAGGACGAGCTTGACGCCGATGAAGCCGAGGATCACCGACAGGCCGTACGAGAGGTGGACCAGCTTCTTCAGCAGGCCGCCGATCAGGAAATACAGCTGTCGCAGCCCCATGAGGGCGAAGGCGTTGGCCGTGAAGACGATGTACGGGTCCTGCGTCAGGCCGAAGATCGCCGGGATGGAGTCCAGGGCGAAGAGGACGTCGGTGGTGCCGATCGCCAGCATGACGATCAGCATCGGCGTCATCAGGCGCTTGCCGTTCTCGACGACGAACAGCTTGGTGCCGTGGTAGCGGTCGGTCGAGGGGAAGCGCTTCTCGACGAGCTTGAGGAAGCGGTTCTCCTCGAACTCTTCCTCCTCCTCGTCGGCCCGCGCCTCCTGGATGAGCTTCCAGGCGGTCCAGATGAGGAAGGCGCCGAAGATGTAGAAGATCCAGGAGAAGTTGGCGATGATCGCCGCGCCGGCGCCGATGAAGACGGCGCGCAGGACGAGGGCGATCAGCACACCGACCATGAGGACGCGCTGCTGGTAGATCGGCGGCACCGCGAACTTCGCCATGATCAGCACGAAGACGAAGAGGTTGTCGACGCTCAGGGACTTCTCGGTGATGAAGCCCGCGAAGAACTCGCCCGCCGGCTCGCCGCCGCCGAAGAGCAGCAGCCCGAGCCCGAAGAGCCCGGCCAGGGCCACCCAGACGACGGTCCAGACACCGGCTTCCTTGAGGGAGACCTCATGCGGTTTGCGGCCGCCGATGAAGAAATCGGCGGCGACGAGGGCGCACAGACCGAGAATGGTCAGCACCCACAGGGTCAGGGAGACGTCCACTGTTCCTCCGGCACGTCGTACGGCAACTGGTCAGCGTCGTCGCTGCCGGAGGAGCACCGGGGTACACCACGGGCGCCTCCGTACAAAAACAGTACAGGAAGACCCAAGCGAAGGTAAAGGAAAAGCCAAAAGACCTGGTCAGATGCCGTATGCCTGACGGGCTTGCCCCACCTGCCGGAGCACCTGCCGCAGCACGTCGCTCCCCGGCGGGACGACCGGCGGCTCGTACGTCCAGGTGTGCCCGACCCAGGGGTCGGCGAGGTGGTCGTCGGCGACCGGGGTGATCCGCAGCAGGGCGCGCCAGAACGGGTCCAGCACCGGCCCGTACGCCCGCGCGTCGGCGCGGTCGGCGACCATCATCAGGTGCACGCCCACGGACGGCCCCTCGTCCGCGAGATAGCGCAGCTGCGTCACGCCCCGGTCGTCGAACCCGTGCGGGAAGTCGTTGACGACGAGCAGCTGCTCCGCGGTGTCGAGGTCCGGCGGCAGCGCGTCGGCAGCGCCGCTGCGGATCGCCATCTGCACCAGGTCGACCCGCCGCGTCAGCCGGTCCAGCACCGCGGACACCCCCTGCGCACCGGCCGCGGGCGCCTCGCGCAGCGCACCGGAGCTCAGCAGCGGCGCGAGCGACGCCCCCGCGGCCCCGGCCGGGTCGATGACCTGCACCGTGAAGTCGGCGACCGGGTGGACGGCCAGCAGCCGGGCGGCGTGCGCGACCGCTGTGTCCATCGCCCGCCGGCGCAGCTCGGCCGTGGCCGGCAGGGCCGCCTCCGGGCCGGAGGGCCGCCCGCTGTCGATCCACAGGCCGCGCTCCAGCGGCAGCCGCACCAGCATGGGGATGCGCAGGTCCGTGCGCTCGGGCAGGTGCAGATCGCCCAGCCGCAGCGCCATGGGCGTCTCCAGCGGCAGCTGGTACCCCTGCCAGACGGGGCTGTCCCAGCGGGCGAAGGCCGGCGGCAGCGCGTGCTCGACGACCTCGGACTCGGCCACCAGCCGGCCGAGGTCACGGTCGAGCACGGCGCGCGCCCGCGTGGCCAGATCCTCGTGCCGGGCCCGCGCCTCGGCGCGGGCGGCGTCCGCGGCCGGGCCGACCCGGGTCAGCGGGTCGGAGAGCACCTCGTCCAGCTCGCGCTCCAGGCGCGACTCCGCGAAGTCGACCGCGCTGCGGTACGCGGCGGCCGAGCGGGCCAGGTCCTCGAACATGCCCCACACCTGGTTGTAGAGGCGCTCGTCCATCGTCCAGCCGTTGGCGTCCCCCGCGACGGGCGGCGCGGGCCGCTCCGGCCCGGAGGCGGGCTCTGCGGGCCCGGGAGCGGCCGCGGGTGCCGAGGCCCGGCGGCGAGGGTGTTCGTAGCTCACGCGGCTGCCCGGAGACGCGGACGGGGTGCCGGACGCGGGGGCCGGGGACGGAGACGGGGCCTGTGCGGGCGGGGGCGCGACCGACCGGGCCATGCCCTGGGCCACCGCCGCCTCGATGGCGGCCGCCGTGCCGGTGGCGTCCGCGAGGCCCTGGTCGTGGAGCATGGCGACGAGACCGCCCGCGTACCCCTGGCCGACGGCGCGCACCTTCCAGCCGCCCTGCCTGCGGTACAGCTCCAGGGCCACGACCGCCGATTCGGAGTCCAGGCCGGTGACCGTGTAGCTCGCGACCTCGGCCCCGTCGAGGCCGGTGACGGCGACGAACGGCGCGGCCATCGCGCCGAAGCGGGCCGGGCCGCCCTGGCCGGCCGGGAGGGCCAGCAGGACGTTGACGTGGTGGACGGACTCCGGGAGCGCGTCCAGGTCGACGGCCAGCCGGTGCTCGGCCGCGGCCTGCCGGGACACCTCCAGACCGGGCAGCCGGTGCGAGGCCGGGTGCGCGACGCTCCGCTCACCGGCCACCCTGCCGTCGGCACCGCCGAGCGTGGCGCCCGCCACGACCGCCTCGGCCGCCGAGACGCGGATCTCCAGTCGGGTCTGCGCCAGCGGGTGGTTCTGCCCCCGCGTCAACTCGGCCGTCATGCCCGCTCCCCCTCGTGTTCCGTGCCCGCGCGGCGTCGTCCCCCGCCGCACGTGTCGTACTCGCCGTGCCGAGCGCCCGGTGCGCCCGCGGGCCCGGCGGATGCTCACTCCGCCGGGCCCGGTCGCCGCTTCCGCCGGTATGTCCTACAGGCTCGGCAGGATCGCCGGCATGAGGTCCTGGAAGGTCCGGCCGTTGGCCGGCGTACCGATCGCGGTCATCTGCCAGCCGGCGCCCGAGCGGTGCACCTTGGCCATGATCTGCGCGGTGTACGGGCCGCCGCCGTCGAGGGTGTAGCGGGCCAGCTCCTGGCCGGTGGTCTCGTCGACCAGGCGGCAGAACGCGTTCTGCACCTCGGCGAACGTCTGGCCCGTGAAGGAGTTCACAGTGAAGACGATCTGGTCGATGTGCACGGGAACGCGCTGGAGGTCGACGAGGATCGCCTCGTCGTCACCGCCCTTGCCCGCGCCGCCGACCAGGTTGTCACCGGTGTGCCGGACCGAGCCGTCGTCGCTGACCAGGTGGCGGAAGAAGACCACGTCCACCGGCTGGCCACCGGCGAAGAGCACCGCCGACGCGTCGAGGTCGATCTCCTTGGTGCGCGACCCGAACAGTCCGCGGCGGGGTGCGGACTGCCAGCCCAGCCCCATCCGTACCGCGGTCAGGGTGCCCCCGTCGGCCTTCTGCAGGCTGATGCCCTGACCCTTGGACAAGTTGACCGTCACGCGCAGTCCCTTCTCGTGCTTCCCCGGCCGCGCGTTCGCACGGCCACGCGACCGACCCTACGCAGAGCCGCGGACGCCCCCACCGCTCGGGCGCCCTTTTGTGGCGGTCTTGCAACATCCCGCGGCCGCGCCCCCGCCGCCGTCAGGCCAGGCCCGCCTCCTTCATCTGCCGCAGCTCCTTCTTCAGCTCGCTCACCTCGTCACGCAGCCGCGCGGCCACCTCGAACTGGAGCTCCGCGGCGGCGGCCCGCATCCGGTCGGTCATGTCCTCGATGAGCTGGGCGAGTTCGGCGGCCGGACGGTCCGTCGCCACCGCCGCCTTGGCCTTGCCCTTCGTCTTGGCACCGGCACCCTTGCCCGCCGGCGCCGTCGGGACCGGGGCCTTGCCCTTCTCGTCCTTGCGATAGCCCGTGCCCAGCAGCTCCTGGGTGTCGATCTCCTCCCGGGCGAGGGAGGCCACGATGTCACCGATCTTCTTCCGCAGCGGCTGCGGGTCGATGCCCCGCTCCTTGTTGTACGCGATCTGCTTCTCGCGGCGGCGGTTGGTCTCGTCGATGGCCTTCTCCATCGCGGGAGTGACCTTGTCCGCGTACATATGGACCTGCCCGGAGACATTGCGCGCGGCACGGCCGATGGTCTGGATCAGCGACGTCCCCGACCGCAGGAAGCCCTCCTTGTCGGCGTCGAGGATGGCCACGAGGGAGACCTCGGGGAGGTCGAGGCCCTCGCGCAGCAGGTTGATGCCGACCAGCACGTCGTACTCACCGGCACGCAGCTCGCGCAGCAGCTCCACGCGGCGCAGCGTGTCGACGTCGCTGTGCAGATAGCGCACCTGGATGCCCAGCTCCAGGAAATAGTCCGTGAGGTCCTCGGCCATCTTCTTGGTGAGGGTGGTGACCAGGACGCGCTCGTCCCGCTCGGTGCGCTGACGGATCTCGTGCACCAGGTCGTCGATCTGGCCCTCGGTCGGCTTGACGACGACCTCGGGGTCGACAAGGCCGGTGGGGCGGATGATCTGCTCCACGAAGCCGTCGGAGCGCGACAGCTCGTACTTCCCGGGCGTCGCCGAGAGATAGACGGTCTGCCCGATGCGCTCGACGAACTCCTCCCACTTCAGCGGCCTGTTGTCCATCGCCGACGGCAGCCGGAAACCGTGCTCGACCAGGGTGCGCTTGCGGGAGGCGTCCCCCTCGTACATCGCGCCGATCTGCGGGACGGTCACGTGCGACTCGTCGATGACGAGGAGGAAGTCCTCGGGGAAGTAGTCGAGGAGGGTGTTGGGCGGGGAGCCGGGCTCGCGGCCGTCCATGTGCAGCGAGTAGTTCTCGATGCCCGAGCAGGAGCCGATCTGCCGCATCATCTCGATGTCGTACGTGGTGCGCATGCGCAGCCGCTGCGCCTCCAGCAGCTTGCCCTGCTTCTCCATCCGGGCGAGGGTCTCCTCCAGCTCCCGCTCGATCCCCGCGACGGCCTTCTCCATGCGCTCGGCACCGGCGATGTAGTGGCTGGCGGGGAAGACGTACAGCTCCTGGTCGTCGGAGATGACCTCGCCGGTGAGCGGGTGGAGCGTGGAGAGTGCCTCGATCTCGTCGCCGAACATCTCGATGCGGACGGCGAGCTCCTCGTAGACCGGGAAGATCTCGATGGTGTCGCCGCGCACGCGGAAGGTGCCCCGGGTGAAGGCCAGGTCGTTGCGGGTGTACTGGATCTCCACGAAGCGGCGCAGCAGCTCGTCGCGGTCGATCTCCTGGCCGATCCGGAGCGGAACCATCCGGTCGACGTACTCCTGCGGCGTGCCCAGGCCGTAGATGCACGACACCGAGGCGACCACGACGACGTCACGCCGGGTGAGCAGAGAATTCGTCGCCGAGTGGCGCAGGCGCTCGACTTCCTCGTTGATCGAGGAATCCTTCTCGATGTAGGTGTCCGACTGCGGTACGTACGCCTCGGGCTGGTAGTAGTCGTAGTAGGAGACGAAGTACTCGACCGCGTTGTTCGGCAGAAGCTCCCGGAACTCATTCGCGAGCTGGGCTGCGAGGGTCTTGTTGGGTGCCATCACCAGGGTCGGCCGCTGGAGCTTCTCGATCATCCACGCGGTGGTCGCCGACTTTCCGGTGCCGGTCGCGCCGAGCAGCACGACGTCCTTCTCGCCTGCCCGGATGCGCCGCTCCAGGTCGGCGATGGCCGTGGGCTGGTCGCCGCTGGGCTGGAAGGGGCTGACGACCTCGAAAGGCGCCACCTTGCGTTCGATCTTCGATACGGGCCGCATGGGTCCACGGTACGACCCCCCACTGACAACGGCCGGGCGCCGGACGCCGGGCCCCCGCGTCCCGGAGCGAGGACCCCGTATGCGCCGCCGCCCCTTCCCCGCCGCGGCCGGTGCCCTGCTGTGTCTGGCGGCCCTCCTGTTCGGGGCGCCCCCGGCGCGGGCCGCCGCGCGGATCCCCGTCACCATCGGTCACCGGGGCGTCCCGGTGCGGGCCCCGGAGAACACCCTCGCCTCGATCGACACGGCCGCCCGCCTGGGCGTGCGCTGGGTGGAGAACGACGTCCAGCGCACCAGGGACGGCGCCCTGGTCGTCCTGCACGACACCACCCTGGAGCGGACCACCGACGTCGGGCGGCGCTTTCCGGGCCGCGCACCCTGGAGGGTCGCGGACTTCAGCCTCGCGGAGGTCGAGCGGCTCGACGCGGGCAGCTGGTTCGGCCGCCGGTTCGCCGGGGAACGCGTGCCGACGCTCAAGCGCTATCTCCAGCGCGTCACCCACAACCGCCAGCGGCTGCTGCTGGAGCTCAAGTCCCCGGGCCGCTACCCCGGCATCGAGCGGCAGCTGGTGGCCGAGCTGCGCCGCGCCGGGTGGCTCGGCGCGGCACGCGTCCGGCACGATCTGGTCGTCCAGAGCTTCGACGCCCGCTCCCTGCGGATCTTCCACGCGCTGCGCCCGGACGTGCGGACCGGGCTCCTGGGCGCGCCGAAAGCGGCGGAGCTGCGCGCGGACGCGGCCTTCACCGACCAGATCAACCCGGATCAGCGCGGGGTCACCGCCGGGTGGATCCGCTCGGTCCACGCGGTGCGGGGTCCGCACGGGAGTCCGCTGGAGGTCTCGGCGTGGACCGTGGACGACGGTGACAGGGCCGTCGCACTGGCCCGCATGGGGGTGGACGCGGTGATCAGCAATGCCCCGCAGGTCGTGCAGGCGGCGCTGGCCGAGGAGGACCCGGTGCCGCCGGGCCCGCCGCTCCCCTTCCCGGAGGCGGCCTTCGGCGTCTTCTGACCCAACGCCCTTCAGGCGGACGGCACTTCCCGCGAGCGCGGGACGCCGGCCGATGACGGGAATGCCTGTGGCCCGTGCGACGGGAACGTCCTACGCTGGGCCGTGTGACGGACGTGGAACAGAAGAGCCCGCAGCCCGGGGCGCGCGCATGGGCCTGGACGACGATGGAGGCCCCCGTCGGACCCCTGGGGCTCGCCGCGACCTCGGAAGGACTGCTGGAGGTCGTCTTCCACGCCGACGCGAAGCGGGCGGCCGAGGCCGTCGACCGGCTCACGCACCGCCTCGGCACCGGGCCCACGCCCCCGCCCTCCACCGCGCACGGCCTCCTCACCGAGGCGGCGGCCGAACTCGAGGCGTACTTCGCCGGCCGCCGCGAGACTTTCTCCCTCCCGCTGGACTGGTCGCTGACCTCGGGCTTCAACCGGCGGGTGCTGCGCGAGCTGGCCGCCGGGGTCCCGTACGGCACGGTCGTCAGCTACCAGGACCTCGCCGACCGCGTCGGCGAGGCCGGGGCCGCGCGGGCCGTGGGCGTGGCGATGGGCAGCAATCCCCTGCCGGTCGTGGTGCCCTGCCACCGCGTCGTCGAGAGCGGCGGCGGACTGGGCGGATTCGGCGCGGGCCTGGAGACCAAGAGGGCCCTCCTGTCACTCGAAGGAGTGCTCCCCGCGCCGCTTTTCTAGGGGTTACGCGGCTTCCAGGGAGGGGACAGGAGCCGATAAGGCAGGCACGATTTCTACGAGTTGACGTCCTCCCCCCTCTGCAGCAGGGGGATTCCTGGCTTACGCTGCCTGACGGACCGGCGGCCGTCAGGTCTTCCACGATCAGCGCCAGCCACTTCCCCCCGGCCAGGTGGATGCTGGTAGTGGGAGATGGTGTGCGATGCGTAGCGGCAATGAACCCATGAACGCCCGCAGCCCCCTGCGCCTGCGGTGCGGGCTCGCCGCGTGGGGGCTCGCCTGGGCCGTCGCCGGGACCGTGCTCTTCGCGCTGGCCGGGCACCCGGGGTGGGCGGTGGCCTGCGCGGTGCTGGCCGTGGTGACCGCGGTCGATCTGGGCCTGGTCATCCGGCACATCCGGCAGGGCCCGCACTTCCAGCCGGGGCGGGACGTCCCGCCGTACGAACCGGTGCGAGGCGACCGGCGCACCGGTGGCCCCCGCTGAGGCGGGCCCGCCCGGGGTCAGCTCGCCGCCGGGAGGCCGAAGTCCGCGCCGGAGATCTCGGCGAGCTCGGCGACGACGCTCAGCAGCGGGGCCCGCAGCTCCGCCAGCGCCGTGCGCAGGGCGGGCGCGTCCGCCCAGGACTGCTCATGGGCGACCGGGCTCGCACCCTCCGGGCACAGCGCCTCGTGCGCCGCGAGCCGCGGATGCCACTCACTGGTGAACGGACGGAGGATGCGGTTGAGGAGGTCGTAGGCGATGCCGTGCACGGTGCGCACGCCCTTCGCGGCCGGCTGGTCGGCGGCGAGGTTGATGCTGTACTGCCGCAGCGTGGACCGCGTGAACGGGAACATCGCGTGCAGCGAACCGAGCGCCTCGCGAAGGCTGCCCGAGCCGGGAGCGAGCTCCTGGACGCCGATGCGGGTGGCGAGTTCGACCTGGATGTCGAAGGCGGCCATGCGCTCCAGCTCGCTTGGCGCGGCGTCCCGCTGCGCGGGCATGTACGGCCTCATCTGCGACTCCCTCGTGCTCGTGCCGGTCACGCCGGGACGGCCTCCGATGCGCTCCAGGGTAGTGCCGTACGGGGTGCGCAGCGTCTGGAGCACGGCGTGGCGCAGCTGCTCGGCGCGGGCCGGCTCGGGGTCGTGCCGCAGCCACGCGTGCAGGATCAGCGGGTGCACCGACCAGGCACCGCTGCCCGCCGGGGCCAGGAGACTGCGGCCGTGGAGCTCGGCGATGCCCGCGTCGAGGCGGCGGGCCGTCGCGATGTCCGGGACAGCCACCGCAGCCGACAGGGCGCGCACCGCGTCGTCCCTGGTCAGCGGCGTAGGAGAGAAGGCGGCGGCGAGGCGGAGCACATCCATCGCGGACGGCCCGGCGGCGGGCACGTCGCGCACCAACGCCGCCGTCACCTCGGCGGGATAGCCCGTGGGCAGCGCCCGGCGCCGCGCGAGGACGTCGAGGAGGGAACGGCCAGGGGTGTGGAAGCGGTCGTGGAGAGCGGTGTAGCCGTCGGCGGCACCCGACGCCAGGAGATCCAGGGCGAGGGGGTGCCCGACGACAGCGGCGCACAGCGCGCGTGCCGCCGCCTCCTCGTCGGGGCCGGAGGGCGTGACGTCGTGGGTGAGCAGCGCGTACGCCGCGTCGTCCCCCAGCGGCCCCGGCTCGACCGCGGTGGCCAGCGCGTCGTACATCCGGCTGCGGGTCGTGAGCAGGGTGCGCCCCAGTGGATGCGGCGCGCACAGACGGCCCACCTGCTGGGTGGTGAGCCCGCCGGGGAGGTCGTCGACGATCCAGAGGAACGGTTCACCGACGTACGCGAAATGGTCGTGCAGCCGCGCCACGACCTCCTCCGCCGCGCCCTCGCCCGACAGGCCATGGGTGGCCGCCAGCGCGCGAAGCCCCTTGTCGTAAGGGGCGTGGGAACCACCCGCATCGCGGGCGAGCCAGTGGATACCACCTGGGTAGGCGGCGGCGAACCACGTCGCGTACTCCTGGGCGAGCAGCGTCTTGCCCATCCCCGCCGCGCCCCGGATCTGCACCGGGCGGGCGGTGGTGTGACCAGTGGTGAGCGGCGCGGCGTGCCGGTGCAGGGAGCTGTGCACCTGCCACAGCCACGGCAGCCGGCCGGTGAAAGCGGGGGCCGGCGAGGGTGCCGGGCCCGGCAGCCAGTACGGGGCGGGCGCGGTCTCCGTGGCCCCGATCGGGCCGTCGAGCGCGGAGACGTGGGCCGTCACGTCCGCGACCAGCGCGTCCAGCGCCACCGGCCCGGCCGGGAGCGCCCAGTGCTTGGCGTCCCGCAGCTCGACAGGGTGGATGTGATCCGCGGCCGGCTCGGGGTTGACGACCATGACGCGGCGCCGCGGGTCGCCCTCGCGCAGCCCCGCGAGGTAAGCGGCCGTCAGCTCCCACTGGCATGCCTGCCGCTCGGGATAACCGGCCGAGTAGCAGGCCAGCAGCGCCTTCGAGCGGGACAGGCCGTCCCGGATCGCGTCGCTGATGCCCGCGAACCCGGCGACGGCGACCTCGTCGACGAAGACCTCCAGGCCACAGGCGATCAGCCGCTCGCGCAGCGGCGCGACGCGGTGGGCGTCACCACGGCTGTAGCTGAGGAACACGTCCCAGGTCCGGGGGCTCGATCCCGCCACGCTCACGTCTCCTTCTCCCCTGCCGCGCACCGTCCTCGCCGGCTCTTCCGCGCCGGATACCGACGGTGTTCGGGCCGATCCCCTGCCTCCCGGCGGCCCCTAGCCTACTGTGGGGGTTCGGGGAGGAAGATCATGCGACGGAAGCGCAACGCCGCCGGCCGGGCCAGGCCGAAGCAGATCACGGTCCGGATGGCGATCCCGCTGCTGGGGGACATCACCGGGGTCTGGGAACCTGTCGAGGCCGAACGGAAAGCCGCCTGGGAGCTCTACGCCGAGCTGGCCACCCGGATATCGACCGTGGAACTCGGGCCGGACGAAGGCTTCCTGAGGGAGGCGCTGTCCTCCTTCTACAGCCTCTTCGGCACCACCCGTGACATCCTGCGCCGCTACGGCCCCGACGTCGCCCCGCGCCGCGGCCCCGGCCAGATCACCTTCGGGGCACTGGCCGTGACCGTCCTCAACCAGGCGCTGCGCCCGGTGCTGGCGAACTGGCACCCCCGCCTGGCCGCGTACGAGTCGCTGCGCCCGGCGGACGTGGACCCCGTCTCCTACGAGCGGGGCTGGGAGCACGCGGCGGCGCTGCGGGAGGAGGTGGCGCGGGTACGGGAGGTGCTGGTCGCCCTCGCGAACGCGCTGGCCGAAGTGGCGGGCTCGGCGGACCTGCTCCGACCGGCCACTATGCCCTACCCCCCCCCGGAGGCCGGACGGGCTGATGTGAGGGGCCCGGGCGCGCGGGTGCTGGGGTCCGCCCGCGGGGCGGGCCGGGCGCCCAATTCACGCGGTGCGGGATCCGCGGGCCTCGCCGCCGTCGCCTTGCGCCGCGAGGAAGCGGCGGGCTTCGGCCATGTGCCGCTCACGGTCGGCGGCGGGCATCGCCCCCCATTCCGCGTGGGCGGCCCGCACCCGCTCGGCGAGCGCGGTGGCGTACGGGCCGACGCGCAGGGCTTCGCGCAGTCCGATGCGCCCGGAGAGAATGTCGCGGGCCATTTCCTGGAGGACTTCCCCGGCGCCGCCTTCCGCCATTTCCTGAAGTCCCCGGCGGACCGCGCGCGCCTGGGCCCGGTCGCGGCCCGGAGCGAGGAACTCCTCGTGCCCGACTTCTTGTTCACGCACGGTGTTCACCCATGCCGCTCTCCCCGTCCCGGCTGTACGGCAGGGACGGCAACTGCGGGAAATCATCGAGCACGACAGCCAATTCGCCGCCGATGTCCGCGAGTTGTCCGTACACCGCGTCGATTCTCATCTGGAGCATGTTGACCGTCTTGGTCACCTCGCCCCACAGGTCGCAGATCCGCAGGACCTCGGTGGCCGCCAGGCCGTAGCCGACGCCGGCGCCCCAGCCCGTCCAGGCAGTCAGGCCGCCCGCCGCCCAGGCGATCGCGGCCGTCGCCGCGGCGTCCCCGATCAGGCCCATCAGCTGCCCCACGGCCTCACCGGTCATCGAGACCCCGTGGGCCGCCACGAGGCATTCCCCCCGCATGGTCTCCAGCGAGCCCTTGATGTCGCGCAGCTTTCCGCAGAGAGAGGCGAAATAGGCGTCGGCGGCGGTCGCCGCCTCCCCCTGCCACGCCTCGCCCAGCGACCGCTTCCCCGACTCGATGTTGGTGGCGACGCCTTCGCAGAATCCGGCGAGATTCGCCCACGCCTCGGCACTCCGCGCGTACGCCTCCCAGTCCCCGGCGAAGTATTTCCTGCCCTCTTCCAACGGGTCGAAGGCAAGGGCGAAATCCAGCACCTTGGACATCCAGAACGACGGACTGACCAGATCACCGGCGGCATTGAGCGTATCGATCGGCGACGTGAAATCCTCCGGCGCGCGAGGCGGCCGGAGGCAGTCGGTGGGCCGGACCACGTCCCGGATGTCCGTGCCGCCGGTCACGGCCGCACCTTCCGGCGGGCCGCGTCCATCCTCGCCGCCTCCCGCAGATCCGACGCGCGGTAGTCACCGGCCGCCCGCTCGACCTCGTCGGCCGAGGCCCGCAGCACGCGCTCCAGCCGCCCCATGGCGGCCGTCACCGTCTCCGCCAGCTCGCCGTGCAGATCGATGACCCTGGTCAGCAGGCCCTGATCCGTCGAACCGATGGCACCGTGCCGCCGCACATAGCCCTGCGCCTCGGCGGCATCGTCCGCGGCCCGGCGCAGCAGACCGGAGAAGCCGTGTAACCGTGTTGCTGGAACAGACAGGACCATGCGGGAGAGTTCGCTTCCGTAGCCGGGACCGGTTCGACGCGGCCGCATGCTAACGCAACGCGCGCACCGGCCGCTCGAACTCCCTCACCCGATCGGGGAGTTGACCACCACCCCGGGATCTGCCCTACTGTGCGGCCCGCTCCCGCAGCCGCGCCCAGACCTTCTCCACCTGCGGAGCCAGCGCTTCCAGCGGACCGTCGTTGTCGATCACGAAGTCGGCCACGGCCAGGCGCTCTTCACGCGTCGCCTGCGCCGCCATGCGGGCGCGCGCCTCGTCGGGGGTCATGCCGCGCAGCCGTACGAGGCGGTCGAGGCGGGTCTCCGTGCCGGCGTCGATGACGACGACCAGGTCGTACAGCGGCGCCAGGCCGTTCTCGGCGAGGAGGGGCACGTCGTGGACGACCACCGCGTCCGGCGCGGCCGCCGCTTCCAGCTCGGCGGAGCGCGCCCGGACGAGGGGGTGGACGATGGCGTTCAGCGCGGCCAGCCGCTCGGGGTCGGCGAAGACGATCGCGCCCAGCCTGGGGCGGTCGAGCGCGCGCTCCGCGGTCAGCACCTCCGCACCGAACTCGGCGACGACGGCCGCGAGTCCCGGCGTGCCCGGCTCGACCACCTCACGCGCGATCCGGTCGGAGTCCACGACCACCGCCCCGTACGAGGCGAGCAGCCGTGACACCTCACTCTTGCCCGCGCCGATTCCACCCGTAAGACCGACCTTCAGCATGGGCCCCACGGTAGCGGGCGGCACTTCAGTGACCGCCGTCGCCCTCCCGGTCGGCGAGGAAACGCTCGAACTCGGCACCCAGCTCGTCCGCCGACGGCAGCTCGACGGGCTCGGCGACGAGATTGCCGCGCGTCTCGGAGCCGGCCACCGCGTCGTACTGGTGCTCAAGGCCCCGGACCAGCGCGACCAGTTCCTCGTCGCCCTCGCCGATCTGACGCTCGATCTCCTCCTGCGTCCGCAGCGCCTCGGTGCGCAGCGCGTGCGCGGCGTTCGGCAGCACCAGGCCCGTGGCGGCGGTGACCGCCTCCAGGGCGGTCAGGGCGGCGTCGGGGTAGGGCGAGCGGGCGACGTAGTGCGGGACGTGCGCGGCGACACCGAGGACGTCGTGGCCCGCCTCCGCGAGCCGGAACTCGACGAGCGACTCGGCGCTGCCGGGCACCTGCGCCTGGTCGAAGTAGCCGCGGTGGCCGGGCATCAGGTCCGTGCGGTTGCCGTGGGGGGTGAGGCCGACCGGCCGGGTGTGCGGCACGCCCATGGGGATGCCGTGGAAGTTGACGGACAGTCGCACGCCGAGCCGCTCCACCAACTGCCGCACGGCGGCGGCGAAGCGCTCCCACTCCACATCCGGCTCCGGGCCGGTGAGCAGCAGGAAGGGTGCCCCGGTGGCGTCCTGCACCAGGTGCAGCTCGATCTTCGGCGTCTCGTAGGCGCTCCAGCGGTCGCGCTGGAAGGTCAGCAGGGGGCGGCGGGCGCGGTAGTCGATGAGCCGGTCGTGGTCGAAGCGCGCGACCACCTGGTGCGGCAGACCGTCCAGCAGCCGGTCGACGATCAGTTCGCCGGTCTCCCCCGCGTCGATGTAACCGTCGAAGTGGTAGAGCATGACCAGTCCGGCCGTGTCCTGGGCCAAGGCCAGGTCGGCTACGGCGAGCCCCTTGGGCTCCCATTCGTACAAACCCTGCGGATCCAACACAGTGACCGTTCCTCCTCATGTTCCGTACGGGGGAACGCCGGTGGAGGCCCGGCCCATTCCCGGCGGCCGGATGACGACACAGTGCGGACATACTCCACAAGGCCGGGAGGGCATGAGAAAGGCCCGCTCCCCGAGGGGAACGGGCCTTTCTCAGTCAGCTGTCAGCTGTCGGTCGGTCGGAGCCTCAGCTCTGGCCGCCGGCGAGCTTCTCGCGGAGCGCGGCGAGCGCCTCGTCCGACGCCAGGGCGCCGGAGTTGTCGGCCGACTCCGAGGAGTACGAACCGCCGGAGACGTTGCCACCGGTGGAGGCGGCGGCCGGAGCGGCGGCACCCTCAGCGGCGGCCTGCTCGTCGGCCTCGCGGGACTTGATGACCTGCGCCTGGTGCTGCTCGAAGCGCTGCTGCGCCTCGGCGTACTGGCGCTCCCACTCCTCGCGCTGCTTCTCGTAGCCCTCGAGCCAGTCGTTGGCCTCGGGGTCGAAGCCCTCGGGGTAGATGTAGTTGCCCTGGTCGTCGTAGGACGCGGCCATGCCGTACAGGGTCGGGTCGAACTCGACCACGGACGGGTCGGCACCGAAGGACTCGTTGGCCTGCTTCAGCGAGAGGCTGATGCGACGGCGCTCGAGGTCGATGTCGATGACCTTGACGAAGATCTCGTCGTTGACCTGGACGACCTGCTCCGGGATCTCCACGTGGCGCTCGGCCAGCTCGGAGATGTGGACCAGGCCCTCGATGCCCTCGTCGACGCGGACGAACGCACCGAACGGAACGAGCTTGGTGACCTTACCCGGGACGACCTGACCGATCTGGTGGGTCCGGGCGAACTGCTGCCACGGGTCTTCCTGCGTCGCCTTGAGGGACAGGGAGACGCGCTCGCGGTCCATGTCGACGTCGAGGACCTCGACGGTGACTTCCTGGCCGACCTCGACAACCTCGGACGGGTGGTCGATGTGCTTCCAGGACAGCTCGGAGACGTGGACGAGACCGTCGACGCCGCCCAGGTCCACGAAGGCACCGAAGTTGACGATGGAGGAGACGACGCCGGAGCGCACCTGACCCTTCTGGAGGGTGGTGAGGAAGGTCTGGCGGACCTCGCTCTGGGTCTGCTCCAGCCAGGCACGGCGGGACAGGACCACGTTGTTGCGGTTCTTGTCCAGCTCGATGATCTTGGCCTCGAGCTCCTTGCCCACGTAGGGCTGGAGGTCGCGGACGCGGCGCATCTCGACGAGGGAGGCCGGCAGGAAGCCACGGAGGCCGATGTCGAGGATGAGACCACCCTTGACGACCTCGATGACGGTACCGGTGACGATCCCGTCCTCTTCCTTGATCTTCTCGATCGTGCCCCAGGCACGCTCGTACTGAGCGCGCTTCTTGGACAGGATGAGGCGGCCTTCCTTGTCCTCCTTCTGGAGAACCAGGGCCTCGATCTCGTCGCCGACCTTGACGACCTCGTTCGGGTCGACGTCGTGCTTGATCGAGAGCTCGCGGGAGGGGATGACACCCTCGGTCTTGTAACCGATGTCGAGCAGGACCTCGTCCCGGTCGACCTTCACGATGACGCCGTCGACGATGTCGCCGTCGTTGAAGTACTTGATCGTCTCGTCGATCGCGGCGAGGAAGGCTTCCTCGTTACCGATGTCGTTGACCGCAACCTGCGGGGTGGTGGCGGTGGTCTCGGTGCTGCTCGTCATGTGGGTAAAGGCTCCGGTACGGACAGTGAGTCGTAGGTACTGCTACGCCGAGAACCCGTATCGCACTGCCGAAGCCGGACAGCCTTGGAGGCGCGCCATCCAAGGGCCCCAGAAGATCCGAAGACCTCCCGAAGGCTCCCGAAAAGACCGAAAGCGCCTCGACAACCGAGGGGACATACAACAAGTGCGAGCGCGACCTGCTATGTCTGAGGAGCGCAGGCCCGCAGCGCAACTTGTAGCATACGGGGGCAGCGGGGCACGGTCAATGCGCGAAGACGCACACCCGGGACGAAACCCCCATAACGGGCACAACTTGTGTTTCGCGAGGCCACGAGGGACCTGACGCACCCCGTAGCTTTACGCTCAGGCGCCGAGCAGGCGCATAGAAGATACGACAAACCTTGCCGAACCACTACTGCCGAGGGCATGAGCGTCGAAATGATCCACGAGTACGAGCCGGAAGCGACCCGGCGGGCCACCGGCGAGGCGGAGAGCAGCCGGGCCAGCCGTGGCTGGTGGGACCGCAACGCCGACGAGTACCAGAACGAGCACGGCGCCTTCCTCGGCGACGACCGTTTCGTCTGGGGGCCGGAAGGGCTCGACGAGGCCGACGCGGCCCTGCTGGGGCCGGCCGAGGGGCTCAAGGGCCTCGACATCCTGGAGATCGGCGCCGGCGCGGCCCAGTGCTCGCGCTGGCTGGCGGCCCAGGGCGCGCGGCCCGTGGCCCTCGACCTCTCCCACCGGCAGCTCCAGCACGCCCTGCGGATCGGCGGCGGCGTGCCGCTCGTCGAGGCCGACGCGGGCGCGCTGCCCTTCGCGGACGGCTCCTTCGACCTGGCGTGCTCGGCGTACGGCGCGGTGCCCTTCGTCGCCGACCCGGTGCGGGTGATGCGCGAGGTGCGCAGGGTGCTGCGGCCCGGCGGGCGCTGGGTCTTCTCCGTCACCCACCCCCTCCGCTGGGCCTTCCCGGACGAGCCGGGCCCCGAGGGCCTCTCGGTCTCCGCCTCCTACTTCGACCGCACCCCTTATGTGGAACAGGACGAATCCGGCCGGGCGGTCTACGTCGAGCACCACCGCACGATCGGCGACCGCGTACGCGACGTGGTCGCCGGCGGCTTCCGCCTGGTCGACCTCGTGGAACCGGAGTGGCCCGCGTGGAACACGCAGGAATGGGGCGGCTGGTCCCCCCTGCGCGGTCACCTGATCCCGGGCACGGCGATCTTCGTCTGCGAGCGGGACTGACGACCGGGGCGTGTGCGGGTCCGTCGCCGCCTGCGGCGGGAGCGGCCTGCGGCCGCGTCCTCAAACGCCGGACGGGCTGATTTTGGCTGATGTGGGTGCCAATTCAGCCCGTCCGGCGTTTGAGGACAACGCGCGAAGCGCGGTCCGGGGGTCTGGGGGCTCGCCCCCGGTTTCGGGAAGGGGCGGGGTAGGGGAACAAAGCGCCGCAGGCGCCCACCGCCCCACACCCAGGGGGCCAGGGCGCGGCCCAGGGAGAAATCCCGCCCACCGACCTGAGCGAGACTGGGCCCCGTGACCCGCGCAGAAGCCCTCCGCCAACTCCCCGTCCGCACCGCTCTCCCCGCCCTCACCCGCGCCCTCGACGACCGCGGAGTCGCCGTCCTGTGCGCGCCTCCCGGCACCGGCAAGACGACCCTCGTCCCGCTCGCCCTCGCCGGCCTGCTGGGTGAGGGCCCGCGACGGCGCGTGGTCGTCGCGGAGCCCCGGCGGATCGCGGCCCGGGCCGCCGCCCGCCGCATGGCGTGGCTGCTGGGCGAGGCCGTCGGCGAGCGGATCGGCTTCACCGTGCGCGGCGAGCGGCGGGCGGGGCCGCGCACGGTGGTCGAGGTCGTCACCACCGGCGTCCTGCTGCAGCGCCTCCAGCGCGACCCCGAACTCGCGGGCGTCGACACCGTGATCCTCGACGAGTGCCACGAGCGGCACCTGGACGCGGACACGGCCGCCGCGTTCCTCCTGGACGTACGGGACGCCCTCCGGCCCGAGCTGCGGCTGGTCGCGGCGTCCGCGACGACCGACGCCGAGGGCTGGGCCCGGCTGCTGGGCGGCGCCCCCGTGGTCGAGGCGCAGGGGATCGCGCACCCGGTGGAGGTCGTGTGGTCCCCGCCGGAGCGGCCCGTACGGCCGCCGCACGGGATGCGGGTGGACCCCGCCCTGCTGGAGCACGTGGCGGACGTGGTGCGGCGGGCCCTGCGGGAGCGGCAGGGCGACGTGCTGTGCTTCCTGCCCGGCGTCGGCGAGATCGCGCGGGTGGCGGGACGGCTCGGCGGGCCCGGGGCACTGGGCGCCGAGGTCCTCCAGGTGCACGGGCGGGCCCCGGCCGCCGTGCAGGACGCGGTGCTCGCGGGCGGTTCGGGGACCCGCCGGGTGGTCCTGGCGACCTCGGTGGCCGAATCGAGCCTGACCGTCCCGGGCGTACGCGTCGTGGTGGACGCGGGCCTCGCGCGTGAGCCGCGCGTGGACCACGCCCGGGGGCTGAGCGCGCTGACGACCGTACGGGCCTCCCGGGCGGCCGCCCGGCAGCGCGCGGGACGGGCCGGGCGCGAGGCGCCGGGCGCGGTCTACCGCTGCTGGACGGAGGCCGACGACGCCCGCCTGCCGCGCTTCCCGGCGGCGGAGATCACGGTCGCGGACCTCACGGCGTTCGCCCTCCAGGTGGCGTGCTGGGGCGACCCCGACGCGTCCGGCCTCGCCCTCCTCGACCCGCCGCCGGCCGGGGCGATGGCCGCCGCACGCGAGGTGCTGACCGCCACGGGAGCGGTCACCGCCGACGGCAGGCCCACCGACCGCGGCCGCCGCATGGCCCGCCTGGGCCTCCACCCGCGGCTGGCGCGCGCCCTGCTGGACGGCGCGCGAGAGGTGGGTGCGCGCCGGGCGGCCGAGGTGGTGGCGCTGCTGAGCGAGGAGCCGCCGCGCGAGTACGGCGACGACCTCGCGGCCGCCTGGCGCACGGCCCGCCGGGGCGGCGACGCCTATGCGGCCCGCTGGCGCGCGGAGGCCCGCCGCCTGGAGCAGGCGGCGCGGGGCGGATCACCGGACGGGCCGGGTCCGGAGGGCGGTGGTCCGATGAGCGACGACGCCGTGGCCGGGCTCGTCGCCGCGCTCGCGTTCCCCGAGCGGGTGGCGCGGGCCCGGGGCGAGGGCGCGTACCTCATGGTGTCCGGCACGGGCGCCGAGCTGGGCGAGGGGTCGCGGCTGCGCAGCGGCCGTTGGCTGGCGATCGCCGTGGCCGACCGGCCCGTGACGGCCGCGTCGGCGCGGGTGTCCCTGGGCGCGCTGATCGACGAGGACACCGCCCGGGAGGCCGCCGGGGCGCTCTTCCACGCAGGGGAGGAGGTCGGCTGGTCCGAGGAGCGGCGGGAGGTGGTGGCCCGGTCCGTCGAGCGCCTGGGCGCGGTGGAACTGGCCGCCCGCCCGCTGTCCGCCCCGGACCCCGCACTCGTAGGCCAGGCCCTGCGCGAAGGGCTGCGGCGCGAGGGCCTGGGCCTGCTGCGCTGGACGCCCGAGGCCACCGGCCTGCGGCAGCGGCTGGCGTTCCTGCACCGCGAGCTGGGCGCGCCCTGGCCGGACGTGTCCGACGAGGCGCTGCTGGAGCGCCCGGACGACTGGCTCGGCTGGGACCTCGACCGGGCCCGCAGGCGTGCCGACCTGGAGCGGCTCGACGCGGGCAAGGCGCTGGAGCGGCTGCTGCCGTGGGCGTCCGGCGACGCCGCGCGCCTGGACGAGCTGGCCCCGGAGCGCATCGAGGTGCCGAGCGGGTCCCGGATCCGGGTGGACTACGGCGGTGAGCAGCCGGTGCTGGCGGTCAAGCTCCAGGAGCTCTTCGGCCGGCAGGAGACGCCGCGGGTGGCGGGCGGCCGGGTGCCCGTGCTCGTACACCTGCTGTCCCCGGCGGGCAGGCCCGCGGCGGTGACGGCCGACCTGGCCTCGTTCTGGAAGGACGGCTACCGCTCCGTACGGGCGGAACTGCGCGGCCGTTACCCGCGCCATCCCTGGCCGGAGGACCCCATGACGGCGGCGGCGACGCGCAGGACGAACGCCCGCCGCTGATCCCCCGGGACAGCATCGGAGGGCCGGCATCGTAAAAAGCGCCGCTCCCGCCGTACCTCGGGAGCGGCGCCGGTCTGTCCCGATCTCTCGGGGGTCTCTTCAGGGGAGGTACCGCTCGACCGCGGCCGGCCCCTTCTCCTCCATCAGCCGCTTCGCGGCCTCCACCCGCTCGGGCGTCACGTCCCGGCCCGACGCCATGACCAGGTCCTCGGGGTCGAACGGCCGCTCACCGCCGGTGTACAGCCGCACAGGCCGGGACGTGGTGGACACGTCCTCGGAGCTCTCCTTCACGGTGGACCTCCTCTGTTCAGCCGTCCCGGGCGGGGGGCAGCCGTTTGGGTTTCCCTCCATCGTGTGACATTTCCGGAACAAGTGCACGCTGATCTCTCGCCGTGGTATTTGCGGCGGGCAGTGCCCGGCGGGCCCTCGCCTCCAGCAGCAGCGCGAGACCCAGCAGCGCCCCGCCCAGGCCGAGGAAGCCCCAGGGCAGCCAGCTGGTGAGCAGCAGCACCAGCCGGCGCTGCGAGGTGACGAGGGCGACCGTCGCGTCGACGTAGTCCGGGCGCATCCGCACATGCCCGGAGAAGGCGGTGATCGGCTTCTTCTCGGGGTGGCCGGTCCAGCGCATCTCCTCCTGGTGGACCTCCTCGCCGTTGACGGGCGCGCCGGTCGTGGGGTCGACCCAGAACATGCGCTTGGTGGTGTACCAGCGCTCCAGGCCGATCTGCCGGACGGCGTCGGGGGTGAGGCCCAGGGGCAGCGCCCGCGGCACGGGGACGAGGGTCCAGGGGATCGTCTGCTCGAAGTAGTAGACGCTCAGTCCGTGGAAGCGCCGGGTCCCCCCGTAGTGGATGGGCGCGGAGGTGCGGGTCTGCATGTCGAAGTAGCGGTAGTCGTGCTTCCGTACGAGGAAGGGCCACTTGAACTCGATGCCGTCGCGGCGCACCGGCGTGTCGTCGACGTTCTCACCGCCCGCGTGGACGGGTTCCTGGCTGTGCGCGTCGAAGACGTAGCGCTCGGGGATCTTCGAGACCATCGCGCCGTCGGGCCCGGCGACATAGGTGAGGGTGTCCCAGACGACGACGTCCCGGCCGGTCTCGTGCTCGACCTTACGGGCCTGCTCCACATTGCCCTTGAGGGTCTCGGTCATGGTGATCCGGGAGACCTTCTTCGGCTCCAGGGTGCTGTAGTCGATGAGGGTCGCGTCCTTCGCCTCCAGGACGACGGTCTGGTAGCGGCCGGCGGGGACCTTGGCCAGCCGGGGGAAGGCGTACCAGCGCAGCAGCGGCGAGAGGGTGGCGAAGAAGACCGCGAAGGCGAGGAGGACGAGGCCGGCTCGGCGGCGCACGGCGGGCCCGCGCTCAGGGGTGTGCGGGGACGGTGGTGAGGAGCGGCTCCGGCGAGGTCCGCCCGCCGGGCGGCCCGATCGCGGTCACGGTGAGGACGAGGGCGAGGGCGGCGGCCACTCCGATGGCCACGGCGGCCAGTGCGCGCATGCGTCCGCCTCCCAAGACAGCTGATGGCCCGTCAGGAGTGGGGCACGGTAGCAACACGGGCCGCATAAACCAAGGGAGTTGGGCAACGCCGGACGGGCCGGCTGTCACCCGAAGCGGCTGGATGCACATCCACATCAGCCAAATCCAGCCCGTCCGGCGCTTGAGGACACCGCCGCGCAGCGGTGGTGCAGGGACGACAACGCACCCACACCACCGACCACCGGCCCGCCCCGCAGGGCTAGTGCGCGGCCGACTCCCAGTCGCCGCCCACGCCCACCGACACATCCAGCGGCGCGCGCAGCGCCACCGCACCGGCCATCTCCCGGCGCACCAGCGCCTCCACCGCCTCGCGCTCGCCCGGAGCGATCTCCAGCACGATTTCGTCGTGCACCTGGAGCAGCATCCGCGACGTGAGCTCCTCGGCCTCCAGCGCCTGCCCGACCCGCAGCATCGCGATCTTGACGATGTCGGCGGCCGTGCCCTGGATCGGCGCGTTCAGCGCCATCCGCTCCGCCATCTCACGGCGCTGGCGGTTGTCGCTGTTGAGGTCCGGGAGATACCGGCGGCGGCCGAGCATCGTCTCGGTGTAACCCGTCGCCCGCGCCTCCTCGACCACCCGCTGCAGATAGTCGCGCACCCCTCCGAACCGCTCGAAGAAGGTGTCCATCAGGCGGCGCGCCTCGTCCGGGGCGATGTTGAGCTGCTGCGACAGACCGAACGCCGACAGGCCGTACGCCAGGCCGTACGACATCGCCTTGATCTTCCGGCGCATCTCCGGATCGACATCGGCCTTGGCCACGCCGAAGACCTGCGAGGCGACCGTGGTGTGCAGGTCCTCACCCGACGCGAACGCCTCGATCAGGCCCTCGTCCTCGGAGAGATGGGCCATCACCCGCAGCTCGATCTGGCTGTAGTCCGCCGTCATCAGCGTCTCGAAGCCCTCGCCGACCACGAAGCCCCGCCGGATGGCCCGGCCCTCGTCCGTACGCACCGGGATGTTCTGCAGATTCGGGTCCGTGGACGACAGCCGGCCGGTGGCAGCCACCGTCTGGTTGAACGTGGTGTGGATCCGCCCGTCGGGAGCGATCGCCTTGATCAGCCCCTCCACCGTCGAGCGCAGCTTGGACTGCTCACGGTGCCGGAGCATGATCACCGGAAGCTCGTTCTCCGTCTGCGCCGCGAGCCAGGCCAGGGCGTCGGCATCCGTGGTGTACCCCGTCTTGGTCTTCTTCGTCCGCGGCAGGCCCAGCTCACCGAAGAGAACCTCCTGGAGCTGCTTGGGCGACCCCAGATTGAACTCGTGACCCGCCGCCGCGTGCGCCTCCGTGACCGCCTGCTGCACCGCCGCCGCGAACTGCTGCTCCATCCGCTCCAGCCAGCCGCGGTCCGCCGCGATGCCCGCCCGCTCCAGCCGCGCCAGCAGAGCACTCGTCGGCAGCTCCACATTGGTGAGGAGCTCCGCCGCGCCCACGTCCTTCAGCCGGCCCGTGAAGGCGTCACCCAGATCCAGGACCGTACGCGCCCGGCCCATCAGGGCATCCGCCTCGGCCTGCTCGTCCGCACCGAACGCCAGCTGCCCGTCACCCGCGGCCGCCGTCGCCAGCTCACGGCCCAGATACTCCACCGACAGCGCGTCCAGCGCGAACGAACGACGGCCCGGCTTGACCAGATAAGCGGCCAGCGCGGTGTCCATCGTGACCCCCGCCACCGACCAGCCGTGCTCGGCGAAGACCCGCATCGCGGCCTTCGCGTCGTGCATCACCTTCGGCCGCGCGGCATCCGCGCTCCACTCGGCGAACGCACGCTCGTCCGCCTCGTCGAGCTCCGCCGGATCGAACCACACCGCCGGGCCCTCGCCCGACGCCAGAGCGATCTCCGCCACCCGGCCACTGCCCTGCGACCAGGAATCCACCATCTCCAGGCCCAGCGGCCCCGACCCGTGCTCCGCCAGCCACGGAGCGAGCCCGCCCGCCGCCAGCACCACACCGTCGACCTCGGCACCGGCGGCCGGAGCCGCCTCCTCCTCGGCCTGCGCCCCCGGATCGGCCGCCAGCAGCCGGTCCCGCAGACCCTGGTTACGGATCTCCAGACCCTCCAGGAACGCGATCAGCGCCGTGCGGTCGTACGCCTCACGCACCAGCCCGTCCGGACCCACCGGCAGGGCCACATCGCGCACCATCTCGGTCAGACGGCGATTGAGCTTGACCGCCTCCAGATGATCACGCAGATTCTGCCCGGCCTTGCCCTTGACCTCCTCGACCCGCTCCACCAGCTCCGCGAACGAACCGAACTGGGTGATCCACTTCGCGGCCGTCTTCTCACCCACACCCGGGATGCCCGGAAGATTGTCCGACGGGTCACCCCGCAGCGCCGCGAAATCCGGATACTGCGACGGGCTCAGGCCGTACTTCTCCTGCACCTTCTCCGGGGTGAAACGCGTCAGCTCCGACACACCCTTCGTCGGATACAGCACCGTGACGTCATCGGACACCAGCTGGAAGGAGTCACGGTCACCCGTGACGATCGAGACGTGGAAACCCTCCGCCTCCGCCTGCGTCGCCAGCGTCGCGATCACATCGTCGGCCTCGAAGCCGTCCACCGCGAACCGCGGCACCCGCATCGCGTCCAGCAGCTCGCCGATCAGCTCGACCTGCCCCTTGAACTCGTCAGGCGTCTTCGAACGCGTCGCCTTGTACTCCGGGAACTCCGCCGAGCGCCACGTCTTGCGGGACACGTCGAACGCCACCGCGAAATGCGTAGGCCGCTCGTCACGCAGGGTGTTGGCCAGCATCGACGCGAAGCCGTACACCGCGTTCGTCGGCTGCCCGGCGACCGTCGTGAAGTTCTCCGCGGGCAGCGCGAAAAACGCACGGTACGCCATGGAATGCCCGTCCATCAGGAGCAGGCGGGGCCGGTCTCCCCCCGCCGCCTCGGACCCGGTCACTGCGCTCATCTTCGCTGCCTTCGTCGCCTTTGCTGCCACGCCCCCGATCCTGCCACGGACCACTGACAATCCCGGCCACACGCACCTGACGCCCGCCTCGGCGGCGCCCCTGTCAGTGCCCCGTGACAGGATCAGCACGCACGGACATCCGCGGACCACACCCACGCACGGATCCGCGACCCCCGACCGCTCAAGGGAGAGCGAGATGGCAGGCAAGCCGCCGACCAGCGATCCAGTCCAGGACGCACCCGAAGTCGCCGCCCCGCAGCACGCCGCCGCCGGCCTCCCCGCCGTCGCCCACTCCCTGCGCATGGCCCACCAGCAGATGGGCGTCAAACGCACCGCCCTCACCCTGCTCAAGGTCAACCAGAAGGACGGCTTCGACTGCCCCGGCTGCGCCTGGCCCGAAGGCGAGAAGCGCCACGCCGCCGAATTCTGCGAGAACGGCGCCAAGGCCGTCGCCGAGGAAGCCACCCTCCGCCGCGTTACCCCCGACTTCTTCGCCGCGCACCCCGTCACCGACCTCGCCACCCGCAGCGGCTACTGGCTCGGCCAACAAGGCCGCCTCACCCAGCCCATGCACCTCGCCGAAGGCTCCGACCACTACGAACCCATCACCTGGGAACGCGCCTTCGACATCATCGCCGAGGAACTCCACGCCCTCGCCTCCCCCGACGAAGCCGTCTTCTACACCTCCGGCCGCACCAGCAACGAAGCAGCCTTCCTCTACCAGCTCTTCGCCCGCGAATTCGGCACCAACAACCTCCCCGACTGCTCCAACATGTGCCACGAGTCCTCCGGCTCCGCACTCTCGGAGACCATCGGCATCGGCAAGGGCAGCGTCCTCCTCGAAGACCTCCACCAGGCCGACCTGATCATCGTCGCCGGACAGAACCCCGGCACCAACCACCCCCGCATGCTCAGCGCCCTCGAAAAGGCCAAAGCCGGCGGCGCGAAGATCATCACGGTCAACCCACTCCCCGAAGCGGGCATGGAACGCTTCAAGAACCCCCAGAACGCCCGCGGCCTCAGCGGCCTCGGCACCCCCCTCACCGACCTCTTCCTCCAGATCCGCCTCGGCGGCGACCAGGCACTCTTCCGCACCCTCAACCGCCTGATCCTCGAAACCGAAGGCGCCCTCGACACCGAATTCATCGCCGAACACACCCACGGCTTCGAAGAATTCGCAACAGCGGCACGCACCGCCGACTGGGACGAAACCCTGCGCGCCACCGGCCTGCGCCGCGAAGAGATCGAGCGCGCCCTCGAAATGATCCTCGCCTCCCGGCGCACCATCGTCTGCTGGGCCATGGGCCTCACCCAGCACAAACACGCCGTCCCCACCATCCGCGAAGTCGTCAACTTCCTCCTCCTCCGCGGCAACATCGGCCGACCCGGCGCCGGCGTCTGCCCCGTCCGCGGCCACAGCAACGTCCAGGGCGACCGCACCATGGGCATCTTCGAACGCCCCGCCCCCGCCTTCCTCGACGCCCTGCAAAAGGAATTCGGCTTCACCCCACCACGCGAACACGGCCTCGACGTCGTCCGCGCCATCCGCGCCCTCCGCGACGGCCAGGCCAAGGTCTTCCTCGCCATGGGCGGCAACTTCGTCTCCGCCACCCCCGACACCGACATCACCGAAGCCGCCGTACGCCGCGCCCGCCTCACCGTCCACGTCTCCACCAAGCTCAACCGCTCCCACGTGGTCACCGGCGCCCGCGCCCTCATCCTCCCCACCCTCGGCCGCACCGAACGCGACCACCAAGCAGGCGGCGACCAATTCGTCACCGTCGAGGACTCCATGGGCATGGTCCACGCCTCCCGCGGCCGCCTCCGCCCCGCGAGCCCCCAGCTCCTCTCCGAGACCGCCATCGTCTGCCGCCTCGCCCGCCGCACCCTCGGCCCCCGGAGCACCACCCCCTGGGAAGACTTCGAGAAGGACTACGGCACCATCCGCGACCGCATCGCCCGCGTCATCCCCGGCTTCGAGGACTTCAACGCCCGCGTCGCCCGCCCCGGCGGCTTCACCCTCCCCCACGCCCCCCGCGACGAACGCCGCTTCCCCACCACCACCGGCAAGGCCAACTTCACCGCCGCCGACGTCGAATACCCCCGCGCACCCCAAGGCCGCCTGCTCCTGCAGACCCTGCGCTCCCACGACCAGTACAACACCACCATCTACGGCCTCGACGACCGCTACCGCGGCATCAAGAACGGCCGCCGCGTCGTCCTCGTCAACCCCGACGACGCAGCCGAACTCGACCTCGCCGACGGCACCTACGCCGACCTCGTCAGCGAATGGACCGACGGCAGCGAACGCCGCGCACCCGGCTTCCGCGTCGTCCACTACCCCACCGCCCGCGGCTGCGCCGCCGCCTACTACCCCGAGACCAACGTCCTCGTCCCCCTCGACCACACCGCCGACACCAGCAACACCCCCGCCAGCAAGTCCCTGGTCATCAGGCTCGAACCAGCCCGCCCGGCCTGACCACCCACCCGGCTCCCCCACCACCCCCACCCGCCTGATAAGACGTTCACCACGCAACGACCACGGACGAACGGAGCCGCACCCATGGGCGAGCAGAGCCAGACCACGTTCCCGCAGCAGGTCCTCGACCAATGGGCCGGCAGCGGACACGACCTGCACGCCCTCTTCTCCGCCGGCCACCTCGGCAACCGCATGGGCCTCCAAGTCCGCGAAGCCTCCCCCGACCGCGTCGTCGGCACCCTCCCCGTCGAAGGCAACACCCAGCCCTACGGCCTCCTCCACGGCGGCGCCTCCGCCGTCCTCGCCGAAACCCTCGGCTCCGTCGGCGCCATGCTCCACGGCGGCCCCGACAAGATCGCCGTCGGCGTCGACCTCAACTGCACCCACCACCGCGGCGTACGCTCCGGCCTCATCACCGCCATCGCCACCCCCGTCCACCGCGGCCGCACCACCGCCACCTACGAAATCGTCATCACCGACGACCAGGACAAGCGCGTCTGCACCGCCCGCCTCACCTGCGTCCTCCGCCCGGCAGACACCACCACCTGACCGGACCCCGCAACTCCGCACCCGCCACCACCGGCACACCCCTTCCCCACCCGGCCGACCCGCCCTACCTTTCGGCCATGAGGGACCCCACCACCACACGACGGCTGACCACCGCCATCGGCACCCTGCTGCTCACCACCGCCCTCGCCACCGGCTGCTCCGACACCCACGGCGAGGGCGACAGCGCAGCCCCCCACACCGACCCGCCCGTCCAGGTCTGCGCCAAGCTCATCACCTACTGGGCCGGCCAGGACCTCACCGGCGGCCACTGGGCCGGACTCGACTGGGAACAAAAGGGCCTGTCCAACGACCAGTACGTCATCTACGACGACATCGTCCGGGCAGCCCGCGCCGAACAGCAGCGCCGCGGAACCGACGCCGCCCGGAAACTGATAGAGCATCAGGCAAAGCAGCGCTGCACCGCGGCCGACGGCGCCACCCACAGCTCCGAGAACTGGCGCCCCCCACCCACGTAACAGCACGTGACATTCACGCCGTGCGACACCCGGGGCGATCCACTTCCCCCCGCCACCGCACCCGCGCCCCCTCGCCCTGCACCTCACACGCCGGACTCCACCACGCCACCGAAACATAAGCGGAACTGCACCTTCGCACTATCTGGATGATGGCATTCACCCCAAAGGCGAAGACTGTCCGCGCAATACCGCTACAACGACACCCCCAAGTGACCTGCGTCATAACAAGACAGTCACATCATGGCCAGCACCTCTGCCACCCACCGCCGCGCACCCCTAGAGTCACGGCCAGTCACCACCCCCGGGCGCCGCACGACCCGACCCCACACCTTCCCACCCCGCCCGGCGGGCGACACGGCACCTCAGCAGAGGCGGCCGCGCCAGGGAAAGGACCCGACCTTGCGACACCGCCCCCTACTCGTCCTCACCACCGCCATCGCCACCGGCGCCCTCACCCTGAGCGCATGCGGCTCCCGCGACGACAAAGGCAGCACCGACAACGACAACAGCGCCAAAACCACCGTCGTCATCGGCATCGACGCCCCACTCACCGGATCCCTCTCCGCCCTCGGCCAAGGCATCAAGAACTCCGTCGACCTCGCCGCCCGCACCGCCAACGACAACAAAGAAGTCAAAGGCATCACCTTCAAGACCGAACCCCTCGACGACCAGGCCGTCCCCGCCTCCGGCCAGCAGAACGCCACCACACTCGTCGCCGACAAAAACGTCCTCGGCGTCGTCGGCCCCCTCAACTCCGGCGTCAGCCAATCCATGCAAGGCGTCTTCGCCCGCGCCGGCCTCACCCAGGTCTCCCCCGCCAACACCAGCCCCGAACTCAGCCAGGGCGCCAACTGGCTCAAAGGCCAGAAAACCCGCCCCTTCAAAACCTACTTCCGCACCGCCACCACCGACATCATCCAAGGCCGCTTCGCCGCCCAATACGCCCACAACGACGCCAAGAAAACCAAAGCCTTCGTCGTCGACGACAAACAGACCTACGGCGTCGGCCTCGCCTCCATCTTCGCCGAAGAATTCAAACACCTCGGCGGCCAGATCGTTGGCACCGACCACATCACCGTCAAGGAAACCGACTTCTCAAGCGTCGCCAACAAAGTCAAGAACTCCGGCGCCGACATCGTCTACTTCGGCGGCCAGTACCCCGAAGGCGGACTCCTCTCCGACCAGGTCAAAAAAGCCGGCGCCCACATCCCCCTCATGGGCGGCGACGGCATCTACGACCCCGCCTTCATCACCGCATCCAGCGAAAGCAACGACGGCGACCTCGGCACCTCCGTCGGCTACCCCGTCGACCAGCTCGACTCCGCCAAAACCTTCGTCAAGAACTACGACAAGGCCGGCTACAAAGACCCCTATGCCGCATACGGCGGCTACTCCTACGACGCCGCCTGGGCCATCGTCCAAGCCGTCAAGAAAACCGTCGAAGACAACAACGGCAAACTCCCCGCCAACGCCCGCGACAAAATCACCGAAGCCATGAGCAAGATCGCCTTCGACGGAGTCACCGGCAAGGTCTCCTTCGACCAATTCGGCGACACCACCAACAAACAACTCACCGTCTACCAAGTCCAGGGCAACACCTGGAAATCCATCAAGAGCGCCACCTTCAAGGACTGACCCGACCCCAGGCCCCCCACCCACCGCGCGAGGACGCCACCACCACGCCCTCGCGCGGACCCACATCCGACACCCACATCGGAGGCCCGCGGTGCACGAACTGCCGCAAACGCTGGTCAGCGGACTCGCCCTCGGTGCCCTCTACGGCCTCATCGCCATCGGGTACACCATGGTCTACGGCATCGTCCAACTCATCAACTTCGCCCACGGCGAGATCGTCATGATCGGCGCCTTCGGCGCCCTCACCATCCACCTCTGGCTCCCCGCAGGAACCACCCTCGCCACCGCACTCCCCCTCATGCTCATCGGCGGCGCCATAGCCTCCGTCGCCATCGCCACCGCCGCCGAACGCTTCGCCTACCGTCCCCTCCGCGACGCCCCCCGCCTCGCCCCCCTCATCACCGCCATCGGCCTCTCCATCGCCCTCCAGCAAACCGTCTGGGCCTTCTACCCCGACGCCAAGAAATCCCGCGCCTTCCCCCAATTCCAAGGCGACTCCTTCGAACTCGCCGGCAACATCCACATCCAACGCGACGACCTCTTCGTCCTCATCGCCGCACCCCTCTGCATGCTCGCCCTCGGCCTCTTCGTCGCCAAAAGCCGCACCGGCCGCGCCATGCAAGCCACCGCCCAGGACCCCGACACCGCAAAACTCATGGGCATCAACACCGACCGCATCATCGTCCTCGCCTTCGCCATCGGCGGCGCATTCGCAGCCGTCGCCGCCGTCGCCCAAGGACTACGCGCCGGCCAGATCAACTTCGAAATGGGCTTCATCCTCGGCCTCAAAGCCTTCACCGCCGCCGTACTCGGCGGCATCGGCAACATCTACGGCGCCATGCTCGGCGGCGTCGTCCTCGGCATCGCCGAAGCCGCCTCCACCACCTACATCCAGAACATCCCCGGCATGCACCAACTCGGAGGCGGCGGCTGGAAAGACGTCTGGGCCTTCGCCCTCCTCATCCTCGTCCTCCTGATCAGACCCCAAGGACTGCTCGGCGAACGCGTCGCGGATCGGGCGTGACCACCATGACCCCAACCACCGACACCACCCACGACACCAACCTCGAAACCACCCCCGTCCTCCACCTCCCCCTCACCGCCGCCCGCACCCTCACCACCACCGGCGCCCTCCTCACCACCGCCTCCACCTTCCTCTCCTGGACCTGGACCACCGCCTTCCCCGGCAACCTCACCGTCAACGGCTACCCCGGCGGACTGCAACTCCTCACCCTCACCGGCGCCCTCCTCACCCTCGCCCTCACCTTCGCCACCCGCCCCACCCCAGGACTCCGCTGGCTCAACCCCACCCGACGCCACGACGCCACCACCTACCTCGCCACCGGCACCCTGGCCACCACCTGGTACACCCTCGCCGCCATCGCCGTACAACTCGGCGGACTCGCCAACCTCGAACCCGGCGGCTACATCGCCGCACTCGCCACCCTGCTCACCCTCACCGGCGCCCTCGGCCTCCCCATCGACCGCCGAACCACCGCCTCCTACCCCGCGAACAGCCGCCTCGCCACCCTCCCCCGCCCCCTGGCCACCGCACTCCGCGGCACACTCCGCACCATCCGCCCCGGCCGCACCGACCGCCCCCTGCCCGCCGCCCGGCCACTCCCCGCCTGGGCCGAAATCCTCATCATCGCCGCCACCTTCGGCATCGCCCTCCACCTCGTCACCTACGGCATCGGCACCGGCTACGGCGAACTCTTCACCGGCTTCCTCATCCTCACCGCCTTCACCACCCTCGCCCTCCGCAAAGCCGGCCTCATCACCAGACTCACCGAACTCACCGACAAACACCGCAACATCACCATCACCGCCGCCTTCGTCGCCGCCGCCCTCTTCCCCCTCACCCAGTCCACCGACCAATACACCCTGATCGCCGTCAACATCCTGATCTTCTCGACCGTCGCCCTCGGCCTCAACGTCGTCGTCGGCCTCGCCGGACTCCTCGACCTCGGCTACGTCGCCTTCCTCGGCGTCGGCGCCTACACCGCCGCCCTCGTCTCCGGCTCCACCGCCTCCACCCTCGGCGTCCACTTCCCCTTCTGGGCCGCCGTCCTCACCGGCGCCGCCGCCTCACTCGCCTTCGGCATCGTCATCGGCGCCCCCACCCTCCGCCTCCGCGGCGACTACCTCGCCATCGTCACCCTCGGCTTCGGCGAGATCTTCCGCATCACCGTCGGCAACCTCAACGGCGAATCCGGCCCCTCACTCACCAACGGCCCCAACGGCATCCCCAACATCCCCGACCTCAACCTCTTCGGCTACAACTTCGGCTCCACCCACCACCTCACCGGCATCACCCTCAACCCCTTCGCCAACTACTACCTCCTCATGCTCCTCATCACGATCCTCGTCGTCCTCGTCTTCAGCCGCGCCGGCAACTCCCGCATCGGCCGCGCCTGGATCGCCATCCGCGAGGACGAGACCGCCGCCACCGCCATGGGCATCAACAGCTTCCGCCTCAAACTCCTCGCCTTCGCCCTCGGCGCCACCCTCGCCGGACTCGCCGGCACCGTACAGGCCCACGTCGCCTACACCGTCGTACCCGAGCAATACGTCTTCGCCGGCCCCGTACCCCCCAACTCCGCATTCCTCCTCGCCGCCGTCATCCTCGGCGGCATGGGCACCATCCGCGGCCCCCTCCTCGGCGCCGCACTCCTCTACCTCATCCCCGCCAAACTCCAATTCCTCCACGACTACCAACTCCTCACCTTCGGCCTCGCCCTCATCCTCCTCATGCGCTTCCGCCCCGAAGGACTCATCCCCAACCGCAGGCAACAACTCGAATACCACGAGGACGCCACCCCCACCCTCGGCATCACCAAGGCGGAGGCGTAACCACCATGAACACCACCCACAACGCCCCCGTCCTCACCGCCACCGGCGTCACCATGCGCTTCGGCGGACTCACCGCCGTACGCACCGTCGACCTCACCGTCAACCACCACGAAATCGTCGGACTCATCGGCCCCAACGGAGCAGGAAAAACCACCTTCTTCAACTGCCTCACCGGCCTTTACCGCCCCACCGAAGGCACCGTCACCTACCGCGACACCGTCCTCCCACCCAAACCCCACCTCGTCACCCGAGCCGGCATCGCCCGCACCTTCCAGAACATCCGGCTCTTCGCCAACATGACCGTCCTCGAAAACGTCCTCGTCGGCCGCCACACCCGCACCAAAGAAGGACTCTTCGCCGCCCTCCTCCGCAGCCCACGATTCCACCGCGCCGAAACCGCCTCCACCCAACGCGCCATGGAACTCCTCGACTTCACCGGCCTCACCCCCAAAGCCGACCACCTCGCCCGCAACCTCCCCTACGGCGAACAACGCAAGCTCGAAATCGCCCGCGCACTTGCCAGCGACCCCGGACTCCTCCTCCTCGACGAACCCACCGCCGGAATGAACCCCCAGGAAACCCGCGCCACCGAAGCACTCGTCCGCGCCATCCGCGCACAAGGCACCGCCGTCCTCGTCATCGAGCACGACATGCGCTTCATCTTCAATCTCTGCGACCGCGTCGCCGTCCTCGTCCAAGGAGAAAAACTCGTCGAAGGCACCTCGGACACCGTCCAGGCCGACGAACGCGTCATCGCCGCCTACCTCGGCACACCCTTCGAAGGCGCCCCCGGCCAGGAAGAAGTCGCCGAAGTCGAAGCCGCCGAAGCGGAAGCGGAATCCGCACACGCCGCGCCGGAGGAAGACCGATGACCGCCCTCCTGGAGGTCGAGAACCTCCGCGTCGCCTACGGCAAGATCGAAGCCGTCAAAGGAATCACCTTCATCGTCGAAACCGGCCGGATCGTCACCCTCATCGGCACCAACGGCGCCGGAAAGACCACCACACTCCGCACCCTCTCCGGCCTCATCAAGCCACTCGACGGCACCATCCGCTTCGACGGCCGCAGCATCGTCGGCACCCCCGCCCACGAGATCGTCGCCCTCGGACTCGCCCACTCCCCCGAAGGCCGCCACATCTTCCCCCGCCTCACCATCGCCGAGAACCTCCAGCTCGGAGCGTTCCTCCGCAAGGACACCAGCGGCATACAGCAGGACATCCAGCGCGCCTACGAGCTCTTCCCCATCCTCGGGGAACGGGCGAAGCAGGCCGCCGGCACCCTCTCCGGCGGCGAACAGCAGATGCTCGCCATGGGCAGGGCCCTGATGTCCCGCCCCAAACTCCTCATGCTCGACGAGCCCTCCATGGGCCTCTCCCCGATCATGATGCAGAAGATCATGGAGACCATCGCCGAACTCAAGTCCACCGGCACCACGATCCTGCTCGTCGAACAGAACGCGCAGGCGGCGCTGTCGCTCGCCGACAGCGGCCATGTGATGGAGGTCGGGAAGATCGTGCTCTCCGGATCGGGAGCGGATCTGCTGCACGACGAATCAGTGCGGAAGGCGTACCTGGGCGAGGACTGAGGGCATGCGAAAGGGCCCACGTCCTCGCTTTTGCGGACGCGGGCCCTTCGTACGCGTACTGCCTACTGCCCCTTGGCCTTCTTCTCCTCGGCATCCTCGATGACCGCCTCGGCCACCTGCTGCATGGACAGCCGACGGTCCATCGACGTCTTCTGGATCCACCGGAACGCGGCCGGCTCGGTCAGCCCGTACTGCGTCTGGAGAACGCTCTTCGCCCGGTCCACGAGCTTCCGCGTCTCCAGCCGCTGGGAGAGGTCCGCGACCTCCCGCTCCAGCGCCTTCAGCTCCGTGAAGCGCGACACCGCCATCTCGATGGCCGGCACCACATCGCTCTTGCTGAACGGCTTCACGAGATACGCCATCGCCCCGGCGTCCCGCGCCCGCTCCACGAGCTCGCGCTGCGAGAAGGCGGTGAGCATCAGCACGGGCGCGATCGAGTCCGCGGCGATCTGCTCGGCGGCGGAGATCCCGTCCAGGACGGGCATCTTCACGTCCAGGATGACCAGGTCCGGCTTGTGCTCCCGGGCGAGCGCGACCGCGGTCTCCCCGTCGCCCGCCTCGCCGACTACGGAGTACCCCTCTTCTTCGAGCATCTCTTTGAGATCGAGCCGGATGAGGGCCTCGTCCTCGGCGATCACGACGCGGGTGATGTGGGGAGGGGTGTGCTGCGGCTCGTCGTCGACGGGCGGCGTGGGCTCGGCGGCGGTCACGGGTCTCCTCGATCGGGCATGGTGGTGCCAGCTCAGCCTACCCAGCTGCTGCCACGTACGCGCACACGGTAGGGTGTCACATGCAGCCTGCCCGGTTGGTGGAACTGGTGAGACACGCGGCGCTCAAACCGCCGTGCCCTCTGGGGCATGTGGGTTCGAATCCCACACCGGGCACCAATGCTCAAAAGCGGACGATCACCTTCTCGTGAAGTCCCGCCATTTCACTCCGCGCAGTGCACTTGTCACGCACGGTTGTTCCATGCAGATGCACGGCACAGAGGTACGCCAGAAGGCCCTCACTCTCCTGCGGAACGGCTCCAAGAATGCGGACGTCGCACGCGCCCTGAATGTCCCCCTCGGCACGGTCAGCTACTGGCGGCACATGGACCGGGCGAAGCGCGGGGAATGCCCCGGGGCCCACAATCCCAAGTGCCCGAGATGCGACGGCCGTGAGCTCGACGAGGCCGCGTACTCCTACCTCCTGGGCCTCTACCTCGGTGACGGCCACATCATCCAGCACTCCGGGCATCGAGTGCCCAGCCTCATGATCACGTGTGCAGACGACTGGCCGGGGCTGATGGACGACTGCGAGAAAGCGATGCGCGGGGTGCTCCCCGACAACTCGGTCTGCCGCGTCCGCAGCAAGGGATGCCACAACGTGAAGATCTACTCCAAACACCTCTGGTGCCTGTTCCCTCAGCACGGCCCCGGCAAGAAGCACGAGCGCCTCATCGCACTCGAACCCTGGCAACAGGAAATCGTGGACGCCCACCCTTGGGAGTTCATACGCGGGCTCATCCACTCCGACGGTTGCCGCATCACCAACTGGACCACGCGTCTCGTCGGCGGTGTACGCAAGCGCTACGAGTACCCCCGGTACATGTTCGCCAACAAGTCGGATGACATCCGGAAGCTCTACTGCGACACCCTCACCACCGTCGGCGTCGAATGGAGCGTCCTCGCTCGCGACGGCGCCCCATTCAACATCTCCGTAGCCCGCAGAGCATCCGTCGCCCTCATGGACGCCCACATAGGCCCCAAATACTGACCGCTACACCCCCCGCCGGAACAGCGCCGTCCACAGAAACTCCTCACCGAAGCACTCCGATTCCGGCAACTCGTCCCGCATCCGCCGCAGTTCGACCTCCTCCAGGTCGGAGAAGATCCAGCGCAGCGACTCCGGCGTATAGGCGAGCCCGCCCCCAAGGCCCGACTCCCGGTAGAACGCCGCGTCGGGGAGTTCGGAACCCATCGCTCCGGACGCGAAGCACGTCAGGCCCAAGTGCCCGCCCGGCGCCAGCGCGCGCTCAAGAAGCGCGCGATAGCTGATGCGGCGGTGGGGTGGGAGGTGGTGGAAGCAGCCCGAGTCGTAGATCAGGTCGTACGGGCCCGTCAGTTCGGTCCCGGCCAGGGCGAACGCGTCTCCGCAGTGGAAGCGGATGTCGGCCCCGGCCTCGCGGGCGCGTTCCTCGGCCCAGGTGATGGCCGTCGGGGAGAGATCGACCGCGTCCACCTGGAAGCCCAGTGAGGCCAGGTGCAGCGCGTTGCGGCCCGGGCCGCAGCCGAGGTCGAGGGCTCGGCCGGGGGTGATCAGTCCGCGGTCGGCGTACGAGGCCAGGTTCTCGTCCGGCTTCGCCACGAAGAACGGCACCGGCTTCGTTCGGTCACCGTAGAAGCCGTCCCACCAGGCGGCCCCGTCGGCCGTCCAGCGGTCGGCGTCCGGTGCGAACAGGCCGTCCAGGAGCTTGAGTACGTCGTCGACCGTGCGTATGTTCCGGTCCATCCGGTCCCCCTCTCACCTGAGGGAACGGTACGGCCGCGCCGTGCGTAAGCCCAGCTCAGGACGGATGCCGCGAGCGCGTGGAAAGGCCCCTGCGGCCGGAGCGTGAGCGGTGTGACCCCGCCAAACCCTCGACCCCGTACGCGCGCTCGCCCGTCCCCCGGCGAAGGCCCTCCAGGGCCCTTTCCCGGCGGTGTCGAGGCGGGTTTTTCACTCCTCTCCGATGTGGTGGACCCGCACCAGGTTCGTCGTGCCCGCCACCCCCGGCGGGGAGCCGGCCGTGATGATGACCATGTCGCCCTTCTGGCAGCGGCCGATCTTCAGCAGGTGTTCGTCGACCTGGTCGACCATTTCGTCGGTCGTCTGGACCATCGGTCCCAGGAAGGTCTCCACGCCCCAGGTGAGGTTGAGTTGGGAGCGGGTCGCCGGCTCGGGGGTGAAGGCCAGCAGGGGGATCGGGGAGCGGTAGCGGGACAAGCGCCGTGCCGTGTCACCGGATTGAGTGAAGGCGACCAGGTACTTCGCGCCGAGGAAGTCGCCCATCTCGGCGGCGGCGCGGGCGACGGAGCCGCCCTGGGTGCGGGGTTTGCCGCGTTCGCTCAGCGGTGGGAGGCCCTTGGCGAGGACGTCCTCCTCTGCTGCCGCGACGATGCGGCCCATCGTCTTGACCGTCTCCACGGGGTATTTGCCGACGCTGGTCTCACCCGAAAGCATGACGGCGTCGGTGCCGTCGATGACGGCGTTGGCGACGTCGGAGGCTTCGGCGCGGGTGGGGCGGGAGGCGTCGATCATGGAGTCGAGCATTTGTGTGGCGACGATGACCGGTTTGGCGTTGCGCCGGGCGAGTTTGATGGCTCGCTTCTGCACGATCGGGACTGTTTCGAGGGGCATTTCGACGCCGAGGTCGCCGCGGGCGACCATGATGCCGTCGAAGGCGTCGACGATTCCGGGGAGGTTCTCGACGGCCTGGGGCTTTTCGATTTTCGCGATGACGGGGAGGCGGCGGCCTTCGTCGTCCATGACGCGGTGGACGTTGACGATGTCGTCGGCGCTGCGGACGAAGGACAGGGCGATGACGTCGGCCCCGGTCCTGATGGCCCAGCGGAGGTCTTCGACGTCCTTTTCGGAGAGGGCGGGGACGGAGACGGCGACGCCGGGGAGGTTGAGGCCCTTGTGGTCGGAGACCATGCCGCCTTCGATGACGATGGTGCGTACGCGGGGGCCGTCGACGCTGGTCACTTCGAGGGTGACGCGGCCGTCGTCGACGAGGATGCGTTCGCCTTTGGTGACGTCGGCGGCGAGGCCGTCGTAGGTGGTGCCGCAGTGGTGGCGGTCGCCCTGGATGTCTTCGACGGTGATGGTGAACTCGTCGCCGCGTTCAAGAAGTACGGGGCCTTCGCGGAATCGGCCGAGGCGGATCTTCGGGCCTTGAAGGTCGGCGAGGATGCCGATGCTGCGGCCGGTTTCCTCGGCGGCCTTGCGTACTCGGTGGTACCGCGCCTCGTGGTCGACGTAGGTGCCATGGCTGAGGTTGAACCGGGCGACGTCCATTCCGGCTTCGACGAGTGACTTGATCTGCTCGTACGAGTCGGTGGCCGGTCCCAGGGTGCAGACGATTTTTGCTCGGCGCATGGCACGAGCTTATGACCTACCGGTGGGTAGAGAATTGGTCGAGTCCAACCCCCCAACGTCCGTTGGGTAAAAGCTCGTTGACAATTAGTGAAACGTGCGCGGGGGTGCTCCGATGAGCGCTTTTGCACGCCCCGCGCGTGGGTCTCTCAGAGTGCGGGGGGTGTCATGGTGAACCGGGCGTTGACCTGTGCGTAGACGTTCTGGCGCTGGGGTTCGAGGTCGAGTGCGGGGGTGGGGGCGGCGCCGCCGTAGCCGGCGGAGCGCATGAGGCCGCCGGGCGCGGGGGGCGGGCCGCCGGGGGCGGTGTTCTCGGCGCCGAGGTCGGCGAGTTCCACGAGGGCGACGAGTTGGGCGCCGAGGGCGCCGGCGTATTCGCGGGCGCGTTGGACGGCTTCGCGTACGGCTTGTTGGCGGGCTGCGCGGTGGGCGGGTGAGTCGGGTCGCAGGGCCCACCAGGGGCCGTCGACGCGGGTGAGGTCGAGGGCGGCGAGGCGGGTGGTGAGTTCGCCGAGGGTGGTGAAGTCGCCGATGGTTGCGGTGAGGCGGACGGTGCCGTGGTAGGCGTGGATGCGTTCGTGGCGGCCTTTTTCGGTGAGTTGGGGGGTGATGGTGAAGGTGCCGGTTTCGAGTTTTTCGACGGTGTCGCCGTAGGTCTTGAGCAGGTCGAGGGTGTGGTTGTTGCGGCGGGTGAGGTCGTTGAGTGCTGTGGTGCGGTCGGTGCCGCGGGCGCTGATGGTGATGCCGATGTGGGCGATTTCGGGGTCGACTTCGAGGTGGGCTTCGCCGCGGACGGCGAGTCGGGGGCTGTCGGGGGTGCCGTAGGGCAGTGGTGCGGGTGTGGTCATGGGGTCAGCGTCTCAGGCCGGGGGGTATGGGGGCGCCACGTGGGAGTCACCGTTTCGCAACCTTGTGGGGGTGTTGTGGCGGGGGTGCCGGGCGCCAGAATCTACGCGCGTTGTCAGTGAGTTGAGCTGCGAGATTCTGGGAGTTGACGTGTCGTTGAACCGGAGGAATTTCCTGGGGCGTACGGCTGCCACGGGTGCGGGTGTCGCGCTGGTGGGGTCGGTGGGTGCCGGGTCGGCGGAGGCGCGGGAGGTGGTGGCCGGCTCGGGTGGTGGCCGGGGCAGGCATTACGCGTTGTCGGTGCTGGGGACGACGGATCTGCACGGGAATGTCTTCAACTGGGACTATTTCACGGATGCGGAGTTCGACGACAAGGCGCACAACGATGTGGGGCTGGCGAAGATCTCGACGCTGGTGAATGAGGTGCGGCGGGAGAAGGGGCGGCGGAATACGCTGCTGATCGACGCGGGTGACACGATTCAGGGTACTCAGCTGTCGTATTACTACGCGCGGGTGGATCCGATCACGAAGGCGCACGGTCCGGTGCATCCGATGGCGCGGGCGATGAATGCGATGGGGTATGACGCGGCGGCGTTGGGGAATCACGAGTTTAATTACGGTATTCCGGTGCTGCGGAAGTTCGAGGAGCAGTGTGATTTCCCGCTGCTGGGTGCGAACGCGTTGGATGCGAAGACGTTGCGTCCGGCTTTTCCGCCGTATGTGATCAAGCGGGTGCGGGCGCCGTTCGGGCGGGATGTGCGGGTGGCGGTGCTGGGGTTGACGAATCCGGGGATCTCGATCTGGGACCGGGCGAATGTGCAGGGGAAGATGGTGTTCCCGGGGTTGGAGGAGCAGGCGGCGAAGTGGGTGCCGAAGCTTCGGTCGATGGGTGCGGATGTGGTGATTGTCGCGGCGCATTCGGGGGCGGATGGTTCGTCGTCGTACGGGGATGCGTTGCCGTATGTGGAGAATGCGGCGGCGTTGGTGGCGGAGCGGGTGCCGGGGATCGATGCGATTTTGGTGGGGCATGCGCATGTGGAGATTCCCGAGCGGCGGGTGGTGAACAAGGAGTCGGGTCGGGAGGTGGTGTTGTCGGAGCCGTTGAAGTGGGGGCAGCGGTTGACGGTGTTCGACTTCGATCTGGTGTGGGAGCGGGGGTGTTGGCGGGTGTCGTCGGTGGGGGCGAAGGTGTTGAATTCAAATACGGTTGCCGAGGATCCGAAGATCACTGGTCTGTTGCGGGGTGAGCATCGGAAGGTGGTGGCGTATGTGAATGAGGTGATCGGTACGTCGTCGGCGGCGATGAGTGCGGCGGAGGCCGCGTACAAGGACACGCCGGTGATTGATTTCATCAATCATGTGCAGGCGGAG
Organism: Streptomyces sp. NPDC001407; assembly: GCF_042895325.1. Classification (NCBI taxonomy): domain Bacteria; kingdom Bacillati; phylum Actinomycetota; class Actinomycetes; order Kitasatosporales; family Streptomycetaceae; genus Streptomyces; species Streptomyces sp. NPDC001407. The sequence goes on from NZ_JBIAWF010000017.1 coordinate 171,188, forward strand.
ACGGTGCGTGCGGCGTTGCGGGGTTCGGAGTTCGCGGGGTTGCCGGTGTTGTCGCAGGCGTCGTGTTTTTCGCGGACGGCGGGGGTGCCGGCGGGGAAGGTGTCGATTCGCCAGGTGGCGGGGTTGTATCCGTTCGAGAACACGCTGGAGGCCCGGGTGTTGACGGGGGCTCAGGTGCGGGATTATCTGGAGTTCTCGGCGCGGTATTACGTGCGGACGGCGCCCGGTGGTGCGGTGGATCCCGCGAAGCTGACGAATGCGGAGAACATTCCGGATTTCAATTATGACGTGGTCAGCGGCCTCTCGTACGAGATCGACATCGCGAAGGCGCCGGGGGCGCGGATCTCGAATCTCTTGTTCGACGGGAAGCCGCTGGACGACGCGGCGCGGTTTGTGCTGGCGGTGAACAATTACCGGGCGAGTGGTGGGGGGAATTTCCCGCATGTCGCTCGGGCGAAGCAGGTGTGGGCGAATTCGGAGGAGATCCGTAACACGATCATCTCGTGGGTGCGGGCCCAGGGGTCGATCGATGTGGGGCGTTTCGCGTCAGTGGACTGGAAGTTGACGCGGGATGGTGCGCCGGTCTTCTGAGGTGGTGGTCCGGGGTCGCGGCTGTGGCCGCGGCTCCAGGCCGAAGGTGGTGAAGGCGGTGCGTTCGGGGAGGGGGTAGGCGGTCCTGCCGGTGATGGCGTTGAGGATGACGGCGCTGCGCCAGGCGGCGAGGCCGAGGTCGGGGGTGCCGATGCCGTGGGTGTGGCGTTCGGCGTTCTGGACGTGGACGGCGCCCTTGACGAGGGGGTCGAGGACTAGGCGGTGGTTCTCGTCGATGCGGGGGCGGTCGCTGTGGTCGCGGCGGATGTAGGGGTCGAGGGCGGCGAGGAGGGTGTCGGTGCGGCGTTCGCGGTAGCCGGTGGCGAGGACGACGGCGTCGGTGGTGATGCGGGAGCGGGTGCCTTGTTGGGCGTGTTCGAGGTGGAGTTCGACGCGGGTGGTGCCGACGCGGCCGGCGGTGCGGACGAAGACTCCTGGGGTGAGGACGGTGTCGGGCCAGCCGCCGTGGAGGCTGCGGCGGTAGAGCTCTTCGTGGATGTCGGCGAGGGTTTCGGTGGCGATGCCTTTGTGGAGTTGCCATTGCTGGGGCAGGAGTTGGTTGCGTACGCCTTCGGGGAGGGCGTGGAAGTAGCGGGTGTAGTCGGGGGTGAATTGTTCGAGGCCGAGTTTGCTGTATTCCATGGGGGCGAATGCGGGGGTGCGGGCGAGCCAGTGGAGTTTTTCGCGGCCGGTGGGGCGGTTGCGGAGGAGGTCGAGGAAGACTTCGGCGCCGGACTGGCCGGAGCCGATGACGGTGATGTGGTCGGCGGCGAGGATTTTTTCGCGGTGGTCGAGGTAGTCGGCGGAGTGGATGACGGGGACGTTGGGGGCTTCGGTGAGGGGGCGTAGGGGTTCGGGGATGTGGGGTGTGGTGCCGACGCCGAGTACGAGGTTGCGGGCGTAGGCGCGGCCGAGTGCTTCGGCTTCTCCTTCGGTGTCGAGTTGGGTGTAGTCGATTTCGAAGAGGTTGCGTTCGGGGTTCCAGCGGAGTGCGTCGATCTGGTGGCCGAAGTGGAGGCCGGGGAGGGATTGGCTGACCCAGCGGCAGTAGGCGTCGTATTCGGCGCGTTGGATGTGGAATCGCTCGGCGAAGTAGAAGGGGTAGAGGCGTTCGCGGTTTTTGAGGTAGTTGAGGAAGCTCCAGGGGCTGGTGGGGTCGGCGAGGGTGACGAGGTCGGCGAGGAAGGGGACTTGGAGGGCCGTGCCGTCGATGAGGAGGCCGGGGTGCCAGCGGAAGGTGGGGGTCTGGTCGTAGCAGGCGGTGCGGAGGCCGGGGAGGCCGTGGGCGAGGGCGGCGAGGGAGAGGTTGAAGGGGCCGATGCCGATGCCGGCGATGTCGAGGGGGTGGTCGGGGGTGGTGCGGGGGCCGGGTTGGGGGGTGGTGTCAGGGTTGGTGTGTTGGGGCTTTTTCGGGGGGTTGGGGTTGTTCATGGGTTGATGTGGCCTTCCACGAGGTTGAGGAGGGTTCGGAGGTGGTGGGGGGTGGTGTGGGGGTTGAGGAGGGTGGTTTTGAGCCAGAGGCCGTCGGGGGTGGTGGTGCGGCCGAGGACGGCGTGGCCGTGGTGGATGAGGCGGCGGCGGGTGGTGGCGATGGTGTGGTCGTCGGTGTCGGTGGGGCGGAAGAGGACGGTGCTGAGGGTGGGGCGGGCGTGTAGTTCGAAGCGGGGGTGGGCGTCGATGAGGTCGGCGAGGTGGTGTGCGGTGGCGCAGACGCGTTCGATGAGGCGGCCCATGCCGGTGCGGCCGAGGGCGCGGAGGGTGACGGCGATCTTGAGGATGTCGGGTCGGCGGGTGGTGCGCAGGGAGCGGCCGAGGAGGTCGGGGTGGCCGGCTTGGGTGTCGTCGGGGGCGTTGAGGTAGTCGGCTCGGTGGGCCAGGGGGTGGAGTGCGGTGGTGTCGGGGACGGCGAGGAGGCCGGCCGCGATGGGTTGCCAGCCGAGTTTGTGCAGGTCGAGGGCGATGGTGTGGGCGCGGTCGAGGCCGTGGAGTGCGGGGCGGAGGGTGTCGCTGAAGAGGAGGGGGCCGCCGTAGGAGGCGTCGATGTGGAGTTGGGCGTGGTGGGTGTGGCAGAGGTCGGCGAGGTGGGGCAGGGGGTCGATGCGGCCGGTGTCGGTGGTGCCGGCGGTGGCGATGACGAGGGTGGGGGTGTCGGGGTGGGTGTGGAGTGCGGTGTGGAGGTGTGTGGGGTCGAGGGTTCCGGTGGGGGTGGGGAGGGTGTGGGGTGCGGGGAGGCCGAGGAGCCAGGTGGCGCGGTGGATGCTGTGGTGGGCGTTGGCGCCGCAGATGACGCGGAGGGTGCGGTCGGGTCGGGGTGGGGTGCCGTACGGGGAGTCGTACGGCTTGGGGCGGTGCGTGGTTCCGGGTGTGCTGCCGGCCGCCGGGTGGTGTGCGCCGTCGGGTGTGGTGGCGGGGTGCGCTCCGTGGCGTGCTTTCTCGCGTGCGAGCAGGAGTGCGAGGTGGTTGGACTCGGTGCCTCCGGTGGTGGCGATGGCGTCGGGTGCGGGGTGGTGGGGGTAGGCGAGGGCGGCCAGGGCGTGGAGGAGTTCGGTTTCCAGGGCGGAGGCGGCGGGGGCCTGGTCCCAGGAGTCGAGTGAGGGGTTGAGGGCGCTCGCGGCGAGGTCGGCGGCGGTGGCGAGGGCGAGCGGTGGGCCGTGGAGGTGGGCGGCGCAGTGCGGGTGGGCGGGGTCGGCGGCGCCTTCGGCGAGGGCCCGTACGAGGGTGTGGAGGGCTTCGTGGGGGCCGGTGCCGTGTTCGGGGAGGGCGGGACCGAGGGCGCGTACGCGTGCGGTGGTGGTGTGGGGGCCGCCATGGGGGATGGGGCCGGCGCGGGTGGTGGCGCCTTGGGTGAGGGCGTCGAGGACGGTTTCGAGGAGGGGGCGGAGTGCCGAGGGTCCCTCGGTGTCTCCGGCGAGGGGCGGGAGGGTGGTCTCGGACATGCTGGTGCCCCCTTTTGGGTTGTGTTGTGGGGTGGGCGGGTGGGGTCGGGGCGGGCGGCAACTGCATCAAGTTACTGTCGGCGCACGTTCGGTGACCGTGCTCCGGTGGGGTTTCGCCCGATGGTGGTATGCCGTGCGACGGCGGAGAGTTGGGTCTGCTAAGGGGTGCGGGGCGGACTTCGGGCTCGGCGTCGACTAATCTGCACCCATGGCCATGAACTTTCTCGCTATCGATGTAGGGCCGCTCAAGCCCGAGCCCGCGCCGCTCGTCCTTGGGTTCGTCCTCTTCTTCATTGTTTTCGCCGTGATGGCGAAGGTGCTCCTCCCCCGGATCAGCAAGGTCCTCGTCGAGCGCGAGAAGGCCACCGACGGGCGGTTCGACGAGGCTGAGGCGACGCGCGCGGAGGCCGCGCGGGTGCACGCCGAGTATCAGGAGCTGCTGGCCGAGGCGCGGCACGAGGCCGCTCGCCTGCGCCAGGAGTCGGTGGAGCAGGGTACGGCGATCATCGCGGAGCTGCGGGCCGAGGGTCAGCGGCAGCGTGAGGAGATCATTTCCGCGGGGCACGCGGTGATCGACGCGGAGCGTGCGGTCGCGGAGGCCGAGCTGCGTGAGCAGGTCGGTGTGCTGGCGACGGAGCTGGCGGGCCGGATCGCCGGTGAGCCGGTGGGGGATTTCGCTCGTGAGAGTGGTGTCGTGGACCGTTTCCTGGAGGAGCTGCGTACGGCGCAGCCGTCGGACGCGGTGAGCGAGAAGCGCGACTGACGCGGGCGGCGCCTGGGGCGCCGCTGATGTGCCGAGGCTCCCGTGACCCTGTTCTGGGTCATGGGAGCCTCGGCTTTTTCGTGTTAGGGGCGGGCGGTGCGGATGGTCAGGGCGCGGCGGAGGTCGTCGATCTGGTCGGTGAGTTTGCGGCGCAGTGCGGGGGTGGGGGCGGTGGTGGCCAGGCATTCCTGGCCGAGGTGGAGGGTGTCGGTGTCGACGAAGGGGTGGGGGAAGCCGTGGCGGCCGGTGGCGTCGGCGAGTGCGGGGCCGCGGCGGGTGGCGAGTGCGGTGGCGGCGGGGAAGTAGCGGTCGCGGTAGGGGCGCAGGAGGTCGAGCTGTTCGGGCTGCCAGAAGCCTTGGGCGGTGGCGATGAAGAGGTAGTTGGAGAGGTCGTCGCGGGTGTACATGGCGTCCCAGGCGGTTTGTTTGGCCGTGGGGTCGGGGAGGGCGGCGTGGCAGCGTGCGGCGCCTTCCTGGCCGGTGGCGCTGGGGTCGCGGGCGAGTTCGGCGTCGATGGCGGCGGGGGTGGTGGCGCCGAGGGCGGCGAGGCGGGCGAGGGCGCGCCAGCGGAGGTCGGGGTCGAGGGCGGGGCCGCCGGGTGCGGTGCCGGTGGTGAGCCAGTGGTGGAGGGTGCCGGGGGTGGTGGTGCTGTCGATGAGGGTGCGTACGGCGGTGAGGCGCAGTCCTTGGGTGTGGTGGCCGGTGGTGCGGTCGAGGAGGTCGTGGCAGAGGTCGGTGAGGGTGGCGAGGGCCTGTGGGCGGGCGGTGGGGTGGGTGTAGCGGTCGGTGATCTGCTGGCGGGCGAAGGTGAGGACGCCGCGGGTGATGGCGGTGTCGGTTTCGTGGGGCAGGTGGGCGCGGGCGGCTTCGAGGTAGGCGGTGGGGGTGAGTTCGGCGTCGCGGACCATGTCGCGGGCGGCGTTCCAGACGACGGCGCGGGCGAGGGGGTCGGGGAGGCCGGAGAGGGAGCGTACGGCGGTGTCCCAGGAGGTGGGGTCGAGGCGGATCTTGGCGTAGGTGAGGTCGCGGTCGTTGGGGAGGAGGAGGGCGGGGCGGGGGCCGGGGAGGGTGGTGGGGGTGCCCAGGGGTACGTCGGTCTCGAAGCGGTCGCGGAGGGTGAGGCGGGTGGGGTGTGCGGGGTCGTGGTCGTAGGCGCCGACGGCGATGCGGTGGGGGCGGGTGCCGTGGTGGTCGACGGTGAGGTGCCAGTGGCCGTCGGTTTCGGTGGTGGCGGGGGTGAGGGTGTCGACGCCGGTGGTGCGGAGCCAGGTGTCCGCCCAGGTGTGGACGTCGCGGTCGGTGTGACGGGCCAGGGAGTCGATGAGGTCGGCGAGGGTGGCGTTGCCGAAGCGGTGGCGGGTGAAGTGGTCGTTGAGGCCGGCGAGGAAGGTCTTCTCGCCGAGCCAGGTGACGAGCTGGCGGAGGACGGAGGCGCCCTTGGCGTAGGAGATGCCGTCGAAGTTGAGGAGGGCGGAGGCGGTGTCGGGGACGGCGTCGAGGTCGGGGGCGACGGGGTGGGTGGAGGGGCGCTGGTCGGCGTCGTAGCCCCAGCTCTTGCGGGAGCAGGCGAATTCGGTCCAGGCGCCGTCGAAGCGGGTGGCCTGGGCGAGGACTTCGTAGCCCAGGTATTCGGCGAAGGACTCGTTGAGCCAGATGTCGTCCCACCATTGGAGGGTGACGAGGTCGCCGAACCACATGTGGGCCATTTCGTGGGCGATGGTCACGCCGCGGGTCTGGCGTTCGGTGTCGGTGACGGCGGAGCGGAAGACGTATTCGTCGCGGAAGGTGACGAGGCCGGGGTTCTCCATGGCGCCGGCGTTGAATTCGGGGACGAAGGCCTGGTCGTAGGAGTCGAAGGGGTAGGGCTCGTCGAAGATCTCGTGGAAGCGGTCGAAGCAGCGGCGGGTGATGTCGAGGATTTCCTCGGCGTCGGCGTCGAGGTGGGCGGCGAGGGAGCGGCGGCAGTGCAGGGCGAAGGGCAGTCCGGCGTGTTCGGTGCGTACGGAGTGCCAGGGGCCTGCGGCGAAGGCGACGAAGTAGGTGCTCAGGGGCTGGGTGGTGGCGAGGGTCCAGCGGCCTTCGGCGGGGTCGCCGGTGCGGGTGGCGACGGCGTTGCCGAGTACGGTCCAGGCGGGCGGTGCGGTGACGGTGGCGTCGAAGACGGCCTTGAGGTCGGGCTGGTCGAAGGCGGCGAAGACGCGCTGGACGTCGTCGAGGAAGGCCTGGCTGTAGAGGTAGGTCTCGCCGTCGGCGGGGTCGGTGAAGCGGTGCATGCCTTCGCCGGTGCGGGAGTAGCGCATGTCGGCTTCGAGGCGCAGCTCGTGGGGGCCGGGGGCGAGGCCGGTGAGGGGGAGCCGGTTGTCGTCGAGGGTGGCGGGGTCGAGGAGGTGTCCGTCGAGGGTGGCGTGGTGCAGGGTGGCCGGCTTGATCTCGGCGAAGGTGTCTCCTGCGGTGCGGGCGGAGAAGTGGATGACGGTGGTGGAGCGGAAGAGGTCGTCGCCGCGGGTGAGGTCGAGGTCGATCTCGTAGCGGTGGACGTCGAGGAGTCGGGCTCGGTCCTGGGCTTCTTCGCGTGTCAGTGCGGGCATGGGGTCATGATCTCGTTCTTGGCGGCGTGTGCGGGTGCCGTGTGCGGTGGGCTTTTCCCCTACCCCGCCCCTTCCCGCTGCGTCTGATGTGCGGCTCCGCCGCGTGGAGGGCGCACCCCAGCCCCCCGGTTGCGGGTCGGTGGGCGCCTGCGGCGGGCTTGTTCCCCTACCCCGCCCCTTCCCGAAACTGGGGGCAAGCCCCCAGACCCCCGAAGCACGCTTCGCGCGCTGTCCTCAAA
>NZ_JBIAWF010000018.1:0-155094 GCF_042895325.1 Streptomyces sp. NPDC001407
ACCCACGGGACCACCGACCCCGGCGCGGGCTCCGCCGCCTCGGGCTCGGACTCCTCCTCCGGCGCCTCCTCCAGGATCACATGCGCGTTCGTGCCGGAGAAGCCGAAGGAGGACACACCGGCACGGCGCACCCGCTCGCCACGTGACCACTTCACCGGCTCGGTGAGAAGGCGCAGGCCGCTGCCGTCCCACTCCACGTGGGGCGAGGGCGCGTCGATGTGCAGGGTGGCGGGCAGCAGTTCGTGCCGCAGCGCGAGGACCATTTTGATCACCCCGGCCACTCCCGCGGCGATCTGTGTATGGCCGATGTTGGACTTCACCGAGCCGAGCCACAGCGGCCGGTCCTCGGGCCGGCCCTGTCCATAGGCGGCGGCGAGCGCCCCGGCCTCGATGGGGTCGCCGAGCGTGGTGCCGGTGCCGTGCGCCTCCACCACGTCGACCTCGTCGGCCGACAGCCGGGCGTTGGCGAGAGCGGCGCGGATGACCCGCTCCTGCGAGGGCCCGTTGGGCGCCGTGAGGCCGTTGCTCGCGCCGTCCTGGTTGACGGCCGAACCCCGGATCACCGCGAGGACCTTATGGCCGTTGCGCCGTGCGTCGGAGAGGCGTTCCAGCAGCACCACGCCGGTGCCCTCGGCCATGCCCATGCCGTCGCTGCTCGCCGCGAACGGCTTGCACCGCCCGTCGGGCGCCAGGCCCCGCAGCTCGCTGAAGCCGATCAGCGGCGCGGGCGACGACATCACGTACGTGCCACCGGCCAGGGCCAGCGAGCACTCCCGCGTACGCAGTGCCTGGGCCGCGAGGTGCAGGGAGACCAGGGAGGAGGAACACGCGGTGTCCATCGTCACCGCCGCGCCTTCGAGACCCAGGGCATAGGCGACGCGGCCCGAGGTGACGCTGGCGGAGTTGCCGATGGTGAAGTATCCGGCGATGCCCTCCGGCACCTCGGAGGCACCCAGGGCGTAGTCGAGCCCGTCGCAGCCGATGAAGGTGCCGGTGGCGCTGCCCCGCAGGGAGAGCGGGTCGATGCCCGCGCGCTCGATCGCCTCCCACGCGGTCTCCAGGGCGAGCCGCTGCTGCGGCGCCATGGCCAGGGCCTCGCTCGGGCCGATGCCGAAGAAGGTGGAGTCGAACTCACCGGCGTCGTGGACGAAGCCGCCCTCGCGGACGTAGCTGGTGCCGGTGCTCTCCGGGTCCGGGTCGTAGAGGGCGTCGAGGTCCCAGTCACGGTTGGCGGGCAGCGGCGCGACGGCGTCGCCGCCCGCCGAGATCAGGTCCCAGAACTCTTCCGGGGACCGCACCCCGCCCGGCAGCCGGCACGCCATGCCGATGACCGCGATCGGTTCGTGGCCCGCCGACTCGGCCTCCTGCAGCCGCCGTTCGGTCTGACGCAGGTCCGCAGTGACACGCTTGAGGTATTCAAGAAGCTTCTCTTCGTTGTGCGCCATCCCGGTGACAACCGCTCCTCTCCGCGAGAACTGGCGGACCCCTGACCCGCATGACCGGACAGCCGTACGGCGCGAGCATCGGGCAGGCGGGGCCCCACCGGGTTGCAGAATTGTCGACGGCGCTAAAGCCCTCCTAATACTCCGCTGCGCGCCGCGCGGTCTTAGGAGCGCTTAAGGGGCGGCTGCCAGGGTGCGCCCAGCCATTGTCATGCGCTGATCAGCGGTGTCGTCGCGATGCTCGGTGGAGCCGGTCGACCGATCGTTGGTCCGGACAACGCGAATCGAGGCATCGTGTCCCTCACGGAAAGCACACCCGTCCCAGCCGCCCTGCCCGACCTCGTCGACCCGTCCTTCTGGGCGCGGCCGCACGAGGAACGCGTGGCCCTCTTCGAGGAGTTGCGCGGGCTGCCGCACCCGGCGTTCATCCGGCAGAGCATGCCCGGCGTGCCCTGGGTCTCCGGCTACCACGCGCTGGTGAAGTACGCCGACATCGCGGAAGTGAGCCGCCGTCCGCAGGACTTCTCCTCCAACGGCGCGACCACCATCGTCGGCCTGCCGCCCGAGCTGGACGAGTACTACGGCTCGATGATCAACATGGACAACCCGGAGCACTCCCGCCTCCGGCGCATCGTCTCGCGCTCCTTCGGCCGCAACACGGTCCCGGAGTTCGAGGCGGTGGCGACCCGTACCGCCCGGCGCATCATCCGTGAGCTCGTCGCCCGCGGGCCCGGTGACTTCATCCGGCCCGTCGCCGCGGAGATGCCGATCGCCGTGCTCAGCGACATGATGGGGATCCCCGAGGAGGACCACGAGTTCCTCTTCGAGAGGTCCAACACGATCGTGGGCCCGCTCGACCCCGACTACGTCGCCGACCCGGCGAACGCCGAGCGAGCGGTGATCGAGGCGTCACGCGAACTCGGGGACTACATCGCGCGGCTCCGCGACGACCGTCTCGCCCGCCCGGGGAACGACCTCATCACCAAGCTGGTGCAGGTGCAGTGGGACGGCGAGCAGCTCACCCGCCAGGAACTCGTCTCCTTCTTCATCCTCCTCGTCATCGCCGGCATGGAGACCACCCGCAACGCCATCTCCCACGCCCTGGTCCTGCTGACCGAGCACCCCGAGCAGAAGCAGCTGCTGCTGTCGGACTTCGACGCGCACGCGAAGAACGCGGTCGAGGAGATCCTCCGCGTCTCCACCCCCATCAACTGGATGCGCCGGGTCGCCGCCCGCGACTGCGAGCTGAACGGCCACCGGTTCCGCAGGGGCGACCGGGTCTTCCTCTTCTACTGGTCGGGGAACCGGGACGAGAGCGTCTTCCCCGACCCGTACCGCTTCGACATCACCCGCGGTTCCCACGCGCACGTCACCTTCGGCGCGGTGGGCCCGCACGTCTGCCTCGGCGCCCACCTCGCCCGGCTGGAGATCACCGTCCTCTACCGGGAGCTCCTCGCCGCGCTGCCCGGCATCCGTGCCGTGGGACGGCCCCGGCGCCTGCAGTCCAGCTTCGTCGAGGGCATCAAGCACTTGGACTGCGCGTTCTGACGCCGCTCCTGCCCAAGGGGCGCCGGAAGCGCCGGAGCTCCGTACACCGCCGGACGCGTCACGCGGTGTACGGAGCTCCGGTCAGCGGCCCGACAGGGCCAGGGGCGGCGCCATCAGGTCCCTGTCCCCGGCGAGTATCGCGCGCTGCAGATCCTGGAGCGGGCGCCCGGGCTCCAGGCCCAGTTCGTCCTTGAGGGTCCTGCGCACCGCCTGATACACCTTCAGCGCGTCCGCCTGCCGCTCCGAGCGGTAGAGCGCCAGCATGAGCTGGCGGAAGAAGACCTCGCGCATCGGGTTCTCGGCGGTGAGCGCGTAGAGCATGCCGACGGCCTCCCGGTGGCGGCCCAGCTGGAGCCGGCATTCGGCCAGCATCTCCTGGCACTCCAGGCGGGTCTCCGTCAGCCAGGTCGAGAAGCCGTCGATGATCGGGCCGCCCGCGGCCGGCCCCTTCCCGCCGTATCCGAGGGCCGGACCGCGCCACAGGGCGAGGGCCTGCTCGAAGTAGCAGGCGGCCTCGTCGTGCCGCTCCTCCCTGAGGAACACCCTTCCCTTGTCGACGAGCTGCGGGAACACCTGGGCGTCGATCTCGTCGTCGCCCTTGTGCAGCACATAGCCCGGCGCACGGGTCTCGACGGGGTTGCCGGCCGCACCCGGCCTCCTGAGGAATTTACGCAGTTGGGAGATGTACACATGGAGTCCCGCAGTGGCGCGCCGGGGCAGGTCCTCGCCCCAGATCTCCGTCATCAGCTGCTCCGGTGACACCACCTGGTCGGCCCGGATGAGCAGGACGGAGAGGACGATCTCCACCTTGTGTGCGTTGATGGTCATGCTCTTGCTGCCGTCCGTGACCCGGAGCGGCCCCAGCATTTCGTACCTCACTGAGCGTTCCCCCTAAGTGTTGCCCCTTGCCATGTGACGTCCGCGGGAGTGCGCGGACGACCGGGACGAGGTCCGCGAACAACGCGTGTGACGTATCGGAGAAGGCAGAGGCGGACAAAAGGCTTGCCCTTCGCGCTTGTTCAGCGCTCGGGTGACGGGCTCGGCCCGTCCTGTCCGTTCGGTGCGTGTCGCACTGAGGCGAACACCAACTGGATGCGACAAATATTTACGGCACTGCGGGAGTGCGGCAACAATCCCTCCTCGAGCCGTTCTCCGCTGGGCGGAAGCGCGAACCCGAAGAGGTTCTTGTCGATCATTGCCCTACGCATCGATGATGCAAGGCAGAACTTCCCAGGGCAATGAGGGAAGAGCAACACCCGGACGGAATAAGACATTCCCGTTGTTCGAATGCCGATCAGGTCGCCGACTTAATGACGCAAGAGCCGCGAAAGCGCAGAAGATCCGGTTCGGAGGCGTGTCGCCCGGACGCCGACACCGGTCCTGTGCGCCCCTGTCGAATACCGCCTGACCTGGCGCTTCCGAAGACGGGTACAGGGCTTTCGCGGGTGGCGTGGGATACCGTCGGCCCCTTGTTCCGCGGTGGGGCACACCCCGGCCGTGGGGCCGGCCGGCCGGGCACTCCGAAATCAGACCGGAGCGCCCGTTTGTGAGGGCGGTGACCTGCGTATTCACGCCATGGTGAGAGTCGCTGGCCGAGGAACGCGGTTCGTCCGCTCGGAGGTGACGGCGGGACCGAGGGTGCTGACGATGATGGCTGGAATTAGTGGGTCGGCTGGGGCGCGCGTGTGGTGGCCGCTGTGGCAGGACGCTCGCGCCGGGAGGGCCGCCGTCACGGCACGTCAGCGGGTGGCCCCGAAGTGCGTGCGGGGCTCGCCGTGGCGTCGAGGAAGGTCCGGCCGCCGGCTCCCGGGCCCCTGCCGCCGCGAAACGGAAGCCCTGGGGGCGTACGGCGCTTCACCTGCCCCGCCGGTATGTTCCGCTGCGCCGCGGGCTGCCCCGACGCCCTCGTCATGCCGCTGGGCCGCGAGGCCGGTGTCCGGTCAGACGGCGCCTTGAGGAGGCCGGTTGTCTACAGCGGGCGGCCCTTGACGGACATACGGCGGCGTGGCCCGCGCATTCGCGTCAGCGGCCGACGCGGCGGCTCCACAGACGTGCAACAGCGGTGAAACGGAAGAGAAAATAAAAGACTGTCCCGAACGCGACACCGCCGGTGCCGAACGTGTCCATGGTGGCTTTTCCCGGCGGCGGCGGGAGAGCGCCTGGCTCATCCGGCGCGGGCAGCCGTGACGGCGGCCGGTGAATTTCTCCGCGCAGCCCGGGGACACGACGTGCTCAACAGGGCACGCTCGGACGCCGCCGTGACCGAGATCGCGCCAAGCTCCCCCTGCCGGGGGAAAACATGCGAACGCACCCACCCGAGGGTGATCGCCGGGAAGGAACACCGCGCGTCGCTGTCCGGAACCGCCGTCGACGACCATGTGGACAGCCGGTTCCGAGGGAATTCACGCCCACCGGACCGGCGGCCGGCACGAATGCTGAATTCGACGTATGCGCTCGAGGGCGCTACCCCTGAGCGGTCTCCCGGGCGAGGATTTCGTCGAAGACCTCGGAAGCGGCCGACATGAACCGGCGCATCGTTTCGTCGTCGTACCAGCGACGGGAGTAAGGGAGGTCGATCGCGAGACGACCGCCGAACCGGGTGACGGTCGCCAGCGGGACCGGCGTGTCCACCAACGGGAGGATCCGCCACCCCGACACCGCCAGTCCCTCGGGCAGCGTCGGGGACGGGATCTTGTGGAGGTTGGTGACGATCAGGGTGGGCAGGCGCGGTACCGTCGCGTCGGTCAGGCGGGGGATCGTGGCGAGTTCGAGGTCGGGTACGCGCGCGTCGAGATCGGCCCGTAGCTTCTCCGCCACCGCCCGGCCCAGTGCCACCGGGTCGGGCGACTCGGCGACCGCCAGCGTGGCCGTGCTGGAGGAAGCGGAGGACTGGACGCTTTCCGGCTCGATGGGCGGGGATATGCGGGCGCGCATGTCGACCGCCGAGACACAGGCCAGCGTGACCGGCCCCGACGACGACGGCGCCAGGAAGGCCCGCGCCGCTGTCAGCAGAACCCCGCAGATCAGGCTGTGCACGCTGAGGCCGGCGGCGTGGGCGTGGTCGACGAACCGCCGTGTGCGCCGCTCGTCGAGTTCGAGGCGCACGACGCCGAACGTGCCGGGCTCGCGGCCGCGGACGGGCAGCACCGACGGGACCGCCTCGCGCTCGGCGGCCCGCGACGCCAGGAAGCCGGTCAACTCCTCCTCGGTGAAGCCCTCCTGGGTGCGGGTGTCGAGCGAGGGCGAGGCCAGGCCGCCCGCGATGAGGTGCGCCGGGACGCTCCTGCCGAGCGACAGGTCGGTGTAGATGGACCACAGCCTCTTGTACAGCGCGATGTACGCCGAGCCGTCCACCACGGCCCGCGGCATGCTCAGCGCCACCGTGGTGCGCGGGCCGCCCTCGGACACGGCCACCCGCAGCAGCGGACCGGCCAGCCAGTCCTGGACCACCTGCAGCTCGTGCTGGAGGTCCGTGAACTCCTCGATGTCCACCCGCTGCGTGCGCGGGTCGCCGTCCTGGACGACGCAGGACTCCTCGCCGTCCCCGCCGGGGACGAACCTGCCGAGGAGGACGGGGTGGAACTCCGTCAGGATCCGGAGCGCTTCGGCGAGCAGCGCGCGATCGACGTCCCCCTCGATCTCGCAGGGTACGAGCACACGTCCGCCGCTGCGGTAGAGCGCCATCTCATGCGCACCTAGACGACGCTCCATGCCATCCCCCCACTCGAAGCCCGGCAACCACCCCAACTATCCACATTGTGCGGACGACTGACAAGGACGCAGTAATGCCAAACTGTCCCAGGAGTCACATGAGTTAACTCGCGGAACCGACATCGTCCCGGCCGGTGCGGCGGCCGCGCAGCAGTTCCAGCACCAGCGGGAGCAGCGACAGCGCCACGACGAGCCCGACGAGGGGCAGGAGATAGCGGTCCACGTTCGGCACAGTGGACCCGAGCCCGTAACCGGCCAGGACCAGGCCCACCGTCCACACGAGGCCGCCGGCCGCCTGCCAGAGCGTGAAGGTCCGCGGCGCGACCCCGAGGGCCCCGGCGAGCGGATTGAGGACCGTGCGGACCACCGGCACGAAGCGGGCCAGCACGATCGCGCGGGCGTGGCCGTACCGGTCGAGCAACTCCTCCGCCCGTGCGGCCCCTTCGAGCAGCCTGCGGTTCTTCGAGCGGCCCAGGAGGGCGCGGCCGCCCCGGCGCCCGACGGCGTATCCGCACTGCGCCCCGGCCAGCGCCCCGACGGCGGCGGCGAGCAGCACCTGGGTGAGGTCCAGGCGCGGCCCGGCGTGCGCGCCGGCTCTCGCCAGCAGCCCGGCGGTGAACAACAGCGAGTCCCCGGGGAGGAAGAAGCCGATCAGCAGTCCCGTCTCCGCGAACAGCACCACGGCGATCCCGAGCGCTCCGAAGGCCGCCAGCAGTGAGGAGGCGTCCAGGGGGTTGACGGCCAGGCCGGCAGCGGTGTGGGTGAGCACGTGAGAGCCTCCGCGAGTCGAGGGCGGGGCCGGTCCGTCCGGGCCCCCGGGACTGTTTGACGATCGGGCGCGGCGAAGGATGCGGGCCGGCCCGCGGAAATCGCTCCCGCCACCGGGGCGCGGAACGGGGTGCCGAGGGGCGTACGGGGCCGTGCGCTCTCACCTCCCATGCCGCCGGGCAAAGCGGAATACCCCACCAACGAGCCCTGTCGGCATGGGACTCGCTTTGCTAAAGTGTCTGGCGAAGTGTCCGTCAGGAATACGGTCGGGGGCATCGGGGATGGGCCGCAAAAGCATATGATCGACCGCTCTCTTCGAGGTCGTCGAACGTGACCTTCCACTGACCGGAACAGCGAGCCGACGAGCCGTACACCGGGGCATCCGGGCCCGTGAGCGGGCCGAAATCATGGTTGATTCCCCGACCGCGGTCGGCTGCCGGTCGGGCCCACAGGGGCGCGCGCATGAGAGCTTTTCGGGCGGTCCGTGAATTCCCTCTGGCATTGCGTTTGCTATTCATCAACCAGTTCGGCGTCGACATCGGATACTGCGTCCTGATCCCCTTTCTCGCGAAGTATCTGGAAGAGGACCTGGGGATGTCGGCGGCACTGGTCGGACTGGTGCTCGCCGCACGGAATCTCAGCCAGCAGGGCCTCTTCGTCGTGGGCGGAACCGCGGCGGACCGGCTCGGTGCGCGCACGGTCATCGTCGCCGGGTGCGCCCTGCGGACGGCGGGTTTCGTCCTCTTCGCCTTCGGGAACTCCCTGCCGTTGCTGCTGGCCGCCTCCGTGCTCAGCAGCCTGGCGGGGGCCCTCTTCTACCCCGCCGTACGGTCCTACGTCGCCCAGGAGATGGGGGAGCGGCAGGCCGAGACGTTCGCGCTGCTCAACGTCTTCGCCACCAGCGGATGGCTGATCGGACTGCTGCTCGGCAGCCTGCTGTTCCTCGCGGACATCAGGGTCTGTGCGCTGGCCGTCTCCGCCTTCTTCACCCTGCTGACGATCGCCCAGGCGCTCACCCTCCCGGCGTGCAAGACCGTCCCGGCGTCCGAGACCGTACTCGCCGACTGGCGCGAGGTCCTCGGCAACCGCCGGTTCCTGTGCTTCTCCCTCGCCGCCACCGGCATGGTCGTCATGGAGAACCAGCTCTTCGTCCTGCTGCCCGAGGGCGCGCGCACGGTCTCCGGCTGGGACGGCGCGGCCGGGGTGCTGCTGGCCTCCGGAGCCGTCGTCCACCTGCTCTTCCAACTCCCCATCACCAGAAGCCTGGCGCGGCGCGGAGGCGGCGCGCGCTGGCTGGGGGCCGGGATCGGGCTGATAGGAGCCGGTTTCGTGCCGCCCCTGCTGATCTGCGTCACGACCCGGCCGGACGGCCCCGGACAGGGCATCGCGCGACTGGCCGTCATGCTCACCGGCGCGCTGCTGCTCTACGCCGGGGGCATGGTCGCCTATCCGTCGGCCATGGAAGTCATCCCGCGCTTCGGCCGCGAGCGGCTGACCGGGACGTACTTCGGGCTGTTCTACATGCTGTCCGGCACGGCCGCCGTCGGCGGCAACGCCGTCGTCGGGTGGGCGATGGACCTCGCCGAGTGCACCGGCCGCAGGTGGCTGCCGTGGCTGTGCTGTCTGGGCTTCGGGGTGACCTCGGCCGTGGCCGTGGGCTGGCTCTACCACGCACGGGTGCTGCCCCGCCCGCCCGCCGTGGCACCGCGGCCGGCGATCGAGGGCCCGGCGCGGCTGCCCGGCCAGGCGCGCACCCCCGACGACGCGCGGGAGCAGCCTCCCCGCTGAGCCCGCACCCGGCCCCGCCGTACGGGCCGGACCGCTGACGGCCGCCGCACCACGTCTTGCGCGCCCGCACGGGCCCCTGCAAGGTCGAGGCATCGAGCACGAGGAGCAGGAGGAGGCAGACATCCGTGCCCATTGCGACGGTGAACCCCGCGAACGGTGAGACGCTCAGGACGTTCGACGAGCTCGGAGCGGACGGGATCGAGCGGTGCCTGGCCACCGCAGCCTCGGCCTTCCGGCGCTACCGCACCACCGACCTCCCTGAGCGCGCCCGGCTGATGAGCCGCGCCGCGGACCTCCTGGAGGAGGACCAGGATGCCATCGCCCGCACCATGACCACCGAGATGGGCAAGCCCCTGGCCGCCGCCCGCGCCGAGGCGGCCAAGTGCGCCAAGGCGATGCGCTGGTACGCCGGGCACGCCGAGATCCTGCTGGCCGACGAGTTCCCCTCCGAGACCGAGGTGAAGGACTCCGGCGCCGCGCACGCCCGGGTCCGCTACCGCCCCCTGGGCGTGGTCCTCGCGGTCATGCCGTGGAACTTCCCGCTGTGGCAGGTCACGCGCTTCGCGGCGCCCGCCCTGATGGCGGGCAACGTGGGCCTCCTCAAGCACGCCTCCAACGTGCCGCAGACCGCGCTCTATCTGGAGGACCTCTTCCGTCGCGCTGGATACCCCGAGGGGTGCTTCCAGACGCTGCTCGTGGGCTCCCGGGCCGTCGAAGGCATCCTCCGCGACCCCAGGGTCGCCGCCGCCACGCTCACCGGCAGCGAACCGGCCGGTCGGTCCGTGGCCGCGATCGCCGGTGACGAGATCAAGAAGACCGTCCTCGAACTCGGCGGCAGCGACCCCTACGTCGTGCTGCCGTCGGCCGACCTCGACCGGGCCGTGAGCACCGCGGTGACCGCCCGCGTGCAGAACAACGGGCAGTCCTGCATCGCCGCCAAGCGCTTCATCATCCACACCCGCGTCTACGACGACTTCGCCGAGCGCTTCACGGCCCGCATGGCGGCGCTGACCGTCGGTGACCCCATGGCCGACACCACCGACGTCGGCCCCCTCGCCAGCGAGCAGGGCCGCGCCGACCTGGAGGAACTCGTCGATGACGCGGTGCGCCGAGGCGCCACCGTCCTGTGCGGCGGCAGCCGGCCGGAGGGCCTGGAGCGCGGCTGGTTCTACGAACCGACGGTGCTCGCCGGGATCACCCCCGGGATGCGGATCCACCGCGAGGAGGCGTTCGGGCCGGTGGCGACGCTCTACCGGGTCGGCGGGCTCGACGAGGCGGTGGAGCTCGCCAACGACACCCCCTTCGGGCTGAGCTCCAACGTCTGGACCCGCGACCGCGAGGAGCAGGAGCGCTTCGCGCGGGACATCGAGGCCGGTGGTGTCTTCTTCAACGGCATGACCGCCTCGCACCCGGCGCTCCCCTTCGGCGGCGTGAAGCGCTCCGGCTACGGCCGCGAGCTGGCGGGGCACGGCATCCGGGAGTTCTGCAACGTCACGACGGTGTGGCACGGGGCGGACCCCGACGCCTCGTAGGCGCTGCCCAACGGCTCGTCGCCAGGCGGGCCCGGCTGCCGCCTGAGGCGGGAAATGCTCCGCGGGCACGTCCTCGAGCGCCGGACAGGCTTGGTGCGCCGCACCTGATCGCCGACCTGTGGCACAACCAGCCCGTCCGGCGCTCGAGGACACCGCCGCGCAGCGGCGGTGCGGACGGGGCAGCCCCGCAGCACGGGCCGGCCGCCACGGATGGCACGATGCCGCCGCATCTGGTCACCTGGAAGGGGGAGCCGGATCCACGGGCCCTGGGGGGTTCCGGCCCCCGGGTGGACGGCGCTGTTCCGTCGAAGGAGAACCCCATGACCACTGCCACAGCCACCGACACCGGCACCCTGCGCGAGCTGCTCCAGGCGCCGGGCCCCTTCCTGTCGGTGTACTTCGACCGTGAGCCGCGGCCCCAGCTGGCGCAGGCGGCCCAGTCCCGGTGGCGCGGCCTGACCGCGCGGCTGGCCGACGAGGGAACCGCCCCGGCCACCCTGGACGCCCTCACCGCCGAGGTCATGGACCGGCTGCCGGGCACCGGGGCACTGGCCGCGTTCGCGGCGGAGGGCAAGGTCAGACACGTCGTCGAACTGCCCGGCGACGGACACGGCGACCTCGCGGTGTCCGGCACCCTGCCGCACCTGCTGCCCTTGATGGAATGGCGCCAGGACCACCCGGCCCACGTGGTCGTCGTCGTGGACCGCGCCGGAGCCGACCTGCTGCTCTACGCCGAGGGCTCCACCGAGCCCGTACGGCGCACGGTCACCGGCCCCGACGACGAGATCGGGCGGAGCTCCGGCCTGCCGCAGATGCGCTTCCAGCACCGCGCCGAGGACTCCTGGGAGCACAACGCCGCCGCGGTCGCCGACGCCGTGACCGAGGCGCTCGACGAGGTCTCCGCCCGCCTCCTCCTGCTCGCCGGTGACGTACGGGCCCGGCAGTATCTGACCAAGCACCTCCCGGCCCGGGTCCGGAGCAGTGTGTCCGTGGGCCAGGTCAGCGGCAGCCGCAGCGAGGACGGCTCCGGCAGCGGGCGCGCCGCCCAGGTCGCGGCGGAGGCGGCGGCGGCCGCCCGCGAGGAGACCGCCGGGCTCCTGCGCCGCCTCGACGAGGAACGCGCACCGGGCGGCCACGCCGTGGAAGGCGTGCACGCCACCCTCCAGGCACTGGCCGCCGGCAGGGTGGGCACCCTGGCCGTCACCGACGACCCGCAGGACTCTCGCACTGCCTGGTTCGGGCCCGGGCCCACCGACGTCTACGAACACCGTGAGGACTTCGTGCCCAACGGCAGCGGCCCGCTCGCGAGCGGCCGGCTGGCCGACGTCGTCGTCCGCTCCGCGCTGCTCACCGGCGCCGACGTACGCATCCTGGAGCCGGACACCCCCGGCGCGCCCGCACAGGGCACCGGCGGCATCTGCCGGTTCGGCTGACGCCCGCGGCGCCCGTCACGCCCCCGTCACGCCATGGAACGCAGGGTCTGCTCCCGCACCGCGTCGAGGAATGTCGGGACGTCCTCCATCTTCGTCCCCAGGCACTCCACGATCAGTCCCATGACGTCGCCCGCCGACAACGCTCCCACCACCGGGTGCACATGGGCGAGTTCCACCCGCTGCTCGATCCGCTCGACGAAGAGCAGCGCCAGGGAGAGCTCCGGCACATTGCCGGTGTTGCCATAACTGAAGTCCTTCTTGACGACCCACATCTGCGGGATGACGGCGCCGTAGACAATGATGTGGGCCAGCGCGAACATGGCCCGTGCCGTCTCCCGCGCCGACCGCTCGTCCTCCTCCAGGCCCTGGAGTGCGGCGATGGCGTCCATGTCCTCCGCGAGATGCGCCTGGATCAGTGCCACTCCGTGGAGCACTTCGTCCTTCGTGTAGGGGCGCTTCGGCCTTTCGCTCACTGACCACCAACTCCTGCTCACCGTGGCTCCGTCGCAGTGTGTCCAGTCTGTCAGGGCCGCGGCCGCTCCCGCAGGGCGTTGGAAAGCGGAGTGGTGAACGCGACGCGAATCCGGGGGCCTACCCGTTCGGCCCAATGGACCGGGGGCCGCCCGGGACGGGGAAAGCGGTCACTCCACGCTGACCAGGCCGCCCCCGGGGAACAGGAGCGGGGCCCGGTCGTGGCCTCGGCTCAGCGCCCCCAGCGCAGGCCCGCGGTCTGCACGGGCGCGTCCCACAGCCGGAGCAGCTCCCCGTCCGCCTGACACAGCGTCACCGAGGCGCCCGCCATGTCGAGGGACGTGACGTAGTCACCCACGAGCGTCCGGGCGACGGTCACGCCCCGCGCGGCGAGCACCCGGTGGACCTCTGCCGTGAAGCCGTACAGCTCCAGCAGCGGCGTCGCCCCCGCGCCGTTGACCAGCAGCAGCACCGGCTCGGTGGGCCGCAGGTCCGTCAGCACCGCGTCCACCGCGAAGTCCGCGATCTCGCCGGACGTCATCATCGCCCGCCGCTCCCGGCCGGGCTCACCGTGGATGCCCACACCCAGCTCCAGCTCCCCGGCCGGCAGGTCGAAGGTGGGGCTGCCCTTGGCGGGGGTCGTACACGCTCCGAGGGCCACGCCGAAGCTGCGCGAGGACTCGTTCACCCGCCGGGCCAGGGCCTCCACCCGCTCCAGCGGCGCCCCCTCCTCGGCCGCCGCGCCCGCGATCTTCTCCACGAACAGGGTGGCCCCGGTCCCCCGGCGGCCGGCGGTGAAGAGGCTGTCGGTCACCGCCACGTCGTCGTTGACGAGCACGCTGGCGACCTGGATGCCCTCGTCCTCCGCCAGCTCGGCGGCCATGTTGAAGTTGAGGACGTCGCCTGTGTAGTTCTTCACGATGAACAGCACGCCCCGCCCACCGTCCACGGCGGCAGCGGCGCGCACCATCTGGTCGGGCACGGGGGAGGTGAAGACCTCACCGGGACAGGCGGCGTCCAGCATTCCGTACCCCACGAAGCCGCCGTGCAACGGCTCATGCCCGGACCCGCCCCCCGACACGAGCCCCACCTTCCCCGCGACGGGCGCGTCCCCCCGAACGACGACGCGCCCCTCGACGTCGACCCTCAACTCGGGATGCGCGAGGGCCATCCCGCGCAGGGCGTCGGCGACGACGGTCTCGGGGGTGTTGATGAGCATCTTCATGCGGAGCTCCTCGGGTGATCGGTGAAATGCGGGGCGTTCGCGTGCTGTCCCGGGCCGGTGAGGGGTGAGCGGGAGGCCGACCCGGGCGGCACCGACGCCGGCCTCGTGCCGACTCTACTGATGGCTCACGCGATTACCCGACCCCGGCCGGAGTTGTCATTCCGTAGCGTTCCGGATGCCCTCGCCCGGTGGCCGTGGCTAGCCTCTCCCCGCCGGTTCGCGTGGGCTCCTCGCCCGGCGGACCGTACGCGCAGCCCACCCGTACACCACCCCCAGGGGGGAGGAACGCCAACGTGTTTCACGATCTCTCCAGACGCGCGCTGCACTTCGTTCTCGCGGCGACGGCAGCCGTCCTGCCGTCGCTGGTGAGCACATCCCCGGCCGCCGCCCAGGTCGCCGGGTTCGCCGCCTCGTGCCCGACGGCCGGTTTCATCTCCGATCCCTACGGCGGATCCCGTGATCACGACGGCATCGACATCGCCAACGCCCGCGGCACGCCGATCTACGCCGTGGGTGACGGCGAGGTCATCAACTCGGGGCCCGCGAGCGGCTACGGCCAGTGGATCCGCATCCTGCACCCCGACGGAACGGTGACCGAGTACGGGCACATGTACGAGAGGGACGTGGCCGTGGGCGACCGGGTGACGGCCGGTCAGCGCATCGCGCTCATGGGCGCCGAGGGCGAGGCCACCGGTCCCCACCTCCACCTGCGGGTGCGCCGCGACACCAGCATGAATCACGGCATCGACCCCATTCCCTACCTCGGGGAACGCGGCGTGACCGTACCGTGCACGCCGGGACAGCGCCCTGGACCCCCGCCGTTGGTGTATCCGGCGAAGTCGGGCCGGGTGGTGTCGGCGCGGTCGGCCGACGGTCGTCTCGAGGTGTACGCGGCCGGGGCGGACGGAGTGCAGCACGCCTGGCAGACCCAGGTGAATGGTGCCTGGTCGGAGTGGGAGAAGGTGGGCGGTCCCGGCAACGCGCAGCTCGCGATCGCGCCGAACGCGGACGGGCGCCTGGAGGCGTTCGCGATCAATGACCAAGTCGCCCAGCACCGTTATCAGATGTCGCCGTCCGGTGCCTGGTCCAACTGGGAGGACTTCGGCAAGGGCGGGAACAGCGTAGCCGCGGGAGTCAATGCCGACGGCCGCATCGAGGTGTTCGCTTCGGGGCCGAAGGAGGTCTTCCACCGCTATCAGACCGCTCCCAACAGTGGGTGGTCGGGCTGGGAGCCTTCGGGCGGGGGCCCTGCGGGCAGCCGCGTGAAGATGGAGAAGGCTCCTGACGGGCGACTGGAGGTGTTCGCGCTCAACGGGAGCACGTTCCAGCATCTGTATCAGACGGCCGTCAGCGGTGGCTGGTCGCAGTGGGAGGACTTCGGCGGTGGCGGTCACGACATGACCGTCGACCACAACGCGGACGGGCGCCTGGAGGTCTTCGCCTCCGGCCCTGTGGGGGTGTTCCACAGATACCAGACCGATCCCACCAGTTGGTCGGGCTGGGAGCCTTCGGGCGGTCCGGCGAACGCGCAGCTCACCAGCAACCGCACCGCCGATGGGCGGGTGGAGGTCTTCGCCATCAACAGTGATGTCGCCATGCACACCTGGCAGAAGGACCTGAACGCCCCTTACAGCGACTGGGACAAATTCGGCACCGGCGGCACCGAGATCAATGCCGCGACGAATGCCGACGGGCGCATCGAGGTCTTCGGGACCAGCAAGGCCGGGGTCTATCACCGGTGGCAGACCGGCTTCAGCACCTGGTCCGAATGGATCTGGGTCAACAGCACCTCCGGTCCCCCCATCACCTGACGCACTCCCCGAAGGGCCAGCAGTTGACAAGAATCCAGCGCCTCCGGTGGGCGAGAACGACGCCGCCGGCACGACGCGCTCCCCACCGTATTCTCCTGTCGGTACTCGCCTCGCTGCTCGTCGCGGCGGGCATGGTCGTCGGCGCCTCACCGGCGCAGGCCGACCCGAGCGACCTGTGTGCCCAGGTCGGCTACAACGCGGGATTCCGCGGCGAGGCCCTGGAACTCGCCGTAGCCGTCGCACTGGCCGAGTCCAGCTGCAATCCGTCGGCGCACAACACGTCGGGCAACTCACCCGCGTCGACCGACCGCGGACTGTGGCAGATCAACGACTACTGGCACAAGGAGGTCGACGACGCCTGCGCCTACGCTCCCCAGTGCAACGCGGACGCGGCGTTCCGTATCTCCAACGGCGGGCGCAGCTGGGACCAGTGGTCCACGTACAACGAGGGCGCGCACCTGCGGCACATGGGCGAGGCACGTGCCGCGGTGGCGCGGCTCGGGAATCCCGGCACCGGACCCGCGCCGTTGGTGTATCCGGCGAAGTCGGGCCGGGTGGTGTCGGCGCGGTCGGCCGACGGTCGTCTCGAGGTGTACGCGGCCGGGGCGGACGGAGTGCAGCACGCCTGGCAGACCCAGGTGAATGGTGCCTGGTCGGAGTGGGAGAAGGTGGGTGGCCCCGGCAACGCGCAGCTCGCGATCGCGCCGAACGCGGACGGACGGCTGGAGGCGTTCGCGATCAATGGCCAAGTCGCCCAGCACCGTTATCAGATGTCGCCGTCCGGTGCCTGGTCCAACTGGGAGGACTTCGGCAAGGGCGGAAGCAGCGTAGCCGCGGGAGTCAATGCCGACGGCCGCATCGAGGTGTTCGCTTCGGGGCCGAAGGAGGTCTTCCACCGCTATCAGACCGCTCCCAACAGTGGGTGGTCGGGCTGGGAGTCTGTCGGTGGTGGTCCTGCCGACAGCCGCGTGAAGATGGAGAAGTCCGTCGACGGGCGACTGGAGGTGTTCGCTCTCAACGGGAGCACGTTCCAGCATCTGTATCAGACGGCTGTCAACGGTGGCTGGTCGCAGTGGGAGGACTTCGGCGGCGGTGGCCATGACGTGACCGTCGATCACAACGCGGACGGGCGTCTAGAGGTGTTCGCCTCGGGGCCCGTGGGGGTGTTCCACAGGTACCAGACGAATCCGACGACCTGGTCGGGCTGGGAGCCGACGGGCGGTCCCGCGAACGCGCAGCTCACCAGCAACCGCAGCCCCGACGGGCGGGTGGAGGTCTTCGCCATCAACGGCGATGTCGCCATGCACACCTGGCAGAAGGGGCTGAACGCCCCCTACGCCGACTGGGACAAATTCGGCACCGGCGGCACCGAGATCGCTGCCGCGACGAATGCCGACGGCCGCATCGAGGTCTTCGGTACCAGTCAGGCCGGGGTCCATCACCGGTGGCAGACCGGCTTCAGCACTTGGTCCGAATGGGACTGGGTCAACAGCACCTCCGGTCCTCCCGTCACCTGACCCGACCCCCGCGGCCGGCCAGGGCCGAGGCCCGGCCGGCCGCGACATCCCTCCGGAGGTCCCGTGCATCCGATCAGCAGACGCCGCCTGCTCCAGGGCTCCGCCGCGGCGGGCGCACTCGCACTGCTGGGTGCCGGCGGCGCCACCGCCGCGCCGCCTCCGCCCCACCGGTGGATCGGTGCGGGGCCCTTCACACACGTCTACGACCCGTCCACCCCGGGCGGGCCGCGCTACCTCAACGACCACACGCTGATCAAGGCAGCCGACCGGTGGCACCTGTTCGGCATCACCGGCCCCGCCGCGCCTCCCGGCCAGGCCCCCGACAGCGCGGCCGAGATCTCCTTCGCCCACGCGTCCGCCCCGGACCCGTACGGGCCATGGACCACGCACGCCGACGCGCTGACCCGCGACCCGGCCTACTTCGGGGAGGAACACCTCTGGGCGCCGCACGTCGTCGAGGCGGGCGGCACGTACTGGATGTTCTACGCCGCCGGTGGCCGTGACGGCGCGGCGATCAACCTCGCCACCTCGACCGACCTGTTCACCTGGACGCGCCTCCCGACCGGCCCGCTCTTCCGGGGGCGCGCGGCGCGCGACCCGATGGTGGTGCGGATCGACGGGCAGTGGGTGATGTACTACACCGAACTGTCCGGCCAGGACGGCCGGCACGTGGTGGCCTTCCGGCGCTCCGACGACCTGGTGCACTGGAGCGAGCCGGGAACCGTGTTCACCGACGCGACCACCACCACGACGGTATCGGTCACCGAGTCACCCTTCGTCGTCGAACGGGACGGCTGGTACCACCTCTTCATCGGCCCTCGCGAGGGATACGACGGCACGGACGTGTTCGCGTCCAGGAATCCGTTCTCCTTCGGCCTCGACGGCTACGCGGGCCATGTGCCCGGACACGCTGTCGAGGTGGTCACCGACGGAGAGCAGTGGCACGTGAGTGCCGCGGGCTGGTTCCAGCAGGGGCTGTACATGGCCCCCTTGCGGTGGCTGGACGCACCACCGCCCTGGCAGAGCGCCGAGAACCCGGTCGCCGGGCTGGGCGCCGACGGCCGGCTGAACGTGTTCGCCCTGGACGCGAGCGACCATGCGTTGCTGCGATGCGTCCAGCTCGATCCGCAGTCCGGCACCTGGTCGTCGTGGCAGCCGTTCGGCGGGCCGGCCGGGGCGGTGCCCACACTCGGCCGAGACACCGACGGCCGGCTGGAGGTGTTCTCCCTCGCCCCGGGCGGTGCCGGTCTGGATCACCGGGCGCAGCGTCCGGACGGCAGTTGGTACGACTGGGAGGAGTTCGGTGGCGCGGCGGGCGCGGCCCCGGCCGTCGCCCGCGGCGCCGACGGCGCACTGGAGGTCTTCGCGCTCGGCCCGGCCGGGAGCGCCGTCGCCCGGCGACGGCAGGCCTCGCCCGGGTCGCTGACATGGCAAGCGTGGGACGGCGGCTTCGGCGGACCCGCGGGCGCGCCGCCCGTCGTCGCCGCCAACGCCGACGGACGGCTGGAGGTCTTCGCCCTCTCGCCCGGTGGCTCGGGCATCTACCACCGGTGGCAGGAGACACCCGACGGCCCCTGGGCGCAGTGGAGCCGCTTCGGCACCGCGGCCGGTGGTGCGCCGCGCGTGGCACGTGACGGCAGCGGCAGGCTCATTGTCGTGGCGACGGCCCCGTCCGGCCAGGCGACGTTCTGCCGGCGCCAGAGCGTGCCGAGCGGCGGCTGGGACGACTGGCGACCGCTGTTCGGCTGGACGGCCGCGGCCCCGGCACTGGCCCCCGACGCGGACGGCAGGCTCGAAGCGTTCGCCCTGTCGCCCGGCGGGGCCCTCCTCGGCCACCGCCGGCAACTCGCCACCGGCGGTGGCTGGGATCCCGGTGACGACTTCGGCGAGCCCGGCGTCCGGCTCGCCGCCACGCCCACGGCAGCGGTCGACGCCACCGGAAGGACCCACGTCTTCGCCGTCACCGCCGACGGCCGCGTACGTACCCGCGTGCGGGACCGGCCCGGTGGCGGCTGGCGCCCGTGGGCCGCGTTCGGCGACCGCGTGGTCGAGACGCAGACCTGACTCCGGCCGTGATCCGGGGCAGGATCAGCGGATGACAACGATCGGAATGACGTGGCCCCGGCGCGGGGTGCTGCCGATAGCGGTGCTGGCCCTGCTGGTGGCCGGATGCGGGACGCAGCGGGCCGGGGGAGACACCGGTGCGCACCGGGCCGCGCCGAGCGCGCCGGCGGACGTCCCGTGCCCTGGCGACACTGCCACACCGGCGCCGTCGGCGACCGCCGGTACGCCGGACCCGGCCACGCCGCCCACCGACCACTACGCCGAGAACCACGGTTTCATGGTCCCCCTGCCGCTGTACGGCCATCGCCGCTGCGAGGGGCTCGCCGCCGTCGGGCGCGTCAAGAGCGCACTCGAACCGCTGCGCAAGCGCGGTGACTTCACGCCCGGGAGCACCCGGGACGCGATCACCGGCCTCGGCTACCCCGCCGACAAGGTGCGGGCCTACGAGACCGGCTCCACCGGAGTCGGCTTCCTCATCGACACCTCTCCGCTCTGCGTGGAGGGCACGATGAGCCGCGACGCGACCCGGGCGGACGCCTTCGGCGGCTACCCCGATCACTCCGGCTGCGATCAACCCAGGGGCGGTCACTGACGCGCGTGGATAGGGTGCGCCCCATGGCATCCCTCATAGGTCACGTCACCGTCGACTGCGCCGATCCCTACCGCCTGGCGTCCTTCTGGGCCGAGGTCCTCGGCGGTTCGCTCGCGGACGAGGACCTGCCGGGCGACCCGGAGGCGTGGGCCATCACCGGCAGCGCGAAACTCCTCTTCGTGAGCGTCCCGGAGCCCAAGAGCCGGAAGAACCGGCTGCATCTGGACCTCCAGCCGCAGGACCGGACCCGGGACGCCGAGGTGGAGCGCCTGCTGTCCCTCGGCGCCACGGTGGCCGGCGACCACCGCCGCCCGGACGGCACCGGGTGGGTGACCCTCTCCGATATCGAGGGCAACGAGTTCTGCGTGGAACGCAGCGCGGCCGAACGAGCGGCCTGAGACACTGTCAGGGTCCCAACAGGGCGCGATTTCACCGCCGTTGGAGTGCTGTCGTCGATCAAGGGCGACAGCGGAACTCGGCGCGCATGGCCGAAAACAGCCCCATGCCCGGCGGATTGTTCGGCGGAACCCTTGGCTCATTTGTTCGGCGTACTTAGCGTCGGTTCCTCGTGGCCGCCCGGTCACGAGGAGCGATTCGAGGAGCGCCCATGCACTGGCCGATACGTCGCGCGCTGACCGCAGCTCTGGTCGGCGCCGCCTGTACCGCACTCCCCGCCACCTATGCGGCTGCCCAGCCCGCCGTGTCCACGGCGGGCGGCATCGCCACGACGCCCGTACAGGTCGTCGACGCAGCGCACCCCCTGCCCGCCCTGGGCAGCAGATGGGACGGGGACAGAGCGCCGGAGGGCTCCGCCCAGTGGCGCGAACCGGCCGTACGGCCGCCCGCGGCACTGCACGAGCACGGTGACGTGACCGCGCAACGGCTGGGAACCACCTACACGTCCACGGCCGAGGAACGGTCCGTGACGGCCGCCGGCGTGGATCTGGCCACCTGCCGGCGCCTGCTGCCGCGGTCCGGGGAACGGATCCTCAACCACTACGCGTACTGCCACGTCACCCCGGTGGGATATTCCGTCGTGAGCGGCGGCAAGGTCATCGGCACCGTCTCCTGGCGCAACACCACTGCGGGAGACGGCACCAGGGGTTCCCGGGTGATCCGGCTGGTGACCGGCATGGACGAGTTCGTGCGCACCGGCGTGACCACGGACGGCAAGCTCTCCATCGGCTGGGCCACCAGCGGTTATCACGGGCCGGACGGCAGCAACAAGGCATGTGACGCCAGGGGTTCCGGGCCGGAGCTGCTGAGCGGGTGGCAGGCGGGCGGTACGGCCATCTACACCATCTCCTCGGCGGCGTCGGACGGTTACGGCCGTGACAAGGTGGCGCGCTGTGCCATCCGCTCGTCCGTCACCAACAGCGGCGGGACCGGGACGGTCCTCGACAACGGCGTCCGGTTCGACTCCGCGAACTACCTGGGATCCAACGGCGCGGGGATCTTCGACCGGGTCATGCCGGTGATGGGGCAGTACGGCGTGAGCTCGACGCGCAACGGCGCGGTCGCCCGCCACATCCAGCTCGCCCAGACCAACCCCGGGGCCACCTACCCGCCGCCGCCCGCGGGTCACACCAAGTCCATCCCCGGAGGCATCGCCTCCGGCAAGCCGCTGCACCGGCTGGTGTCCAACTGGGACGCCGCGGCCGCCAAGGCGTACGCCAAGAACCGCAGCGTGGTCCGCAGCACCTGCGCCCCGCTGCGGCACCAGGCCGGCGAGGAGTGCGACGAATACCCCTTCGCGTCGTCCTGGGAGGGCGCGGGCAAGGGTGACGGCAACTTCTCGGTGAAGTACGTCGACGGGACACAGAACGGCAACGCCGGAACCGACTTGAACAACTGGTACGTCGCCGACCGCATCCTGCACAACGACGCTTTCTACGTCGTCATCCACTGACCGTCAGCGCGGCAGCCCTCACCGCCGTCCCGCGCGGCCACGGCCTACGGCGCGGGACGGCGCCACATCTGAACGACGTACCGTTCGAGCCCGGTGAACAGCGGCGGATCCGCGGCGTCCTGCCGGGCCCGCGCCGCCGGGCCGCCTCCCCGCCGGTACAGACGCACGGCATACGGCCCGGGACCGCCCAGCTCCATCGGCTCGCCCGCCGGACCGTGCGGCACCGCCCAGGCCGTCACCGCACCCGACGGCACGTCCAGCACGCACTCGCCCAGGGGGGCCTCGGCGATCTCGGGCGGGGGCGGTCCGTCCCACAACTCCAGCCGCACATCGGCGTCGTGCATCGCGACGGTGCTGGCTATCATCAGCCCGCTGCCGTTGACCGCGACCTGCCGCCCTTCGAGCGCCGGGAGCTCCCACGGACGGCCGTCGAACGGCGCGCCCTCGTCGCAGAGGGCGAACTGCCCACGCTCGACCGTCACCACCACATCGGACACGCGCACCACAGCCGTCACGGCGACCTCCCGGTGACAGACACACCACTTGTGTCTTCCTCCGCGCTCTGCCGCCTCCACGGTAGCGCCGGTCAGTGGTGGGCGACGGCCTTCTTGAGGGCCTTCTCCGCATGGGCGTGGGTCAGTGACCGTCCGTCAGGCCCGGCACCGGAGCGCCGGAGGGGACGCCTGCCGCGAGGTAGGCGCGGTAGAGCTCCTGCCAGGCCGGCGTGGCACCCGCGTGCGGGCCCGCGTGGCTCGTGCCACGGGCGCGGGCGTCGAGGGCGGTGAGGCACACGTCCCATCCGGCGCCGTCGCGGGCCGCGGTGTCCGGGGTCTCCAGCACGTCGGTGAGGGTGAAGCGGGTGTGCGTGCTGTCGAGCGGTTCGAGGTCGAAGTGCAGCTCGTCGCCGCCCCAGCCGAAGGACAGGTGCAAGGGGGCTTCGACGGCCAGGACCCGGCCCGTGGAGTCCTCCGTGCCCGGGTCGCCGCTGAAGCGGACCGCCCCGCCGGGGCGCAGCTCGATCCCGGCCCGGGACGGGAACCAGTGGGCCAGCTCGTCCGCGTCGGTCACGAGGCGCCAGACGCGCTCGACGGGATGGGGGTACGTACGGGTGAAGCGGAGAGCGGGACGGCCGTCGGCCAGCGTGAGGTAGGTGCCGGTCGGAGTGGGTGGTTCCATGGGCATGGCGGCTGAGTCTAGGACAGCTTCCGTCCGTGGGATCCGAAGACATTCCCGCGAAACGGCGGTCTACCGTCGATCGGCGTCCTGATTCCGGCCGTGGAGAAGGCCCCGGCCGGCGAGCTTGGAGGCGAGCGGGGTCAGGAGCAGGTCCCACTGGTCCGGCGGGACGGCGTGCGCCACGAGGTGGCGCAGCCTCTGCTCCTGGCCGGCCCGTTCCGGCCAGTCCTCGGGGATCAGCGCGACCAGGTCGCACTGGAGCTCGATCGCCCTCAGCAAGGCGCCGACGTCGCCCAGCTTCTCGTACCCTGCGTGGAAGTGTCCGGCAGCGGTCTCCAGGAACCAGATCCGCCAGCCGAACGAGATGGAGGGCAGCGCCGGGCAGGCGAGCGCCGCCTCGACGGCTCGTGCCAGCGCGGCGAACGTCGTCGCGGTGGGCGCTGCCTCGAATGCCTCGGCTGCCGCGCACACCCGCTCGGCCGGTGGGTCCATGGCCGCTTCGGCCTCGGCCCGGGAAGGGCGGCGAGGGGGCGGCGGGGCAGGTGGCTTCAGGATCTCCGGCCACGGCTTCGCCTCGAAGTTGTGCAGCACCCGCAGGACGTCCCGGGCCATCTCGCCGGAGGTGAGGAAGGTCTGGAGGTCGACGAGTTCGAAGCGGACCTTCCCGCGCTCGTCGAGCAGGGCCTGGGCGGCGCGCTCCGCGGTGGTCCGGGCGGTCGGGACGATGACGACCGGGGACGAGCACTCCGGGCGCAGCATCAGATAGGCCACTCCGTCGAGTTCGGAGTGCGCGACGGTCATCGTCACCGGCCCGAGCTCTTCGTCGAGTCCCATGACCGGCAGTTCGACCAGCAGGGCCCGGTGGGGCGTCCGGTGCTGGAGGAGGACGACGCGGCGCCGCTTCGCCAGCCGCGGATCGCCGAGCCGGATCCCGGCGATGTCGGCGCCGTCGCGTACGCACAGGGTGGTGTCGTCGTCGAGCTCGTCGAGCCACTCGCGGAACCACGGAGGTGCGAGATGGCAGGCGCGGTTGTCCTTCCAGGGCGAGATGAACCACAGGGCCGTGTGACCCTCGTGCAGCCACATCGGGTCGGTGCCGAGCGGTTCCACGCCCGGCACCGGGAGCGGCAGCGCGTTGTGCTCCACCTCGACGAGGGGGTAGCCGTGCAGCGCGTCCGTCGGCGGGTTGACCTCGATCATGCCGTGCGAGGACGTCGTCGTGGTGAGGAGCACCGACATCATGGTCGGCTGCAGGCCCGGCATGTTGGCCGCCGGGTGCTGCCACACCGTTTCGAGCAGGTCGCGCTCCTCCCGGGGCAGTGCGGTATCGGCGGTGAGCGGACCGATCACATCGTGGACGAGCCCTGCCAGCCAGTCGGGGGAAGGGGCGCCCGCGGGCAGCCAGCCGTACCGGAGCGGTTGCTCGCCGGCGCGGACGTGGCCGCAGAGCCGGGCGGCATCGGCCAAGGGGCCGTGGGCCATGCTCAGCAGGGCCTCGTCGGGCTGGTCTCTCAGGGCGCGGCACAGGGCGGGGAAGCGGCGGTCCGGCCGGTTGCGCGGGGTGTGGAACCAGCGCTCCGCCTGTTCCGGCAGGTGCAGGCGGAGCGGTCGCCACGCGTCGAGGACGGGAACGGCCAGCGCGAGCTTGCCGAGGACGAAGACGAGCTTCTGTTTCGCCTCCAGGGGCAGATCCCGGGCGCGCAGCCACTCCAGTGAGTCCGCGGCGGCGAGGTATTCCCGTGGGTGCCGGGCCCGGTACGCCTCCCGTCGCGTGTCCTCGACGGTCAGGCTGGGCAGGAACGTCGCGACCGCCTCCTGTGTGTAGCGCGAGGCCAGGATCCCGGCGCCGAGCAGCCGTTCGCACCTGTCGCGGAGCGGGCCGGGTGGGTACGGGTCCAGGGCGGAGACGCTCAGGGCGAGCAGGACCCAGCCCAGCTGCGTGGACTTCAACAGCACGTCGTGCGCGGTCTCGTGCGAGAGGATCTCGTCGAGCGAGTCGCCGTGGACGAGCCGGTCGACGCTGACGAGGATGCGGCCGTTCTGGCACAGCCCGGCCCAGTCCCTGCTGAACGTGAGCGCGCGTGCGGCGGATTCGGGCACGGTGGTCCTCTCAGGCGGCGTCGTCGCCCGGCGCGGCCGGATCGTGGACGTAGTGGACGCCGGTGAGCGGCACGCCCTGGGACCAGAGCCGTGACAGCCGGCGGTTGAGCCGCTGCTCGGCGGACGGGTCGGTGGGCAGGGGCAGGCGCAGGGCGGCGAGGACGTCGAATCGGTGCAGGTCGAACGCGGCCGTCATCGCCTCCGCGTAGCCGACGGCGGCCGACACGGCGCCCCTGTAGGCGACCCAGGCCAGCAGGAGGAGGGCGGCCACGCTCGACAGCCACCAGCCGCCGCCGATGAGCAAGGGGATGCCGACGAGCCCGGTCACACCTGCCGTGACGCTCAGGCGGCAGGCCAGATCGAGCTGGTCGCGCCGGTCGTCGACGATCGACCGCACCTGTTCGCCGAGCAGCGGGTAGAGCCGCGGCCACCAGGGCACCGCGTCCGCTCCGTACGCCGCTCCCGCGTTCGCCTCACCGGCGCGCAGCGCGTTGCCGAGCGCGGTCGGCAGCAGCGCCACCGGCTCCGGCGGATAGCGGCGGCCGAGCTGCCAGGCGGCGGCCAGGGCCCGCTGCCGCTCCGCTTCCGTGGGGTCCGGGGGCACGTCGGCGTGCCGCGCGAGACGACGCCGGGCCCGGCTCTGGCACTTCACGGCGAGCCGTGTCAGCGCGCCCGCGCGCCGTGGCCAGTAGCCCTCCAGCAGCCGGACGAGCGGCAGTTGCGACAGGTGCAGGACGACCGAGACGAGCAGGGCGCCGACGCCGAGAACGGCGAGTTCGGCGGCGGACAGGCCGTGGAGACGGTGGAGCGCGCGGGCCGCGTCGATCCGGCCCGCTCCTGTCCGTGCCGCGAGCAGGGCCGTCAGATACAGCACGGCGACGTACGTGGGCAGATAGCTGACGACCGCGAACCGTGAGGCGGTGAACTGACCGACCGCCGGGAGACGGGAGTCATCGCTCACGCGTCGGCCTCACGCAGCTCCAGCCGCACATGGTGCTCGGGGCACGACAACGGCACGGCCGGGTAGCGGGCGACGAGCACCGTCATGTCTCCTCGCGGGCAGCGGAACTCCAGGAGCGCCCAGGACACCGGGACGCCGGGAAGCGTCGCGCCGTCACCGGTGCCGAGTGCGAAACCACCCGCTGTTTCCGTCGGGCGCGCGGCGACCTCCGCGACGAGCAGCACGGGCTCGTCCCCGGCGGCGTCCACCCACCGGAACGTCTCGGCCCCGAGGGCGACGATCACGGCCCGGACCCCGGGCGAGCCGGTGAGCAGCCGCCGCGCCTCGACGACGTCGCGGTCCTCGAGCTCGCCGGGGAACCCGCCGTCGCGCACCCGCACCAGTACGTCGTCGATCTCTTCCAGGCGGACTTTCCTCATGCGCGCTCCCTGGCCCCCGTGCGCCTGCGGCGCGGTACGGAATCCATATGATGCCCATGGGGGGCGGCCGTGTCCGGCGGACGAGGACTCACGCGGCTCGAAATTGTGTGCAGCGCGTCGGACGGGAATCTTCCGGCGGCCCGCCCGTCACCCGTGCGGCACGGGATCGCCGATCCTGAACCTGCTTCCGTTGCGTACGCCGAGCCTTGCTGTGATCTCCACGCGCCGTGCGGCCGGTTCCGCCGAGAATTCCCGGCCTGCCTCGGCGAGACGGGCGCTCTTCTGTCCCCGGTAGCGGAAGTAGACGTTGATGCGGTGGACTCCGGCAGGGACGGTGATCTCCTCCGTGCCGAAGCCCCACTTCGCGGTGTATGCGCGGTTGTCGACCTCGATGACGGGGTGCGTCAACAGGCGGTGGAACCACGCCGTGACGGGCGAAGGCCTGACCTCGACTGTGACAACTACCCCTTGGTCAACCATGCGTTGATGCTACTGAGCCGCGCGTATGGGGGCCGCGCGGGGGCCCGCGAGGTGTTTCAACAGGTGTTGAAATAACGGGCGTCGGCGGCGTACAGTCCGAAAGGTCACCGCCAGGTGAAGGGCGCACTGGTGCCCGGAAACCATCGACCGTGGAGGCACACATGACGAACGGAACCGGCAGCGGAACGGCCGCCACCCCCGGCAACATGGACTTCGAAGCGCTTTATCAAGGGAAACCCTCGTTGCCGTGGACGGAGCTCGTGCTCGACGTGGCGCCGTGGGACATCGGCGAGCCGCAGCCCGCGCTGGTCGCGCTGGAGGAGAGCGGGCGGCTGTCCGGCGACATCCTCGACGCGGGCTGCGGACTGGGCGAGAACGCGTTGTATCTCGCCGGACGCGGACACCGGGTGACCGGCTTCGACGCCGCCCCCACCGCGCTGGAGCAGGCGAGGGCGCGTGCCGCCGGCCGCGATCTCGACGTCACCTTCGTGCAGGCCGACGCCACCACGCTCGAGGGCCTCGGCCAGGAATTCGACACCGTTGTCGACAGCGCGCTCTACCACTGCCTCGACGACACCCAGCGCGGCTTGTACGCGGCGGCGCTCCACCGGGTGTCCCGCGCGGACGCCCGACTCCACCTCTTCTGCTTCGCCGACACGAAGTGGCCCGGATTCAGCCTGCCCCTGATGGCCGTCAGCCAGGACGATCTGCGCGCACACCTGGGCGAGCACTGGCGGATCGAGGACATCGCGCCCATGGACTACGCCACGGCTTTCACTCCTCAGTTCCTCCAGCAGCACGCGAGCGACCTGGGCCGGGCGGGCCTCAGCGTCGAGCTCGACGCTCTGCGTACGGACGACAAGGGCAGGGTGCTGGTGCCCATGTGGCAACTGCACGCGGTGCGGCGGTAGTCGCCCGGCTCCCCCTCACCTCGCTTCGACCACGGGCCGGGCCTCCGCCTGGCCCGCGGTTCGTGGGGCAGCGGCTCGCGCCTCCAGGTGCCGGGCGACGCACGCCGTGATCGCCGGGACCACTCCCGTCATCGCCGGGCGCCAGGCCGGGACCGCGTTGACCTCGCAGACGGTGTAGGAGCCGGGGCCGGTGAAGAGGAGATCCACCCCCGCGACGACGAGGCCGACGGCCTTGGCGGCCTGGACCGCCAGGGCCTCGGCCTCGGGGTGACGGCCGTGGCAGAGCACGGCCGAACCGCCCCGTGCCAGGTTGGAGGCGAGCCCGCGTTCGTGGGACGTGCGGATCTCCGCGGCGACGGCCTCGCCGTCCACGACGACCACCCGCAGGTCACGGCCGTGGGAGGAGGCCACGTACTCCTGGAGGAGGAAGGGAGTCTCCTGCGTGAGGTTCCCGGCCACGTCGCGCAGCAGCTGGGCGTCCGGCGCGAGGAACACCCCGTTCCCGCCCATTCCGCTGACGGGTTTGACCACGCACGGCATGCCGAGACCGGTGTCGCCCACGACCTCGGTCAGCGGCGCGGTGGCGTAGGAGAGGGAGTCGGGCACGGGCAGGCCGGCCAGGGCCAGCTCCTGGAGCTGCCAGAGCTTGTTGTGGCAGATGAGCTGGGACTCCAGCGGGTTGATGAGCGTCGCCCCCATGCGCTCCAGATGCCGCATCAGGGTGCTCTCGCGGTCGAGGCGCTGGGAACCGGGCACCTGACGCACGCACACCACGCTCGGCGGAGGCACCTCCAGGCCGCCCAGGGTGCGCAGGAAGAGCCGCCCTTCGCGGATGCCGAAGAGCAGTTCGTCGGTGTGCCAGACGGCGAACCGCGGACCGTGGATCCGTTCGAGAGCCGTGGCCAGTTCCCGAGTCGAGCGTCTCAGGGGCGCCGGGTGCTCCCGCACCAGCATCCAGACATCCGCAGGTGCCCCGATCACCGACCGCGCCATCTGCTCGCCACCGTTCCGTCGTCGCTGGAGAATTGTCAGAAACCTGCAAGAACCTGTCCCGGGAGCCCTTTCCCGAAACACGGGGTCCGCGCCGGACGAGCGGCCGAAAGCGGGCCGTCGGGCGGCGGTGGGGGTTCTCGGCCGCCTCGCCTCCGGATACGGTTCCCCGCGCCCGGCCGCCGAAGGACGGCGGCCCCGGACCCGAGGGATGGAGGCGCGCATGACCGACGGCACGCTCTACGAGAGCATCGGCCCGGGATACGCCCGCGCACGCCGCCCCGACCCGCGCATCGCCGCCCGTCTCCGCGGCGCCCTGCGCGGCGCCCGGACGCTGCTCAACGTGGGTGCGGGGACCGGCAATTACGAGCCCGGCGACCGCGCCGTCGTCGCGGTCGAGCCCGCCGCGGCGATGCTGGCCCAGCGGCCGCCCACCGCCGCCCCGGCCGTACGGGCCGTGGTGGAGGCCCTGCCCTTCGGCGACACCGCCTTCGACGCGGCGCTCGCCACCTTCACCGTGCACCTGTGGCACGACCTGGCCGCGGGCCTCGCCGAACTGCGCAGAGTGGCCCGGCGCCAGGTCATCCTGATGACCGAACCGGAGATCGGCCGCCGGTTCTGGCTGACCCGCTACTTCCCCGAGTCGCTCACGCTGCCCAGCGAGGCCCACGCGCCCTCGGTCGCGGACATCGGCGAGCACCTGGACGTGCGGGCGGTCGAGGCCGTACCGGTGCCCGCCGACTGCACCGACGGCTTCGTCGGCTCCTTCTGGAACCGGCCGGAGGCGTTTCTCGACCCCGCCGTCCGCGCCGGGATGTCCATCCTCGCCCAGCTTCCGCCCGAGGCCGCCGCGCGCGGGGTGCGGCGGCTGCGGAGCGACCTGGCGAGCGGCGAGTGGGACGCCCGGTACGGACACCTGCGCACGCTGGAGACGTACGACTACGGATACCGCCTCGTCGTGGCCGGTGAGGTCAGGGCCGTGCGGGCTTCCCCGGCCCGTACAGCCAGCTGGTGAGGGCGGGCCCCGGGTCCCTGGGGGAGACCGAGCGGGCGAGGGCGGTGAACTCCTCGGTCGTGCCGTGCCCGTCGCGGTGCCGCGCCGCCCAGGCGCGCAGCAGGCGGAAGAACGCGCGGTCGCCGATGACGGTCCGCACCGCGTGCAGGGCCATCGCGCCGCGGTCGTAGACCGGTGCGTCGAAGAGGTGCGTGAAGTCGCCCGGGGCAGCGGGCGGGAAGGCCCATATGGGATCGCTCACGGGCTTGGCGTAGTCGGTGTCGAACGCCTGCTGGGCGCTGGGGCCGCCGTGCTGCTCCGCCCACAGCCACTCCGCGTACGTGGCGAAGCCCTCGTTGAGCCAGATGTCCTGCCACCGGGCCAGGCTGACGGAGTCGCCGAACCACTGGTGCGCCGTCTCGTGCACCAGCGTGACGACCTCGGGCGCGTGGGCGTACAGCGGTCTGGTCTGCGTCTCCAGGGCGGTGTACGGGATCTGCGGCGCGTGGTCGACGATCGCGCCGGCGGCACCGAAGGGATAGGGGCCGAAGAGCCGGCTCTCCCACTCGACGATCTCCGGCAGCCGCTTCAGCGCGGGGGCGGAGGCGGCGTCCTCGCGGGGGTCCACCGCGGTGAAGACGGGCAGCCCGGAGGGGGTGCGGTAGCTCTCGGTGCGGAACTTCCCGATGGTGGCTGTGGCGAGGTAGCCCGCCATCGGCTCGGGGCTGTGCCAGCGGAAGGTGGTGCGGCCCCGGTGGGTGCGGCGGCCGGTGAGGGTGCCGTTGGCGACCGCGGTGTAGCCCTCGGGCACGGTGATGGTGAAGTCGAACGCGGCCTTGTCCAAGGGGTGGTTGTTCAGCGGGAACCACGTGCGGCTGCCCTGCGGCTCGCCGGCCACGAACGCGCCGTCGTCCGTGACGTTCCACCCGTCGTACGGATCCCCGGCGACGTTGATGGCTTCCGGCTTGCCGTCGTACGCCACCGTGACCTGGAAGACCTCGCCGCGGTGCAGCGGGGTGCGCGGCGTGACGACGAGCTCCTGGCCGTCGCGACGGAACGCGGCGGGCGCCGGGCCGACCCGCACGGACCGGACGGTGAGCCCGGACAGGTCGAGGTCGAAGCGCGCGAGGTCCTGGGTGGCGCGTGCGGTGATGACCGCCCGGCCGTCGAGGTGGGTGTCGGCCGGTGTGTAGGCGAGGGTGAGGCCGTAGTGCAGGGCGTGGTAGCCGCCGTTGCCGTCCAGGGGGAAGAACGGGTCGCCCAGGCCGGGGGCCCCGGCCGTGGGCGGATCGGGCGGTGGTTCCGCGGGGGCGGCCGCGGTCGTGCCGGTCAGGGCGACCACGGTGAAGAGGGAGACGAGAGTGCCACGGAAAGCGTTCACGGACCTTCCTTCCGGTCGTCGGCGCCGACGTGACACTTCCCGTACTCGGGCCTTTAGAACGCGGAGTTGGCGGCCCAGCGTACCAGGAGCGCCTCGTCGCCGAGCACTTCGAAGGCGTTCGAGGCGCGGTCCCGGCGGCCGTACATCAAGAGCAGCAGGTCCGCCGCGGTGCCGCTCACGGTGGTGTCGGCGCCGGCTGTGGCGTCCGGTTCGAGCCCGAAGCCGTCGGGGCGCAGGCGGACCAGCCAGTCGCCGTCGGTGTCGGTGCACCGAAAGCGCAGGGTCTCGCCGTCGCCCCGCAGCTCGGCCACCTTGGGGGCGAAGAAGACCGCGTAGGGGAGGTTGACGAGGAACTCGTCGATGCCGTCGGTCGCGAGGCCGGGGTCGATCGTGGACGGGAGTCCGGCGGCGGCTTCCGCGTCCGTGCGGTGCACCAGGGTCTCGAAGAGCATCCGCCGGATCCAGAACCGGGCGTGGGGATCGGCTCCCCACACCCACATGGGCGCGTCCGGGTCGACGGTGGTGAACGCGCTCGCGGCCTCGGCGGCGCTCGCGGTCAGCCAGTCGGGGTAGGCGCTGTCCTCGGCCGGGAAGTCGAACGGGGCGTCCCGGCTCTGCGGGCGCTCCTGGACGCACTGGCGCAGGAGGGCGGAGAACCAGCGCTGCACGCTGCCGGTGTGCTTGACGAGGTCGACGAGCGTCCAGCCGGGGCAGCCGGGCACGGGTGCGGTCAGGTCCGTGCCCTTGGCCACGGCCACCATCCGGGCGGTTTCCGCCGCGATGGCCTCGCGGTGCACGGCGGGGGCGGATGCCCGGCCTGACTGATTCGACTTGTCCATATTCGCCGCGCTTTCGTGAGCCTTCCGGCCCGGCGGTCCGACGGGCCGGGCTCTGCGCGCAGACTGCCACACGGTCCCGGAGCCCGCGCGCCCGGGACCTCTGTGGGTCACTCCGGCACGCTCACTCCAGCACCGCGCCCGCGAGGTCGAGGCCCAGGTCGTGGCCGTGGTGGACGGGGAGGCCGACGTCGGTGAACCAGTCGTCGGTGGCCTCCGGGTGCGGCCCCACGACCCCGACGCGGCCCGCGCCGAAGGGGGCGACGAGCGCGGCGACCGTGCCGTTCGTATAGGTGGCCAGGACCGTCGCGTGCGCGCCCGGGTCGAGGAGGAACTGCGGGCCGTCCTGGAAGAACAGGGTGCGGCGCAGGCCGCGCCAGTCCACGTCGACCAGTGTGTTGCTCTCGTCCTGGACGGTGGCGCCCGGTGAGCCGATGTACTGGTCGGTGTCGCCGGGCAGCAGGCCGAACCCCGGGGTGGCCCCGGCCAGATAGCCGCCGAGGCAGAAGCCCAGATAGCGGCCGCCGCCGTGGACGTAGCCGCGGATGGCCTCGCGCTGCCGTCTCAGGTGCCGGTAGGCGTGGGACAGCGTGCCGCCGCCCGGCTGGGCGTACACCCACGCCTGGGCCAGCGATTCGGCCGACAGAGGTACGGCCTCGTGCGGGCCGGCGTAGCGGATGTCCAGGTCCCACGGCCCGGTGGCCAGCAGCCGGGCCACCGCTTCCGGGCAGCCGGGCAGGGTGGCCGGTCCGCGGTAGACGAGCGCCAGCGGGCGCTCGCCGGCGGCCCGGACGGGGACGTCGACGGGGGCGCTCCTGCTGCCGAACGCCCGGCGGAGGGAATCGAGGATGCCGTTGGGTGCCATGAGCGCCGCCTCACCGCCCGTGCCCGGTCGGCGTTCACCGGTGGCGGGGCCCGGGCGCGTGCTCGCGGCCGGCGTCCCGGTGGGCCACGCCCTGGGCCGGGATGCCGCGCCAGCTCGTGCCCGGCGTGAGGTGCTCGCCCTTCATGAGCAGCGACAGCGCGTCGAGCCAGACGCCCTCGCCGACCACGCCGTCGTAGAGCACGATCGCCCGGGTGCCGATGCTGGTGCCCGCCTGGAGGGTGACCGTCGACATCTTCATGACACGGTCTTCGAACAGGTGTGTCTGCAACGATACGCCCGTGCCCACCGCGGCGTCGTCGCCGATGTCCACCAGGTCGAACTCGGTGAGGTAGGTGGTGCTGATCCAGGTGCGTCTGCCGATGCGGGCGCCGAACCAGCGCAGCACCGGCGGCAGGAACGGGGTCCCGGTCAGGGCGGCCACCCCGGCCGGTACGGCGGCCGCCTCGAAGAGGCCGGTGACGAACTCCGTACGCCGAACGAAGAGGCTCCACAGCGGTTCGACCCGCGGCCGGTAGACCCCGGCGACCAGGCGCTTGACCAGAGCGCAGTACGCGATCACACCGACCCCCGCGCTCATCAGCAGGACCGGCGCCACGAGCGCGGGGAGCAGGAGGCCCGGCAGGCGGACCACGCCGGCGAGCGCCAGCACGTACAGGAACAGGCTC
The DNA here is from genome assembly GCF_042895325.1 of Streptomyces sp. NPDC001407. Classification (NCBI taxonomy): domain Bacteria; kingdom Bacillati; phylum Actinomycetota; class Actinomycetes; order Kitasatosporales; family Streptomycetaceae; genus Streptomyces; species Streptomyces sp. NPDC001407. The sequence goes on from NZ_JBIAWF010000018.1 coordinate 33,611, forward strand.
GTGCCCAGCACCGAGGCGGGCATGGTGGCGCGGAAGAACTCGATGCCCAGCCGCTGGAGGACCGCCTTGCGGGTCGGTGTGAACGTCAGCTCCTCGGGGAAGGAGCCGCTGCTCTGGCGCACCGGGAGGTGGATCGCGGGCGACCCCAGCCACGAGGTGCCCGCGGGCACCTCCTCCCGCGGTGGCACCGTGCCCACGCCGACGAGGGAGCCCGGGCCCGTCCGGGTGCCGGCCGGTACGCACGCGGCGTTGCCGACGAACGCCCGCCGGCCCACCTCGGTGGGCCCGAACGAGACGCGTCCGGCCGCGAAGGAGGCGGCACCGATGCTGGCCATGTCCGCGACGAAGCTGCCGTCGCCGAGGGTGAGCAGGCCGGGGTCGAGGTGCGCGGCGGTGGACACCTCCGCTCCCCGGCCGATCCGCGCGCCGAGGACCCGCAGCCACGGCACGGTGTAGAGCGTGGCGTAGAGGGAGTTGGTGAACGTCAGGCTGAACTCCAGGAGCTTGTCCGCCAGCCACTTGCGCACGCCCAGCGAGGACCGCAGCGGCCGGACGCCGGCCGGCGGGGCGGGCAGGACCAGGCGTTTGCCGACGGCGACCGCGCAGCACACGGTCAGCACGTACACCGGGCCGGACAGCAGCGAGGCGAGGAGGGCCGCCCAGGTGTCCCAGACGAGCAGGGACCACCACACCAGCACCAGGCTCGGCGCGATCATGGCGAGCATGCCGGCCTCCAGGGCCGCGAGTCCGAGCAGCGCGGCGGCGAGGTGCCGCGGCCGCCACCGGCCGGCGTCGCCGTCGGCGCGCAGCATGGCCTCCACCTCGGGGGAGAGCGCGTCCGTCGGGCCCGGCGGAGACCCGGCCCAGCGGGCACCCGGGGGAATCGCCTCCCCCTGGCCGATCACCGACTGCTCGCCGAGCCCCGACCCGGCCCCCATGCGGGCGCCGGGTTCGAGGACCGCGTTCGCGCCCACATAGCACCGCGGGCCGATCTCGATCGGGGCGACCGTCACCCAGCCGTCCGCCACGCGCCACGGGCGCAGGGTGGCGCCGTAGCCGATCGCTGTATCACCGCCGACCCGCAACAGCGTGGGCAGCGACAGGGCGTTCGTCGCGATCGTGGTGCGGGGGCCGACGCGCGCGCCGAGCAGGCGAAGATACGCGGCCATCATGGGCGAACCGCTCAGCACCGGCAGCGGGCTGAGGCTCAGCAGCAGGCCCAGCGTCCACAGCCGGAGGTAGGTCCTGCCCCACAGCCGGTAGCGGCCCGGCCGGATGCCCGCCGCCAGCGGGCGCGCGAGTGCGGCCGGGACGACCCAGCGCAGGAAGAGGTAGCTGATCAGCACGGCGGCCGCGGCGCGCAGCGAGTTCCGCAGGGAGAGCTGACCGTCACCGTGGTCGAGCACCCAGACCAGCGGCAGCGTGAAGGAGAGCAGCACCAGATAGAGCGCCCCCGCCTGGACGGCCCCCGCGGCCGCGATCCGGCCGCCGCTGTGGCGGATCGGCGCCGGGCGGGGCGGACCGGCCGGCGGGGCGGTGCCGCCCGGTGCGCCCAGTACGGCGGCGAGGCCGCGCACGGTGGGGTGGGCGTAGAGGTCGCGCAGAGCGGGGGTGCCGATGCCCCGGTCACGCAGCAGTGACACGACGCGGGCCGCGAGGAGGGAGTGGCCGCCGAGGTCGGTGAAGAAGTCCGCCTCCGCCGACAGCGACGCGGGACCGACGCCGAACGCCTCCGCCCAGGCGTCCCGCACCTTCTCCTCCAACTCGCCCCGGGGCGGCACCACTTCACCACCGCCCAGCAGGCGGCGGCCGGTCGGCGGGGGCAGCTTGCGCCGGTCCACCTTGCCGCTCGGCATGGCGGGCAGCTCGGTGAGGACGTCCAGGAAGGACGGGACCATATAGGCGGGCAGCCTGCGTCGCGCGCGCTCGTGCAGCCGGGCGAGGAGGGTCTCGTCCGCCTCGGTGCCGCCCGCCGACCGCACCACGTAGGCGGACAGTTCGGCCGCGCCGCCCTCCACGTCGGGCGCGGGCATCAAGGCGGTGGCAGCCTCGGCCACACCGGGCTCCTCCAGCAGCACGTTGTCGATCTCACCGAGATCGACCCGGTGGCCGCGGACCTTCACCTCGGCGTCGGCCCGGCCCAGATACTCGAACTGCCCGTCCGGGGTCCTGCGTCCGAGGTCGCCCGTGCGGTAGAGCCTGCCGCCCGCCGGGGCCAGCGGATGCTCGATGAACCGGTCGGCGGTCAGCTCCGGCCGCCCGATGTAGCCACGGGCGACGCCGGGGCCGCCGACGCAGATCTCCCCGACCTCGCCGTCGGGCACGGGCTGGCGCTCCTCGTCGAGCAGCACCACCGAACAGGTCGGCAGCGGCCTGCCGATGGTCACGGGCCGGCCCGGCAGCAGTTCCCCCACGGTGGCGGTGACCGTGGCCTCGGTCGGGCCGTAGGTGTTGAGGATGCGGCGCCCCGGCCTGCTCCACCGCTCGACGAGCCGGGCCGGGCACGCCTCACCGCCGACCATGACGGCGCGCAGGAGCGGGAGGTCCCGGGGGATCGTCGCCAGCAGCGTCGGCACGCAGTACAGCACCGTGATCCCGCGCTCCTCCAGCCAGTCGGCCAGCTCGGCGCCGAACTGCGCCGAGCCGACCGGGCCGGCGACGAGCGTGGCGCCGACCGCCCACGTCGGCCAGATCTCCTCGATGGAGAAGTCGAAGGAGATCGTCATGCCCTGGTGGACCCGGTCCTCGGGCCGCACGTCGTACAGCTCGGGCACGTGGCGGAGGAAGTTGCAGATGCTCGACTGGGCGATCCGCACGCCCTTGGGCCTGCCGCTCGAACCCGAGGTGTACATGATGTACGCCAGCGGATCGTCCTCCTCCCGGCCGGGCGGCAAGCGGGTGCGGGGCGCCGCCGCGAGCTCCGGCCCGCACGAGCCGAGGTCGAGGACGCGGCGGGCGATCCCTTCGGCCGCCGGCGCGGCGCCGGCGGCGGTCAGCACCAGGTCGACGTCGGCGTCCTCGGTGATGAAGCCGGCCCGGGCCGGTGGCGCCGCCGGGTCGATGGGCAGGAACGTCGCACCGGCCTTGCCCACCCCCAGCAAGGACACGTACGTCTCCACCGACCGCGGCACCAGGATCGCGACCCGTGCCCCCGGGCCGATGCCCAGGCCGCGGAGATGACGGGCGAGCTGATTGGCGCGGGCGTCGAGTTCGCCGTAGGTCAGCCTGTGCTGCTCGCACTCCAGCGCCGTGGCCGACGGCGAGCGGTCACAGGCGGCCTCGAACACGCGGTGCAGCCGTGCGGCGCCCGTGGCCGGCCTGTACGTGGCCATGTCTCCATGGCATCGCCGATCACAAGTGATCGCATCCCTGGGGCGGGTACGGCGGCCCCGGGCCGCTCACTTGAGCAGGTGGGCGAGGCGGGCGAACAGCTCGCCCGCCGCGGTGTCGGCGCCGGGGGAGAGGGGGCAGAGGTTCAAGAAGCCGTGGATCAGCCCCTCGTAGTTCCGCGCGAACACCTCCACCCCGGCGTCGCGCAGCGCTTCCGCGTAGGCCAGACCCTCGTCGCGCAGCGGGTCGTACTGCGCGGTGGCGACGACCGCGGGCGCGAGCCCCGCGAGGCTCTCGGCGCGCAGCGGGGAGACCTGGGGGCAGCTCCGTACGGCCGGGTCGTCGCCGGCGTAGAGATACTGGGTGTCGGCGATGTTCTCGGTGGTGAGCATGTATCCGGCCCCGTTCTCGGAGCGGGAGGCGTACTCACCGTCGAAGTCGGTCGCGGGGTAGGCGAGCAACTGCGCCGCGAGCGGGCGGCCTTCGTCGCGGAACGTCTGCGCGGTCACGGCGCAGAGATTGGCGCCCGCGCTGTCCCCGGCCAGGGCGAGGCGGTCGCGGCGGGCGCCGTACTCCTCGATGTGGCCGGCGACGTGGCGCGCCACGGCCAGGCAGTCCTCGTAAGGGGCGGGGAAGGGGTGCTCGGGGGCCCGGCGGTAGTGGACGGCGACCACCACGGCGCCGACGTCGCGGCACAGGCGGCGGGTGACCAGGTCGTGGCTGTCGAGGTCGCCGGCGATCCAGCCGCCGCCGTGGAAGTAGACCACGGTGGGGGCGGGCCCCTCGGCCATGGGCCGGTAGATCCGCACGGGCACGTCCCAGGCGGGGCCGGGCACCGTGGCATCCCGCACGGAACCGACGGCGATCGGGCGTACGGCCCCGGCCGCGGCCGACAGTTGCCGCTCCGCCTCGCGGAGCACTCGGGGATCGGTGGTGCGGATGGGCATCGAGAGGACGGAGTCGACTCCGTCGAGGAGGGCGGCGATGGCCGGGTCGAGGGGCATGGGGGATGTCTTTCCGGACGAGCGGGCGCGGATGCGGCGGGTCGGGGCGTGCCGGGAGCGAGTGCGTCAGCCGACGCGCCGGAGCGCCTCGGGGGTGAGGTCCGCGAGGGTGGGATAGCCGTCGACGGCCATCAGCAGGTCGGCCTCGGCCAGCACCGAGCGCAGGACGTGGACGATGCCGTCGGTGCCGCCGACGGCGAGGCCGTAGGCGTACGGGCGGCCGATGCCGACGGCGGTGGCCCCCAGGGCGAGCGCCTTGACGACGTCCGCTCCGGTGCGGACGCCGGAGTCGAAGAGGACGGGCAGTCCGTCGGCCGCCTCGACGACGCCGGGCAGGGCGTCGAGGGCGGGCAGGCCCCCGTCGGCCTGGCGGCCACCGTGGTTGGAGCAGTAGACGCCGTCCACGCCGCCGTCCCGGGCACGGCGTACGTCCTCGGGGTGGCACAGGCCCTTCACGATCAGCGGCAGTGTGGTGATCGAGCGCAGCCAGGACAGGTCGTCCCAGGTGAGGGGGTTGCCGAAGAGCTCGCTCCAGCGCAGGGCCGCGGCCTGCGGGTCCTCCTCCGGCGTGCGCTCCAGGCCCGCGCGGAAGACGGGGTCGGAGGTGTAGTTGGCCAGGCAGTGGCCGCGCAGCTGCGGTAAGTTGCCGGTGCGCAGGTCGCGCGGGCGCCAGCCGGTCAGCCAGGCGTCCAGGGTGACCACGATCGCCTTGAACCCCGCCTTCTCGGCCCGCTCGACCAGACTTCCGGCGAGATCCCGGTCGGTGGGCGTGTAGAGCTGGAAGAGGGCCGGTGCCGGCCCCGTCTCGGCCGCGACCGCTTCCATCGGGTCGACGGAGAACGTCGAGGCGACCATCGGCACTCCGGTACGGGCGGCCGCCCGGGCCGTCGCCAGATCGCCGTGCCCGTCCTGGGCGCACAGCCCGATGACGCCGATGGGTGCCATGAACAGCGGTGCGGGCAGTGCCATTCCGAACACGTCGACCGAGAGGTCGCGTCGCGCGGCCCCCACGAACATCCTGGGATACAGCCCCCACCGCTCGAAGGCGGCCACGTTGGCCCGCTGGGTGCGCTCGTCGCCCGCGCCCCCGGCGACGTAGTCGCGCACGGACTCCGGCAGCACGGCCAGGGCCCTGGCCTCCAGCTCGCCGTGGGACATCGGGAACCGCGGCCGGACGCCGCGCAGCCCGTCGAAGTAGATCTCGTTCTGGTAGGAACCGAACGGCTGGCCCATCAGTGTGTCCTTCCTCTGGCAGTCCCGGTCGGGTGACCTGGTGCCCACCCTGCAAGGAGGTGCGGCTGTCCGGCAACGGCGCCTGTCCGCCGCGCGGCTACCGGGCCCGCGAGCGGAAGGTGCGGCGGTAGGTGTCCGGGGGCACACCGACCGTGCGGTTGAAGTGCCGGCGCAGCGTCGTGGCGGTGCCCATGCCGGTGGCCGCCGCGATGGCCCGGACGCTGTCGTCGGTGGTCTCCAGCAACTCCTGGGCGCGGCGGATCCGCTGGGTCAGCAGCCAGCGCAGCGGCGTGGTGCCGGTCGCCGCCCTGAAGTGGCGGCCCAGGTGGCGCGAGCTCATCCGTGCCCGGCGGGCCAGATCCTCCACGGTCAGCGGGCGGTCCAGCCGTTCGAGCACCCAGGGGAACAGCTCGGCGAGCGGGTGTCCGGCCGGGGCGGGCACCGGTGTGGTGACGAACTGGGCCTGGCCGCCGTCCCGATGGGGCGGCACGACCAGGCGGCGGGCCACCGCGTTGGCGACCGCCGCGCCGTGGTCGAGGCGGACGAGGTGCAGGCACAGGTCCATGGCGGCGGCCTTGCCCGCGGAGGTGAGCACGCTGCCGTTGTCCACGTAGAGCACGTCCGGGTCCACCTCCACCTGGGGATGGCGGGCGGCGAGGTCCTCGGTGTGCGCCCAGTGCGTGGTCGCGCGCCGTCCGTCGAGCAGGCCGGCGGCGGCCAGCACGAACGCGCCCGTGCAGAGGGAGGCCACGCGCGCGCCCGCCTCGTGGGCCGCGCGCACCGCGTCGACCAGCTCGGCGGGCGGGTCCACCTCGACGTCGGCCCAGCCCGGGACGATCACGGTGTCCGCGTGCGGGAGCCGGTCGAGGCCGTGGTCGGGCTCCAGCCGGAACCGCCCGGCCCGCACCGAGCCCGGCCCGCACACGACGAGGTCGTACCAGGGGTCGGCCGGGCCGGACCCGAAGACCTCGCAGGCCAAGGACAGTTCGAAGGGCAGCATTCCGTCGGTGACGGCCAGCGCGACAGTGTCCATGTCCGGAAGTGTACGCAGCACGTCGTTCCGGACACTCACATCGGCCGGCCCGCGCCCGGCAGGCTGTCCGCACCGGATCATTCGAGCACAAGCGGGAGAACTCATGGGATCGGCGCACACGGTGGTGGTGTTCGGCGCGTACGGGCACACCGGGCGCTTCGTGGTGGCAGAGCTGCGGGACCGGGGGTTCGTGCCCGTCCTCTCCGGCCGCGACGCCGGCAAGCTGAAGGAACTGGCGGCATCCGCACCCGGATCGGACGTCCGCCCGGCGTCGGCCGGCGACCCCGCCGCCCTCGACCGCGCGCTGACCGGCGCGACCGCAGTGATCAACTGCGCCGGGCCCTTCGCCACGACGGCCGCCCCCGTGATCGAGGCGGCCCTGCGCGCCGGGATCCCGTACGTGGACGTGACGGGCGAGATCGAGGCAGGCATCGACACGTTCACGCACTTCGCGGACCGCGCCCGCGCGGCGAGGGCCGTGATCGTGCCCGCGATGGCCTTCTACGGAGGCCTCGGCGACCTCATGACCACCGCCGCGATGGGCGACTGGACCGCGGCCGACGAGGCGCACATCGCGTACGCGCTGAGCAGTTGGCACCCCACCGCCGGGACGCGCGCCACGAGCGCGGTCTCCCGGCAGCGGCGGGGCGGCCGGCGTCTGCGGTACACGCGGGGACGGCTGGAGTCGCACCACGACGCGCTGCCGACCCTGCGGTGGCCCTTCCCCGAACCGGTGGGACCCCGGGACGTCATCGGGGAGTTCACGACCGTCGACGTCGTCACCGTGCCCCGCCACCTGGGCGTTCCCGAGGTGTGCACCTATATGACGGTCGAGGCGACCGGGGAGGTGCTGGCGCCGGACACCCCGGAGCCGGTCGCGGCCGACGAGTCCGGGCGGTCCGCGCAGACCTTCCTCGTCGACGTCGTCGTGCGTTCCGGCGGCAGCGAGCGGCGTGCTGTGGCGAGGGGCCGGGACATCTACGCCGTCACCGCGCCGCTCGCGGTGGAGGCGGTCGACCGCATCCTGGCGGGACGGACGAAGACCGTCGGTGTCGCCTCCGCCGGTGAGATCTTCGACGCGCCCGACTTCCTCCGCGCGCTGTCCCCGCACCTTTCCGTGGAACTGCTGCCCCAGCGGGCCTCGTTCACGTGACGGACAGGGCGCACAGGGCCGCTGTCACCATCGCCTCGACACCGGCTGGGACGGCGAGGCGGGCGTGCGGGGCGAAGAAGGGGGAGTGGTTCGGCGGGAGCGGGGTGTGCCGCGCTGCCGCCCACTCCCGTGGCCCGGCCGTCCCGAGCATCCAATAGGCGGTCGCCACCCCGCCCTCGGCGAAGAGCGGGAAGTCCTCCGCGGCCAGGGACGGCGACCACCCCGTGACCCGCTCCGTGCCGAAGGCCTCCTCGTGCGCCTCCCGTACGGCCGAAGTCAGCCGGGGATCGGGGAGGTTGACGGGGGAACGGGACGAGACGGTGACGTCCGGCGGCTCGGGGCAGTCCGAGGCGGCGCACTCGGCCCGTATGACCCGGTGCACGGCCGCCGACAGCCGGTCGAGCGCGGACTCGGAGAAGGCGCGGACGGTGACGCCGAGTTCGGCCCGGTCGGGGACGACATTGCTCTGTCGGCCCGCGTGCAGCCGGCCCACCGTGAGGACCGCCTGTTCCGCCGGTGCCGTCTCGGCGGCGACCACGGACTGGAGACGGAGCACCGTCGCGGCCGCCGTCACGACCGGGTCCACGGCCAGATGGGGCGTCGCCGCGTGCCCGCCGCGGCCGTGCACCACCACGTCGAGGGACACACTGCCGGCCGTCACCGGGCCCGAGCCGTGCGCGACCATGCCCGCCGGGAACGGCGCCGCGTGCTGGGCCAGCACCGCGTCGGGGCGGCCGAACCGCTCGTAGAGCCCGTCGCCGAGCATGGCCCGCGCGCCGGTCAGCGTCTCCTCCGCGGGCTGCCCGACGACCAGCAGCGTGCCCCGCCACCGCCGCCTGTCCCCGGCCAGCACGCTCACCGCGCCCGCCACAGCCGCGAGGTGCAGATCGTGGCCGCAGGCGTGCATGACAGGCGAGGGACCTGTGACCTGGCTCGCGTACGGCAGGCCGGTCCGCTCCCGTACGGGCAGGGCGTCGAGCTCGGCGCGGAGCATCACCCGTGGCCCGTCGCCGTTCTCCAGCACGCCGACGACACCGTGGCCGCCGACGCCCGTGGTCACCCGGCAGCCCGCCGCCGTGAGCCAGTCGGCGAACCTGTCCGCTGTCCGTGCCTCCGACCCGGAGAGCTCCGGATGGGCGTGGAGGTCGAGGTAGAGCGTGGTGACCGCCCGCAGCAGCTCCTCGGTGAGCATGGATCCGCCTTTCCCGTGGATGTCGTGGAGGCGCCGCTGACACCCGGTGTCAGCGGTCGCGCAGTGATCTGTCAGCGGCCCCTGGTGGACTGACCGGGCAAGGAACGAAGGGCGGGGCCCCCGTCCCCGCCCGACCGCACGAAGGAGATGAACCATGGCTCAGAAGGCCGAACTCGCTTCCCTCGCCCAGGAGATCCTGGAGCTGGAGTCGGAGACCTTCGAGATCTCGGACTACTCGGACGCCAGCGAGGTCGTCCTCGCCGGCTCCACCAGCTCCAGCTCCACCAGCACCTGCTCCAGCACGACCAGCACCACCAGCTGCTCCGCCTGACGAGCCGCGCACCGGCAGCCCTCTCCGGAACGGGATCCTCCGTCCTGGAGAGGGCTGTTCCGCGTCGCGGCCCGGGGTGGGTCAGGGGAACGGGTGCGGCACCCGGCGGATCTCCTCGTCCCGCAGATCCGTCGTCCGCAGGCCCGCCCGCCGGAACGCCGTGCGCAGCCGGTCCATCCCCAGCACCCGCTGCCGGTCCCAGCCGAAGTCGATCGGGACGAGCCCCGGCACGACGGTCGACACCGTGCGCAGCCCCATGCGCTCCTGCTCGGGCGAGGTCTGGTCGACCACGATCACATCGAAGCCCGCGCGCACCAGCACGTCGCGGCACAGCAGCACGTCGTCGAGCAGATCGCCCGTGGCGGGCCGTCGCCAGCCGGCGTAGAGCTCGTCCACCGGGCGGACCTCGGCGGGCTCCAGATATTCGCGCGCGTGCCGTGCCATCCGCGGCAGACCGTAGAGCCGGGCGTGGTGGCTGAGCTGGCGCACGAGGGAGAAGTCGTCGGCCATCGCCTCCAGTTCCTCCCGGTGCTCGGCCACCTGGCGGTCCAGGTGCGGGAGATAGGTGAGGACCTCCGACAGCGCCGCCTCCACCGCCTCCTCCGGGTCGAGGCGGGCGCCCGCCGCGAAGGAGAGCGTGCCGGGGCCGCAGTCGCGGCGCACCGCCACGGCGGTCACGACGGGCACGGGCAGATCGACGCGGTTGTCGAAGGCCCGCACGTCGTAGCCCTGGAGGGCCGCGCGGTCGGCCATGGCGCGCACCGCGCCGCCGCGGCACGAGGCCAGGTCGATGCCCGTGAGGCGGGCCCGGCCGTACCACCCGAGCAGGAACGCGTCCCGCTCGATGAGCTCCAGCATCCCGAAGAGCACGGCTTCCTCGAGACAGCTGCCGGTGGCGCAGCCGTTGGAGCTCTCGAAGACGAAGTTGTCGCTGTCCACGCCCGCGCCGTAGTGGACCGCCCGCCGGGGCACCAGCACCGTGCGGCCGTCGCGCAGCGAATGGCCCCGCACCCAGGGGATCTTCCGCGCGGGGTCGAACGGTTCGAGCATCGGGTCGTCGCGGTACGTCCGGGGCGCGTAGGTGCCGCAGGTGCGCGGATCGACGGCCTCGTCACGGACGTCGTCGTACGACTCCACGACCGGCTCGCCGTGGCGCCGGGGGTGGATGCCCGCGTACCGTTCCAGCCCTTCGAGGAAGGCCAGCGTCCGGCTGGCGGCGAAGGAGTTGGCCTGGCCGCTCCAGGTGACGTCGGACAGGCCCGCGTAGGTGCGGACGAAGACGCTGCCCGCCACGGGCGAGGTCGTGGGCGAGGCGACGTCGAGCCAGGTGCCCTCGCCGAGCGCGCCGCACACGGGGTTGGCGAGCGCGCCCCTCGGCAGCGGGTAGGCGTCCGCCGGGCGCAGACGTGCGGCGTCCGGCGCGGGCTTGCGCCGGGACACCAGCTCCGGCCGGGCCCCGGTGTCGGGGGCCGGGCCGCAGTGCGGGCACAGCGGCTCGGTGAGCAGCGGCAGCGTGGTGACCTTCAAGGTGGCGAGGTCGACGCGGGAGACCTGGGGCAGCGGGCGGTCCGCGGCGGTGTGCCACTCGCCGTCCGGCCGCCCCGCCGCCACCGGGCGGCCCGAGAGCAGCACCGCCTCGTACACCGCCCAGACGGTGTCCACGGCGTAGCCGGGCAGTACGGGCCAGGTGCCCGCCGCGGTCATGCGGGTGCCCACCTCCAGCGCGTCGCGTTCGGAGCGGGAGCGCAGCCGCTGCCAGCGCCGCGCGAGGCAGTGGCCGCAGGCCGCGGTCGCCTCCTCGGTGGCGCCCCAGGGGCCGATCAGCACCGCCTGCGCGGTCAGGTGCACGGTGGCGCGGGCGCGCGGATCGCCGTGCGGGTCCTCGCCGGGCCGGAAGGCGTCGGCGGCACCCACGGGCACGACGACGGGGGCCGGCCCGCCCGAAGCCTGGGCGGAGGCGTGGAAGCGCTCGGTGAGCGCCTGGCGGAGGTGCTCGCTCGCGGTTGCCAGGGGTGTGCTCATGAGTCGTTGCTCCAGCGGAAGACCTTGACCGCGATCAGGCCGAAGACCACGGCGAACAGGGCGAGTCCGGCGCAGGCCACGGCCGTCGAGGCGAGATCCGCGCGCCCGGAGACGGCCCGGGAGATGCCGTCGTTGAGATAGTGCAGGGGCAGCACCTTGGAGACGGACTGGAGCCAGGAGGGCATCGCGTCGAGGGGGTAGAACGAACCGGACAGGAACGCCATCGGCACCATCACGCAGTTGGCGACGGCCGCCACCGCCTCCGGGGTGTCCGCCCGCGCCCCGATCACCAGCCCGATCGCGAGGAACGCGGTGATGCCGCACACCAGCACCGGCACGGCCCACGGCCAGGTGGCGTCCACCCGCAGGCCGAACACCGGCAGCAGCGCGACCCCGATGAACAGCACCGCCTGCACCGCCCCGATGACCAGGGCGATGACGTACCGCGACGCGAGCACCGACGACAGCGGGGTGGGCGTCAGCCGGATGAGGCGCAGCAGGTCGTCACGGCGCCACTGCATGAGGGTGAACGCCACGCCGAACACGGCCGCGTTGCCCACGCCCCACGACAGGACGCCGGGGGCGATGTAGTCGATGTAGCCGCGGCCGCTCTCCTCCACGTTCTTGCCGCGGAAGATCAGGCCGAAGACGACCAGGAAGATCAGGGGGAAGGCGAAGGTGAAGAAGACCGTGGTGCGGTCCCGGACGGACGCCCGGTAACTCGCGCCGGTCAGTGCGGTGTACGCGCTCATGCGCCCTGCTCCGTTCCGATGAGCTCGCCGGTGAGCTCCAGATAGACGTCTTCCAAGGTCGCGGTGCGCGTCCGGATGCCGTCGAGGCCGACGGCCGCCCCCAGCGCGGCCAGCAGCGGCCCGGCCGCCCTGGTCTCGATGACGACCGAGCCGCCCTCGACGACGACCCGGTCGGCGCCGTCGAACTCCCTTGCCCGCTCCGGGGACAGCCGGTCGGCGGGCACCAGCAGCCGGGTCGGCGCCTTGGCCGCGCCCACCAGCCGGTCCGGGCTGTCCAGCGCGACCACCGAGCCCGCGACGACGATCGCGACCCGGTCGCAGAGCGCCTCGGCCTCGTCCAGGTGGTGCGTGGTGTAGACGATGGTGCGCCCCTCGCTCTTCAGCGCGCGCAGCACCTTCCACAGCGCGCGGCGCGCCTGCGGGTCGAGGGCCGCCGTGGGCTCGTCCAGGAAGATCAGCTCCGGGTCGTGCACCAAGGCGGAGGCGATGGCGAGCCGCTGCCGCCGGCCGCCGGAGAGCACCTCGATGCGTACGTCCTGCTGCTCGGTCAGCCCCACGAGCGCGAGCGTGCGGTCCACCCCGGCCGGGTCGGCGCCGTAGAGGGCGGTGACCGTGGCCAGGTGTTCCCGCGCGGTCAGCCGGGTGAAGAAGGCGGAGCTCTGGGTCTGCACGCCGATGCGCGGCAGCAGGTCCAGGTTGCGCGGCCAGGGGGCGGAGCCGAGTACGGACAGGGTGCCCCCGTCGGCCTGGCGCAGCCCTTCCATGATCTCCACGAGGGTGGTCTTGCCCGCGCCGTTCGGCCCGAGCACGCCGAAGAACTCGCCGCGCTCGACCGTCAGGGAGATCCCGTCCACCGCCCGGACGTCGCCGTAGCGCTTGCGTACGCCCTCCAGCACCAGCGCGGGGCTCGTCGGCCTGTTGTTTCCCATGGTTCCTCAGCTCTTCTTGCGCGTTGCGGACGAGGTCGTTGCGGACGAGGACGGTGCGGGCCGGCGGCCGGCCCAGGGGCCCGTGACCGCCACCAGGGCGACGATCAGCAGGCCCGGGACGACGGCGGCCCACACGCCGTAGCGGCCGGCGAGGAGGTGGTGGCACAGCAGCACGCCGCCCACCCCGCTGCCGCCGACGAGGAGGGCCGCCCCCAGCCCGTAGGAGGCGTAGGCGATCCGGGCCGCGCGCGGGTATCCGGCGACTCCGGGGCCGCGCCGCACGGCACGCGCGGCCAGCAACCGCAGGAAGCGGCGGCTCTCGGTGGCGTAGTCGGCCATGCCCAGGCAGTGGCCGAGGATCTTGTAGCCGTCCAGCGGCGGCAGGGGCACCAGATTGGTGAGCGCCAGCACGGAGCCGACGAGCAGCAGCCCGGCGAGGGGCTCGCGGGCCGGGTCGCCGTCGGGCAGCACCGACCGCAGCAGGAGGAACGGCAGCAGGAACGCCAGGTTCATGACCGTGCCCGCGGCCGCGGTGGCGGCCTGGGCCCAACGGGTCGGCAGGTAGAGGTAGTTCTCCACCTTGCAGTACATGAACACCATCGGCAGGTGCCAGCGCAGCCCGATCTCGCCGACCTTCCCGCCGAAGTGCCGGGCGACCACCCCGTGGGCGAGCTCGTGCAGGGCCGTGCTCACCCACAGCAGCGTGCCCACCGCCAGCAGCGTCGCCGGCTGCCGGAACAGCTCCAGCGCCCCGTCGGTGAACACGCCCAGGTGCAGGGCGACGTACACCTCCATGCCGAGCGCCAGCAGCACGAGCGGCACCACGAACCAGGGCGACAGGGCGAAGCCGACGGCCCGGTACAGCCGGTCGGTGGTGGCGGCCGCGTCGGCCGTCAGCCGCAGGGTGCCCTTGAGGAGCGTGCTGCGCTCCGGCTCCGGCGCGGCAGCGGGCTCCGGCGGCTCGGCGCCCGTCAGCAGGCGTCTCTCCCACAACAGCCCGAGCAGCTGCCGCCAGTTGGCCTCGCCCAGCCGTCTGCCGAAGTGGCGCGCGTACTCCTCGCCGATCTCCCCGAGGGTGCGGGTGCCGTCCAGGCGCGCCATCAGGAAGTGCTCCTTGACGCCGACCTCGAAGGACTGCCCGCCGCACGGGTCCTTCACCAGGTGCACCACGGACGTGCCGCGCCGCAGTGCCGCGCTGCGCAGGACGTCCGGGCGCAGGGCGGGCCGCCGCTCCAGCAGCCCGGAGGTCATCGGCCGCCTTCCTCGCGCAGGGCGCGCCCCAGGACGTACGACAGATACGCCTCGTCGCGGATCGTCACATGGAGCCGGTTGTTGGTCATGTGCATATAGGGGGACAGCAGGAGGGGCAGCGCGGCGGCCGGGTCGTCCACCCGCTCGTCGGTGGTGCCGTCCCAGGAGCGGAAGACGAGGTCTCCGCGGACGGCCAGGGCGGTGGCGCGGTCGCGCAGCTCGGCGCAGTGCCCGGCCCAGCCGCGCAGGAAGCCGGGCAGCCGGCCGGTCCCGCCGTCGGCGAGGGCGCCGAGGACGGTGCCGAAGCGCCGGCCGAGGGCGGGGCCCATGTCCGTGTAGGCGCGGTCGTACTCCTCGGAGCCGATGAAGTCCGTGCCGGAGAACGCCTTCTGCCAGAAGGCGTGATAGCGGTCGAGGTACTCCGCGAGCTCCGTGCGGCCGGGCAGGAAGGAGCCCGCCATCACCATCATCAGCTGGGCCGCGGTGCCCAGGCGGACGGTCCGCAGGTGGAGGTTCATGGAGCGGACGGCCTCGATGACCAGCTCGCTGGAGTGCCGGAAGTGCCACTCGGCGAGCTCCACCCCGGCCGGGCCGCCGTACTTGCCGTACTCGGGTTCGTAACGTTCCCGGGTGAAGGTGTTGTTGGGGCGCAGCCTCATCCGCCCGTCGGGGGCCAGGAAGCCGTCCCGCTCGTCCTTGGGGAACTCCAGCTCGAAGAGGGTGTTGTAGAACTCGTTGAGGAAGCCCGAGGAGTCCACCTCGTAGAGCGCGGGCCGCTCCCGCAGGAAGGCCGCGACGGCCCGCTCGGCGCGCGCCGTGACCTCGGCCGCGGCGGCCTCGGTCGCGGGTCGCAGCCGCAGCCGCACGTGCGGGCCCTCCAGCCAGTAGTTGATGAAGAAGTGGCCCGCCAGCAGCCCGTCGGCGGTGAGCTCCTCGACGAGCGGGCCGACGCACTGGGTCAGCAGGGGCTGGGGGTTGGCGGCGTACTGGATGTGCAGGGCCTGCCAGGCGCCGGGCGTGGTGGTGGGTACGGTCATGTCAGCGCACCGGTTCCTTCACGGTCGTCACGGAGTGTCTCGACGGCCAGTTCCGCCACGTGCCGGCCCCGGCCGGAGACGGCGTGCAGGTCGTCCTCGTCGGGCAGGGCCTCACGCAGGACGACCCGGTCGGCGGGGTTCCCCAGCAGCCCTTCGAGCGCGGTGAGGGAGAGCCAGCTGTCGAAGTCGACGTACTGCGGCTTGGCCCGGCCCGCCGCCGGCGCGGCGGCGGCAGGGGTGACGGTGGCGAAGACCCGGCGCGGGAGCCGGTGCTTCGCGCGCCACCGCTGCCACTCCAGGAACCGCCGGGCGTCGTCGCCCGCCACCCCGGCCGGCAGCGCCGAGGCCGGGGACGTCCAGCTGCGCCTGCTCAGGACGAGACGGCCGTGGCGCACCCGCGGCCGCGAGGTCACCCCGTCCTCGGCCGGCCCCTCCGGCACCCCGCCCCACACGTCGAGCGGAGCCATGGAGGTGGGGGAGAGCAGCAGGAGCGTGCGGGGGATCTCGGGCAGTGCCAGGGGGACGAGGTAGCCGAGATAGACGGGGACGACCTCGAGTCCGAGCCGCTTCGAGCGCAGCACCAGGCGGTCGGCGCCGGTGTCGTGCTCGACGAAGAGGTCGGCGAGGGGGATCTGCTGCTCCGGCGGCACCGTGCCGGTATCGCCGGGGCACACGATCCGGTGGTCCGTCAGGCGCCCGTGGAGGTTGAGGTTGCTGGTGACAGAGCCGCCGGTGATCTCGGCGAACACCGCGCCCTCCGGCTGCGTGGCCGCCGCCGCGCGCCGGATCCGGCCGGAGAGCCCCTCCCCGTCACCGTCGTAGCAGTGGGTGAACCGGCTGAAGGGGAAGGCGAGTCCGCCGTAGGACTGGTTGAGCACGGCCAGCGGTTCGCCGTCGCGCGGCACCAGCTGGAGGAAGTGGCTCTGCGGCGCGAAACCGGCCGCGACCCCTTCGAGGTGACCTGCGACCGCGTCGATGGTCCCGGCGTGGACACAGATCTCCTCGGCACCCCGGGCGGTGTCCCACAGCCGCCGCATCCGGGCCGACCACTCCTCGCGCGCCGCGTCCACGGCCGCGATGCCCGGCAGGCCGAGCCAGTTGGGTTCGGGGACGTACGCGCCCTGTTCGTCGAAGGGCTTGCGGCGCGCGGTGAAGGTCGCGTACTGGTCGTAGAAGTCCTCGTGGAAGTCGTGCACCAGCTTCAGCAGGTCCTCGCACCGGCCGCCGCGGCCGTACCGTGCCACGAAGAAGCCCTTGAGCGTGATGCGCTGAGGCAGCGTCAGGTCGAAGGCGGGCAGGACGCGCTCGATCGAACGCAGCGCGGCCAGCGGCCCCCCGGCCTCCGTCCAGGGGCGGAGCCCGCAGGTGACGGCGGTGTCCGCGGATCCGGCGCGGACGTCCTCGTAGAGGAGCGTCCGCGGCAGGGCGGCCTCCGGTGCCCCCAGGTCCCGCTGGATCTCCGTCAGGGCGCGGCGCAGTTCGGCCAGCAGCTCCCGGCGCAGGCCCGCGCCGGCCGTGGCGTAGCGGTCGACGCAGGCGACGGGCCACTCCAGGGTCTCCGCGAGCCGGGTCGCCCACGGGCGGTCCAGGTCGCGCAGCGCGTCGCGGAACGCGCGCAGCGGATCGGCGGTGTGCACGTCCGTGCGCAGCGCCGGGATCTGCACCATGCCCAGCTCCAGCAGGGCCGACAGATAGCGCTCGCACTCCCGCGGTTCCGCGCCCCGCTCGGCGGCCAGCCAGCGCACGAGTTCGCGGTGGCGCAGCAGCGGCCGCTCCGCGAAGAGGGCCAGCAGCCGCTCCAGGGTGCCGCTGCGGCGGAGGAAGAACAGCCGGTCCCGCGCCGCGTCGAAGGTGACCGCCGCGCCGTCGTCGCCCGCGGTCACCGACCGGCGCACATAGCGGATCCGGTCGTCGTCGCGCCCCCAGCCGGGGGCGAGGGTGACGGGCAGGTCGCCGCGCCGGCCGGGGTCGGCGGCGATCAGCTCGGCGAGCCGGGCCAGCACGACGACGTTGAGCCGGGGATGGCCACTCCACACCTCGGGAACGTGGATCGTCTGCTCGGCGTCGTCGGTGAAGCGCCCCAGCGCCACCCCGGTGAAGGTGCTGAACGGGCTGGTCTTGCACGCCGTCCGGTAGAGGTAGGCCAGAGCGGAGCGCTCGATCTTCCGCTGCCGCTTGTCCGGCCGCCGGGCCGGATCCGTGCCGATGCAGGCGTCCAGCCGCGCCTCCAGCTCCGGCGACGCGAGCAGCAGCCCCAGCCGCAGCCGCTCCTCGCCCAGCAGGCCGCGCAGTTCGGCGCGGGCGCGGGTGGTCTCGGCGGCGAGGAGGGGCGCGCCCTCGGCGAGCAGCGCGGCCAGGGCCCGGCGGTCGCGCAGCCAGTCGCCGGCCTCCGCCGCGGCGGCCGGGTCGGCGGCGGCGAGCAGCGCGAGCGCCTCCTCGGCCCCGGCGGGCAGCCTGCCGTTGAAGGCGTCCCGCCGCAGCCGCAGCAGCAGTCGCCGCTCGCGGTCGCCCGCGGCGCCCTTGACGAGCGGGTGCAGCCGGTCGCTGAGCTCTGCCCCGCGCGCCCGCAGCCGCGCCTCCTCGCGGAGCACGCGCTCCGCCCAGCGGCCGGTGTCCGGGCAGCGCAGGGCCCGTACGGCTTCGACGGGCAGGCCCGCCACGCGCAGCATGAAGCGCGGGCTGATCGTCCAGTGGGATCTCTCGGTGGTCATGTCTTCCCCGTGCCGCTCAGGCGAGTTCGTAGCGGAAGTCGGCGGAGCCGGGCCGCTCATGGCCGATGAGCATGATCAGCAGTGGTGACTCGCCGCTTGCGGTGAGGTCCAGCTCCTCGACGAACGACACGGCGTCGAAACCGAGCGCGACACCGCTGCCCACGCCCAGCGCGGCCGCCGCGGTGTAGAAGGTCTGCGCCACGGCTCCGACCGTCGCGTTCACCAGCCGGTAGCCGCGGTCGCCGACCGCGTCGAGCACCGCGGCCATCCGCACCGCGGGCACCACGACGGCCGCGGCCTGCTCCAGGTTGTAGTTGGACAGGAAGTAGTTCCGCTGGAGGAAGCCGCCCGGCGGCCCCGGCCGGACCAGGCGCAGCTCGTGGGTGTCCGGCAGATAGGAGTACGTGCCGGGGGCGACGCCCTCGACGTGGTTGACGAAGACGTACAGCTTCGCCAGCGGCGGCCCGTCCGCACCCGTGGCGTCACTGTCCAGGGACGCCGAGGCGGAGGCCGCCAGGGCCGCGGCCAACTGCGCGGCCGCCAGCGGGCGCCGGGCGTCGAACCGTCCGAAGCTGCTGCGCCGTCGCCGCAGTGCCTCGCGCACGCCCATGTCCAGCGGTTCCGGCTCCGGCAGCGCGACGCGCTCGCCGTGCGCGGGCTCCGGCAAGGCGGCCGCCGGGGCGATCGCGCCGGGTGCGGGGCGTTCGGTGGCGCGTTCGGCCGTCGCCGCCTGGATCCGCCGTACGGCCTCGAAGGCGATCACCTCGCGGGAGCGTTCGCTCTCGGTGCGCCGGACCCGGGGCGCCGCTCCGGTGGGGCGGGCCAGGGGCGCGTCCTTCTCCCAGGAGAGCGGCACCACCGCGAAGATGCCCTCCTCCAGGAGGTCGACGCCGAGCAGCCGGGCCAGCCGCTGCTCGTCGAACCACAGGAGGGGCTCCACGCGCAGTCCCCGGGCGCGTGCCCAGATCCGCCACGTCTGCAGGGCGGCGCCCACGTCCATGCTGACCGCGTGCATGCAGAAGCTGTTGTATTTGAAGGCGTTCTGCCAGAACTTCACGCCCACGACGAGGAATTGGCCGGCTGTCACGTCGGGGCCGACGGCCTCGCGCACCTCCGCCGAGACGTCGCCCGTCAGCAGCCGCCGCATCGCGTGGTGCGTGGTCGAGTAGTGGTGGACGCCCGGCGCGAGCGGCCCGCCGGGGCCGTTCACCCAGTAGACCGTCACGGGATAGAGACCGCCGCCCGAGGCGGTGCCCCGGGACCAGTTGGCGTCGGTGTAGCAGGGCAGGGACGGCAGGTCGGTGTTTGCCTGGACGCCGAGGCGGCGCCCGGTCCGGCCGTAGGAGTCGAGGAGCATCCCGCCGAGCAGCGGCAGGGTGAAGCGCTCCGTGCCGGGCCCGGCGAAGACCCCTTCCCGCACGGTGCCGGAGGGATCCGTGCCGTTCCCGTCCGGCAGCGGGAAGGTCTCGGCGCCGGGGTAGAACTTCCCCTTGCGCGGGCGGTCCGACCAGTCGGGCACGAAGCCGACGGGCTCCATCGGGATCCTGCCGCGGTGCATGATCGCTTCCGCGTAGTCATGGGCGTGACCCACAAGTTCTCCTTGGGTGTTCGGCGGCTCAGGGGAAGGGGTGCGGGGCCGGGTTGAGGTCACCGGGCTCCAGGTCGCGGTCGCGCAGACCGGCCGCGCGCAGCGCCGTCCGCATGCGCGGCATCCACGGCGCCCGCTGCCGCTGGTGGCCGAAGTCGATCGGCAGCAGGCCGGGCACGAGGACGCTCACGGTGTGCAGGCCCAGGTCACGCTGCTCGGGCAGGGTCTGGTCGACGACGACCACGTCGAAGCCCTCGCCGGTCACCGCGGCCACGCACCGCTCGACGTCGTCCCGCAGATCGGCCGACACCGCGGTGCCGGGTCCGGCGAGCTCCGCCAACGCGCGCTTCGGGCCGCCGTT
This sequence comes from Streptomyces sp. NPDC001407, assembly GCF_042895325.1. Classification (NCBI taxonomy): domain Bacteria; kingdom Bacillati; phylum Actinomycetota; class Actinomycetes; order Kitasatosporales; family Streptomycetaceae; genus Streptomyces; species Streptomyces sp. NPDC001407. The sequence continues at coordinate 53,538 of NZ_JBIAWF010000018.1, forward strand.
GTCCAGGAGGAACGCGGCGTGACGGGCCATCTCCGGCAGGCCGTAGACCAGCGGATGGTCGTGCAGGGCCAGCACCTTGCCGAAGTCGGCGGCCATGGCCCGCAGCCGGGCGCCGTCCCGCTCGGCCCGGCCCCGGATGTGCACCGCGTCCGTGGCGATCTCGCACAGCCCGCCCGCGAGTGCCGCCTCCGGGTCGAGACCCGCGCCCGCGCCGAAGCACAGCGTGCCCGTCCCGCCGTCCTTCCGGACCGCGACGGCCGTCACCACCGGCACCGGGAACGTGATCCGCGTGTCGAAGAACCGCGCCTCGTAGCCGTACATCGCGAGCCGGTCCACCATCTGCCGCGTCCGCGCATTGGTGCTGCTCCGCGGGTCGATCTCGGGCAGTGCCACCCGGCCGTACCACGCGAGCAGGAAGGCGTCGCGCTCGATCACCTCCATCAGCCCGTGGTAGACCGCCTCCTCCAGCGAGCCGCCGGAGGCGCAGCCGTTGGAGCTCTCCTGGACGAAGCGGTTCTCCAGGCCGGGCGTGCTGTAGTAGGTGAGGATCTCGGGTACGAGCAGCGGCCGCCGGTCCCGCAGCGAGTACCCCCACACCCACGGGATCTCCCGGTCGGGGGTGAAGGGCACCGCGCGCGGGTTCGCCCGGTGGAACTCCTCGGTGTACAGCCCGCATTCACGGGGGTCCAGGGCATCGCCGCCCAGCGCCTCCAGTGACGCGCGCACCTGCGTGCGGCGGCCGCGGGCCCGCATGCCCGCCGCGCGTTCGAGGCCCTCCAGCACGCCGACGCGCTCACTGTCGGCGTAGGCGTCGGCATGGCCGCCCCAGAACGTCTCGCGCAGATACTCGCCCGAGCGCAGCTCGAAGCAGCCGACCGTGGCGGACGTGGACGTCGACGCGACGTCGTGCACCACCCCGGGGCCCAGCGCCCCGCACACCGGATTGGCGAAGGCCGCCACCGGCAGGTCGTACTCCTCGGCCGCCCGCACCCGGAACGAGCCGGGCCGGTGCTTGGGCGCGGGCCGCAGGGTGAGCGTCGCGGCCCGCGCGCTGTCGGGCACGCACCGCCCGCAGTCCGGGCACTCGGCGTCCGGCACGAGCAGATGCCGCCGGACGCGCAGGGTCTCCAGATCGACGAGGTGGACGGCGCCGAACGGGCCCTCCTCGGCCGGCTCTTCGCCCTGCCGGGCCGCCACCAGCGCGGCGACCGCGTCGGTGAGGAACGGGACGGCGTACGGCGGCCGGCCCGCGGCCCGGGTGCCGGAACCCAGCTCCAGGGCGTCACGCAGCGCGCGGCCGCGCACCGACTGCCAGCGCCGGGCCAGGCACCGCGGACAGGGGCCGCCCGGCAGCCCGGCGGCCCGGGGGAGGGGGCCCACGAGCGCGTGGTGGCCGTAGAGCTGCACGCGCGGCCCGAACTCCCGCTCGGCGGAGGGACCTTGGGCCAGCTCGTCGCGGGTGCCGAGCGCGGTGACCTCGACGGTCCCGGCGCGCGCGGGGGAGCCGTGTCGTGGCGCAGCCACGCCATGGCGGGGAGGTGTGGTCGCCGTGCGCGCGGGGGAGCCCTCCAGCAGTGCGGCGAACTCCCGGCAGGCGCGCTCCCACTCAGCAGGCATGGGCGTCCTCACGCGTGAGCAGCACCCGGACCGTGCTGATGCCGCCCGCCAGCAGGTCCGCCGAACCGGTGGGCACCACGAGCGCGTCGCGGCCCGCCGCACGCAGCCGGGCGAGCACCGCCGCGTACGACGTCGCCTCCGGCCGGGCGGCGCTGTCCCCCTCGACGGCCAGCGCCTCCGGGGCGAGGTCGCCCAGCAGCGGATCGCCCAGGTCCAGGGGGAAGTCACCGTGTTCCGCGAGCTCGCGCCCGAGCTGCTCCTGACCCAGCAGGTCGCGCAGCGCCGCCACCGCGGCCCGCCGCGGGTCCGTCCCGCCCGCCACGGCCCAGGCCCAGGCGCCGGTCCGGGGGAGGACCGCGCGGGCGAGGAGCACATGCGCCGAGGAGCGCTCCGTCTCGCCGAGGTCGAGGAGTTCGTACCCGACACCGAGGTTGCGGGCCGAGCTCACCAGGAACGTGAGCTCCGGATCGCCGTCCGCCACGTCGCCCGCGATCCGCGTCACCCCGCCCGCCCCGCGCACGGCCCGCTCCAGGGCGTCGTGGCACAGGGCGGAGAGCAGGCCGCGCGCCGTGGCGTCGGAGACCGTCCGGCCCGCTCCGGTGCCCGCCGACGTCGGGGTGTGGAGCCGGTCGCTGTTGTACGGGCCGAAGGTGCGCACCGCGCCCGCCGGGACGAGCGCCGGCCCGCCGCCGGTCAGCGAACCGGCCCGGACCCAGGCCGGCACGTCACCGGCGCCGGCCGGCAGACCGCTGGCCACGGTCAGCGCGGCGGGGGCGAACACCCGGGCGCCCGCGGCGCGGGCCGCGTCCACGGCGCCACCGGTGAGGACTCCGCTCAGCGGGACGACATGCTCGGCGTAGACGCCCGCGGCGGTGTCGAGCGCCGTCAGACGGGCGCCCGCGACGGTGTGCAGGTCGAACGCCGCGATCTGCCGGTCCGTGCCGTGCCCCAGGGGCAGGGTCACCGTCCCCACCTTCAACGGCGTCTGCGTCCACGGCTCGTCCGTGAACCGGTGGAAGACGCCCGCGTGCCGCCCGACCAGCACCTGGCGGCTGTTGAGCTCGGCGAGCAGCGCGTCGGTGTCGATGTCCGCGGAGGTGGTGCCGCCCGCCGGGGCGGGCTCGTCCACCGGCAGCTCGGCCGGCTCCGGAGCGGCGGCCTCCGCGGTCCGGCAGAACGGGCAGCGGGGGTGCGCCAGCAGCGGCTCGGCGACCACGTCGAAGGACTCGACGTCCTGGACGATGATCTGGCCGCGCGTCTCGGCGGGCAGCGCGCCCGTGGTGAGCCGGAAGATCTCGTACCCCAGGAGGTTCCCGATCATCGCCGAGAGGCTGCGGCCGGGCCGCGCCGCGTCGGGCTCCCCGCCCGGGGGCAGACAGATGCCGCTCCACAGGTCGGCCGCCGCCGCGGCGTCGCCGTGGGCACCGAGCCGCAGCACCGCGCAGGCCCAGCAGCCCGTGGTGTCCCGCGTCATCAGCGGGCCGATCACCGCGCGAGCGCCGAACATGGCCGCGGGCACCAGCGTCCTGCCCTCCGGCACACCGGCCTCCAGCAGCCGGAAGAGCTGCCGCGATCCCGCCGTGCCGCCGGTGACCACGACGATGTCGTACGCCGTCAGGTCGTCCCAGCCCATGGGGTGGTCCGTCGTCAGCGGCTCCAGCGCCACCGGGCACCCCGCGGCGGTGAGCCCCGCGGCCTCGTCCGCCGCCGCGGCGAAGGCGTCGGCGCCCGCCGGGTGGCCGACGGCGGCGATGCCGTTGCGGACCAGGCTCAGGGCGCACCAGCCGGCGACCGCGTCGTCACCGAGGACGGCCACCCGCGCCGAGCGGAAGGCGGCGAAGCGACGGGCCGCGTCGTCGGCGTAGTGGTCGACGTAGTCGATCTGCGGGGCGAAGCGCTCGCTTATCCCGGCCGGCAGGGCGGCCGGGGCCGACTCGTCCGGTACGGGCGTGTCGCGGGCGAACTCCCGCTCGTACAGCGTCCGCACCAACTGCCCGACCATGGCCCGCTGCTTCTCGCCGAGCCCCTCGCACAGGTCGGCCACCTGGTGCCGGCCGTTCAGATGGGGGACGAGCAGGGTGGCGAAGCGGTAGGCGGACGCGGCGTTGAGGTGGAATCCCCCGTGCGCGTTGTGGAACAGCACACCGTCCGGGGTCTCGGTGAAGAGCACGTCACGGCGGATCCGGGGCCGTGTCCCGGCTATCTCTTCGTAGGCTTCCAGCATGTCTTTCACCTCGTGAAGGAGCTTGTGAAGGAGACGGATGAATTCAATGGCGCGCGGTCAGCGCGGGTGGGTCGTCCTGGTGCCCGAGGACGCGCCGGGCGAAATGCCGGAGCAGCTCGTGCATGCGGTAGTGACCGGCCGGTTCCTCCTCCAGCAGGCTCACGTCCACGAGCCGTTCCAGGATTTCCCCGGCCGGTACGGGCGGAATGCCGAGGAGGCCCGCCGCACCCGCCGCCGAAATCCGCGGCAGCGCCGACGCCCCGACGCGGAGAAAGGCGTCGGCCAGGCGGGGGTCCAGCCGTTCGAGCGCCTCGCCCAGCGCCTTCGGCACCGACATCCGCGGATCGTCGGGGAGGGCGAGCCGCGACAGCGGATCCTCGCGCAGGCGGGCCACGTAATCGGCGACCGTCAGACGCGGGCGGGTGAGGAGGCGCGCGCCCACGATCCGCAGCGCGAGCGGGAAACGGCCGCATTCCGCCGTCAGTTCGCGGACCGCTTCCGGTTCCGCCCCCGCCCTGGCGTCGCCCAGGACGGCCGTCAGCAGCGCGCACGCCTCGTCCTCGGTGAGCGTGTCCAGCCGGTGGACCCAGCCGCCGTGCGCCGCGACGAGCCCGGCCAGCCCGAGCCTGCCGGTCAGGATCGCGGCGCTGCCCGCGCCCGTGGGCAGCAGTGGCCGCACCTGCTCGGCGTCGGTCACGTCGTCGAGGATCAGCAATGCCCGCCAGCCCTCCCGGGGCCGGGGTGAGTCCGCTGTCATGCGGTCCAGTTCGGCGGCGACCTCTCCGGCCGGGCGCGGCCGCCCGTCCGCACGCGTCATCCGCACCGCGAACCGGCCGTCGGGGAAGTGCTGTTCGGCCAGCCGGGCCGTGTGCAGGGCGAGCGCGGTCTTGCCGATGCCCGGGGCGCCCGTGAGGACGACGATCGCCGGCCCCGAGCGGTCGGCGGTGAGCCGGTCCACGATCGCGGCGCTTTCGGAGGCCCGGCCGGTGAAGCACGAGACGGTGGCGACCGGCGAGTCCGGTACGGCAGCCGGCGGGGCGTCCTGCCGGCCGGTCGCCTCGGCCGGACCGAGGGGGTCGCCGCGCAGGATGCTCATCTCCAGCCGCCGCAGCCCGGCTCCGGGGTCCACCCCCAGCTCGTCCCGCAGATAGCGTTTGACCTCGCGGTACTCCGCCAGCGCGTCGGCCTGCCGGCCGGTGCGGTAGAGCGCCTCGATCAGCTGTTCCCGCAGCCGCTCGTGGCCCGGGTGCGCCCGCGCGGCCGTCCACAGCTCCACGAGCGCCTGCCCGCAGCGGCCCAGCGCGAGTTCGATGTCGCAGGCCCGCTCGACGACGGCCAGCCGCTCCTCGACCAGCCCCGGCAGCTCACCCCGGCGCAGGAAGTCCGAGGGCACGTTCGGCAGCAGCGGCCCCTGCCACAGCGCCAGCGCCTCCTTGAGCACACACAGCTCGGCCTCCGGATCCCGCTCGGCGCGCGCCCTGGCCCGCAGTTCCCGGAACCGGACCAGATCGAGGGAACCGGGCTCCACGACGATCCGGTAACCCCCCGGCACGGACTCGATCACCGCCCCGGATATCCCGAATTTCGTGAACGTCCTGCGCAGCCGCAGCACGCACGCGTGCAGGGCCGCCTTCGCCGAGGACGGTTCCTCGTCTCCCCAGATCGCGCGCCGCAGAAAGTCCGTCGACACCACAGCGTCCGGCCGCAGCAGCAACGCTGCGAGCAGAATCGTCGGCTTCGAGGGAGGCAGGACCGCGACTTCGGGACCGTCGCAGATCCGCAAAGGACCGAGAACCTTGAAGCGCATATTCTGACACCCCCAAAGAATCCTTATGGCTCACGAACCCTCATGGCCCGGGATATGGCACCCGGATATGGCCCGGCTCCGGACGCACGGCATCGGACGTCACGGGGTGTGAGTCACCGCGACGCCTTCTTCGCTCTCAGAGTCTGCAACAGGTAATCCATCACTCGCAGTGTCGTGAGTTTCAGTGGCGGTGCCGCCGAAGGCATCCGGAAGCCCTTTCCGTAGCCCGTGAACTCGCCCCGGATTCAACGGCCGTCGGGGCCCGGACTGGTCAGCGCCGTCATGATCCGGTAGAAACAGACATGGCAATGATCGATTAAAGACGGGGCCGTGAACTGATGGCGAAACAGGACCAAGGTCCCGAGTTTCCGGCGACGGTGGCGTGCCCTCACGGCGAATCCGTCAGCCGGCTGCTGCGGGCCTGGCGGGAGCGTGTGGACCGGCGGCGCATACCCGAGCTGCGCATCTGGGGGCACCGGGCCGGATCGCGCATGTCACAGGCGGACGTGGCCCGGCTGACCGGAGTGAGCGAGGGCTGGTACCGCGCGCTGGAGACCGGCGCGCCCCGCGAGTTCTCCGACGCCTTCCTGCTGCGCGTCGCCGAGGCGCTGCGGCTGAGCGAGACCGAGAAGCTCACCCTCTTCCTCGGTGTATCGGGCCGCCGCCCGCCCGTCCACGGCACCCACCACGGCCAGGCCACCGTCGACCCCGCGACCGTCGCCCTCCTCGAACACCAGGCACCGCACCCGGCCTACCTCTCCGACGCCGCCTGGAACATCGTCGCCGCCAACACCCCCATGACCCAGTGGTTCCCCTTCACCCGCGACCCGCAGGCCAACCTCATGCGCTGGGCCCTCACCTCGGCCGAGGCCCGCACCCAGGTGCTGGACTGGGAGGACACCTGCGCCCGCATCTACCTCCCCATGCTCCGCGTGGCCAGCCACCGGGACCCGCGCGACGCCCGCATCCGGTCGCTGATCGAGGACATCCTCGCCACCAACGGCACCTGCCGCCGCATCTGGGCCGAACAGCACGCCGTGGTCGAACACCCCGGAGGCCACCGCCTCCGCCTCCGGCTGCCCTGCCACGACGGCGCCGAGATCCAGGTGACCAGCCACGTCCTCGTCCCCGCCGAACACCCGGACCTGCGCTTCGTGGTCGTGACCACCGTCGCCTGACCGGGCCGCCCGCCTGGGCCGTCAGGTGGAACCGCGCCACCGGCCCCGGAGCGGCCCGCCGTGAAGTGCCTTCCCCGTCCGCCCGATGAGGGTAAAGAGGGGGAAAAGCAGCCGGAGCGCAGAGGACATCGCCTGATGGAGACCACGGTCACGGAGATCGCCCCCGACATCTACCGGCTCTCCACTTACATCAAGCAAGCCGATCTTCTCTTCAACCAGTTCCTCGTCGACGCCGAGGAACCCCTGCTGTTCCACTGCGGACTGCGCGCGCTGTTCCCCCTCGTCAGCGAAGCCGTCGCCAGGGTCACACCGGTGGCGGGCCTGCGCTGGATCACCTTCGGCCACGTCGAGGCGGACGAGTGCGGCTCCATGAACTCCTGGCTGGCCGCGGCGCCCCACGCCCAGGTCGCCCACGGCGCCATGGGCTGCGCCGTGTCCGTCAACGACCTGGCCGACCGGCCGCCGCGCCCCCTCGACCACGGCGAGGTCCTCGACCTCGGCGGCAAGCGCGTACGCCGCCTGGAGACCCCGCACGTCCCGCACGGCTGGGACGCCGGGCTGATGTACGAGGAGACGACCGGCACGCTCCTGTGCGGAGACCTCTTCACCAGGATCGGCGATGCCCCCGCCCTGACGGAGTCGGAGATCGTCGGGCCCGCCCTCGCGGCGGAGGACGTCTTCGGCGCCTCCTGCCTCACGGCCAACACCGCACCGACGATGCGCGAACTGGCCGCCCTGGAGCCGACCACCCTCGGCCTCATGCACGGCCCGTCCTACGCGGGCAACTGCGGCCAGGCCCTGCGCGACCTGGCCGCGGCGTACGAGGAGCGCTTCACGCGGTCCGCGGAGCGCTGACCCCCGCGGGCTCCGGGGTCACCCCTCCACGGCCCGCCGCCACCGCAGATGGAGCGTGTTCAGGCCGGGCAGCGCGCGGTCCGTCATGAAGCACGCCGTCGAGACCCCCCGATAGGTCAGCATCAGCGAGCCGAACGGGCTCGCCTCCGGGAGGCAGCCCACGGGCAGCACGCGCGTCACCGGGTCCCCGCCGAGCTGGAGTTCGTGCCGGGCCAGCAGCCCCGACACCCCCACCGTGGCACGGTCCGGGCGGCCCACGGTCCGCAGCAGCCGGGGCAGGAGCCACGCGGGGACGTACGAGAGGGACGCGGCGCGGCGCAGCGCCTCGCGGTGGCCCGGCGACCGCAGCGGGGCCGTGGCCCGGATCGCGCCGTCCAGCCGCTCCGCCAACGGGACGTCCCCGCCCGGCAGCGCGAGCCGGACCATCGCCACCTTGTTGCCGGGAGCGGCGGCCTCCCCGGGGCGGCGGAGGTTCGCCGGCATGATCAGCGGCAGTTCCGCGGAGCGGCGCGCGGGAGGCCAGTGACCGGCCGCCCAGTTCTGCACCGCGTGCGCCAGCGTGGCGAGATAGGCGTCGTTGACGGTGCCGCCCCGCGTGTGGCCCACCTCCCGTAACCGCTCGGCGGGCACCTGCGCCCAGCGGAAGGTCCGCCGGGCGGACAGCGGGTGCCGGGCGGAGGCCCAGATGCGGGACCGGCCGGCCGTGCGCGCCGTCGTGGCCAGGGCGCGCAAGCGGTCCCGGGGCGTCACCGGCGGGGCGGGGGAGAGACCGCGCACCACCGCTGACGACTCGCCCTCCGGGATGCCCCGCGCGGTGAACAGCGTCTCCAGGGTGTGCAGCATCCCCGCCCCGTCCTGCATGGTGTGATGGACGAGATAGAGCACCGCGTACCGCCCCGGCTCGTAGCCACGCAGCAGATGGACGCGCCAGTGCGGCGCGCCCTCGGGCAACGGGACGCGGATGAGCCGCTGGACCGCCCGCTCCAGGTGCTCGGGTCCGGGTGGCAGCGCGTGCTCCACGACGTGGACGGCGGGATCGACGCACCGCGCCCGCGTCCACCCGCTGTCCGCGTCGGCGAGGAAATGCGTCAGGGCGGGCAGGGCGGGCAGCCGCTCGGCGACGTGGTCACGCAGCCGTCCGACGGGCGGGGCGGTGCCGGTGAGATGGAGCAGGGCCCCGATGCGGAGCTGGGCGTCGGGGTGGTGCACGGGGAAGCTCTGCATCGCTCGGTCGATGAGGGCGGGCGGGTGCGTGTGGGCGTGCGTGCCGTCGGACATGGCCGGACTTCTTCCCCGTCCGGGCCCTTGCCGAACCGGGGATTCCACTCCGGCCGCCCCGCCCGGATCCGCCCCGCATGTACCTAGCCGCGACGCGCCGGCCATGAAAGTCTGATGCGCCCGAGACGACCCAACAAGCCCAGCCCACCCGGGAGATGACATGGACTCCACGGAGGACGCACGCCCCGCCACCCCTCCGCTCCGATTACGCGTCAACGGACAGTGGCACGAGCTGCCCGCCGACCCCCGTACGACCCTCCTCGACCTCCTGCGCGACCACCTGGACCTCACCGGCACCAAACCCGGCTGCAACCACGGCACATGCGGAGCCTGCACCGTCCACCTCGACGGGCGGCGCGTGCTGTCCTGCCTGATCCTGGCCGTCACCGTCGCCGGACGCGACGTCGTCACCATCGAAGGGCTGGCCGGCACGGGCGACGACGGCGAGCGCGCACTGCACCCCGTGCAGCGCGCCTTCATCGACCACGACGCCCTCCAGTGCGGCTACTGCACCCCCGGCCAGATCATGTCGGCCGACGCCTGCGTACGCGAAGGCCACGCGCGCTCCGCCGACGAGATACGCGAGTACATGAGCGGAAACCTGTGCCGCTGCGCCGCCTACCCCAATATCGTCGCCGCCGTCGCCGCGGCCGCCGAGGAGATGTAGCCGTGCGCCCCTTCGACTACCGCCGTGCCGGATCCCTCGACGAGGCGGTGCGGGCCGCCCGCGAACCGGGCACCGCCGTCCTCGCCGGTGGCACCACCCTCGTCGACCTGATGCGCCTCGACGTCATGCGTCCCCGCCACCTCGTCGACATCGGCGGCCTCACCGAGCTCCGCACCGTCGACACCCGCGGCCCCGTACTCCGCTTCGGCGCCCTCGCCAGGATGGCGGACGTGGCGGAGGACCCGGACCTGGCCCGCCACCACCCCCTGCTCACGGAGAGCCTGCGGCAGGCCGCGTCGCAGCAGTTGCGCAACGTCGCGACCGTCGGCGGGAACATCCTCCAGCGCACGCGCTGCGCCTATTTCCGCGACGGCGTCTCACCCTGCAACAAGCGCACACCGGGCTCGGGTTGCTCCGCCCTCACCGGCGTCAACCGCGAACACGCCGTGCTGGGCGCCTCGGACGCCTGCGTCGCCGTCTACCCCGGCGACTGGGGCACCGCACTCGCCGCGCTCGACACCGAGATCGAGCTGATCTCCCCCGACGGCCCTCGCACCCTGCCCTTCGAGCACCTGCACCGGCCCTACGGCGACCGCCCCGACCAGGAGACCGTGCTGCGCCCCGGCGAGATCGTCACCGCGATCACCGTGCGCGCCACCCCGGCGGGCCGCCGCTCCGCCTTCCTCAAGGTGCGGGACCGGGCGAGCTACGCCTTCGCGGTCGCCTCGGCCGCGGTCGCCCTGGAGCTCGACGGGGACACCGTGACCGGCGTACGGATCGCGGTCGGCGGCGTCGCCACCCGGCCCTGGCGCAGCCGGGAGGCGGAGGCCGAGCTGACCGGCCGCCCGCTGACCGCGGAAACCGCCCGCCGTGCCGGGCGGGCCGCCTTCGCCGGTGCGCGCGGCCTCGGCGGCAACACCGTCAAACTGCGCCTCGGCCCGCGCGTCGTGGCCGAAGCACTCATGATCGCGAGTCGGAAGGAGCAGCACCGGTGACGGACGTCGTGGGAGCTCCCGTGGTGCGCGCGGACGCGCTCGCCAAGGTCACCGGCAGCGCGCGGTACGCGGCCGACGTCCCCGGGCCGGACACGGCCCACGCCGCGCTGGTCACCAGCACCGTCGCCCGTGGCCGCCTCACCGCCCTCGACACGGCCGCCGCCGAGGCCGTGCCCGGCGTACGGCTGGTGCTCACCCACCGCAACCCCGAGGCCGAGCTGCCGCCAGGCCAATTCGTGGGCACGGGCGGGCTGTTCCAGTCGAGTGTCAATCCGCTGGCCTCCGACGAGATCCACTACACGGGCCAGATCATCGCCCTCGTGGTCGCCGACTCGCTCCAGGCGGCGGAGGAGGCCGCGCACCTCGTCGCGGTGGAGTACGAGACCTGGCCCGCCCACGCCACACTGGCGGAGGAGGCGGACGGCGCCCTGCTGTGCGAGGGCGCGTCGATCGAGGCCGGGGACGCCGGGGGAGCGCTGGCCGGCGCGCCGGTCGTCGTCGAGGCGGAGTACACCACGCCCGCGATGCACCACAACCCCATCGAGCTGTACGCCACCACCGCGGCCTGGCGGGACGGCGTGCTGACGGTGCACATGCCCACCCAGGCGGTCCAGGGCACCCGGGCCTCGCTGGCCGGGATGTTCGGCCTGCCGACCGGGAGCGTGCGGGTCCTCGGCGCGTACGTCGGCGGGGGCTTCGGGGGCAAGGCGACGGTGCTCTGGCACACGGTCCTCGTCGCGGCCGCGGCCCGGGCCCTGGGGCGGCCGGTGAAGCTCGTCGTGCCGCGGGAGCAGATGTTCACGGTCGGTTCGTTCCGCCCGCAGACCCGCCACCGGGTGCGGCTCGGCGCCGCGCCGGACGGGCGGCTGCTCGGCTACGAACACCACACCTGGGGGCAGAACTCCCGGGCCGACGTCCTGCCCCTGCCCGGCGCGGAGGTCACCACCCGGCTCTACGCCTGCCCCAGCATCAGCACTCGCGAGTACGTCGTGCCCACCGACGTCAACGCGCCCGGCTTCATGCGGGCGCCCGCGGAGTTCCCCGCCGCCTTCGCGCTGGAGAGCGCGATGGACGAACTCGCCGAAGCGCTGGGTGCCGACCCCCTCGAACTGCGGATGCGCAACGAGCCCGACCGCGACCCCGTCACCGGGCTGCCCTTCAGCAGCCGCTCCATGACGGCGTGCCGCAGGCGCGGCGCCGAGCTGTTCGGCTGGTCCCGGCGGGACCCCCGGCCCGGCTCGATGCGCGACCGCGACGGCCTGCTGATCGGCTGGGGCTGCGCGTCCTCCCTCTATCCGGTCTACCGCGCCCCCTCCCGCGCCCGCGTACGGCTCACCGCCGACGGCCGGGCCGAGGTCGAGGTCGCCACCCACGACCTCGGCACCGGCGCGTACACCGTGCTGGGCCAGATCGCCGCCCAGGAACTGGGCCTGCCCGCCGACGCGGTGACCGTCCGGCTGGGCGACAGCGACCTGCCCGCCGGGCCCCTGTCCGGGGGCTCGACGACCACCGCGTCGGCCGGCTCCGCCGTGCGCGCGGCGGCGCGGGCCGCCCGCGACCGGCTGCCGGCCGGGGGCGCGCTCGCGGACCTCCCCGGCGGGGTGCTGGAGGCCGACGCCTCGTGGGTACCGCCGGAGCTCGGCGCCGAGGGCGCGCGCCTCGGTCTGGCCGGCGGACTGGTACAGGCCCCCGCGATCAGTGCCACGCACGTGATGTTCAGTCACGGAGCCCAGTTCGTGGAGGTCCTCGTCGACCCGGCGACCCGCCGCGTACGGCTCGGGCGGATGGTCGGCGTCTTCGCCTGCGGCCGGATCATCAATCCCCGCACGGCCAGGAACCAGCTGGCGGGCGGCATGATCTGGGGAGCGGGCCACGCGCTGATGGAGGAGACCCAGGTGGACCGGGCCCTCGCCCGCTTCACCAACACCGACCTCGGCGGCTATCACATCGCCTGCAACGCCGACATCGGCGAGGTGACCGTCGAGACCGTCGACGAGACGGACCACGTGGTCAACCCCCTGGGCGCCAAGGGCCTCGGCGAGCTCGGCATCGTCGGCACGACGGCCGCGGTGGCCAACGCGGTACGGCACGCGACGGGAGTACGGGTGCGCGACCTCCCCGTACTCCTGGACGACGTCCTGCCGGCACCGGACGAACCGTCGTGACGCGCGCGGGCCGGCTGATCACGCGCGGCGGGCCGGCCCCTCCGGGGCGGTCGCCGAGCCCGTGTTCACCACGCCGGCCGGCTCCAGCAGCAGGATGGCCGTCTCCTCCTCGGCCTTGGGGCAGTGCTCGGTGCCCCGCGGCACCACGAAGAGCTCGCCCGGCTCCAGGACGACGTCCCCGTCCCTGAGCTGGATCGTGAGCCGGCCGCTCACGACCAGGAACAGCTCGTCCGTGTCGTCGTGGGTGTGCCAGACGAACTCGCCTTGCACCTTGGCGAGTTTGGCCTCGTAGTTATTGAGATCCGCTATCTTCCGCTGGGCCCAGTGGCCTTGGACGGCCGCGAGCTCCGCGGCGGGGTTCACGGCTCGGGTGGTCGTGGTCATGGTGGCTCCTCCTGGCACGCGGCCGGTGCTCCGGCCGCTGCCCCGAGTGTGCCGGGGCCGGCCACGGGCGGTCTTGTACGTTCCTTGCATGATCGGAGACCGCTCCCGCACGAAGGTCAGCGCCTGGCGGCCGGCCGTGCCCGGCATCGCCGAGGTGTTCCACGCCCGGTTCGTCGACCACGCCTATCCGGCCCACACCCACGACACCTGGGCGCTGATGATCGTCGACGCGGGTTCGGTCGAGTTCGCGCTCGACCGCCACCGCCACGGAGCCACCGGGACGGACGCCGTCGCCCTGCTGCCGCCCGGGGTGCCGCACGACGGGCGGACGGTCACGGCCGCCGGATTCCGCAAGCGTGTGCTCTATCTCGACACGACGGTCCTCCCCGAGCGGTTCACCGGCCGGGCCGCCGGGGTGCCCCTGCTCCTCGACGGCCTGCTGTGGCGGCGCGTTCACGGCCTGCACACGGCCCTCGCCCACGCCGGGGACGCCCTTGAGGCGGAGTCCCGGCTCGCCTTCATCCGCGAGCGGCTCCACGGACACCTCGACCGGCTCGCCGTCCCGCGCCCCACCGCGTCCGGCCGCGAAGCGGGGCGGCTGGCCGCGGAGTTGCGCGACCTGCTCGACTCTCGGATACGCGGGGGCCTCTCGCTCCAGGAGGCGTCGGGTGCCCTGCGGGCCCATCCCACCCACCTCGTCCGCTGCTTCAAGCAGACGTACGGACTGCCGCCGCACGCCTATCTGACGGGCAGGCGGATCGAGCGGGCGCGCTCGCTCGTGCTGTCCGGGCAGCGCCCGGCGGAGGTCGCCACCGCCGTCGGCTTCTACGACCAGTCCCACCTGAACCGCCACTTCACCCGGCACGTCGGGACGACGCCGTCCCGCTTCACGGCCGTCGGCGGCCCCGGCCGGCGGGACCTCCGCCCCCCTCCGACCGGCCCGCTGAGGAGTCCGGCGGCCCGGAAGGGTGAATCGGAAGCGGGCGCCGGGTCCCCGTTCGGGGGAACCGCCGCGCTTCCGGGAACCGGCCCTGAGCCCTCGGTGGGCGTGAACTCCCGTGCGTCCGCCGGGAAGTGACGTATTTCGGCCACCGTCCGGAAGTCGCTCACGTGGCCTTACGGCGACCGCTCGCCCCGGGGGACCGTTCCGCGCCGCAGGCCACCCGCATATGCCGCCTTCCGGCATCCCACCCGATCGGCGCTCCGCCACTGCTAGCGTCGCGCGGCATGGAGCAGCTCTTCAGCCACGACGAACTCGCCCTTATCACGGCGGCCGCAGACGAAGCGGGCATGCCCCCGCGGGAGTGGGTCCGCTGCGCGGTCCTCCAGCACCTGACCGAGGATCCGTACGAGGAGGTGCACGCCGCCGCCTCCCGTGCGCCCTACCGGCCGGACCTGGAGCACGCGGTCTGGCCGGTGACCTCCCACACCGGCTCCGGCCGGACCATGCACGAAGTGCACCACGCGGGCTGCTGGGTGCCCAAGGGCGGCGAGGAGACCCTCACCACCGCCGAGGCGCGGGCCGAGCTCCTCGCGAGCAAGGCCCGGCCGTGCGACGCCTGCCTGCCGGAACGGTTCCTTACGCCCGTGTCGTAGTCGCCGGGCGTGCCCGGACGCCGCCGGAGACGGATTTCCGTCAGAGGTCCGTCAAGACCGGCTGAATCGCCGTTCTGCCTCAGAGGCAATTCCGCACGCCCCGGCAGGGATTCACCGTGGGCGGGCAACGCCGCCCGGTGAATTGTTCATTGATATTCGATGCGGGCCGGCGCAACGCTATGCAAAGGCCGGTCGCCCCTCCAGTGACGGTTCACACAGCGCCGTGTGCGACGACAACTCGTGAGTCGGCGGCGAGATGAGGGGCGGACCGCCGCAATCCTCGGCATACCGGGCGTTTGTTCTGAGCGGGCAAATCGTGCCATCCTTCTGCGATTGCGGTCGTAGCGGGCACCGCCCGTTTCCGGCCAATCCCGACGTCCGGGGCGTCGCCGATTTTGCGGTACGTTCTGCCGTGTTCCATTATTGTGATCGTGCGTCAGTTGTGATGCGCAAGCGACGCGAGTGTGTGGGGGACATATCTCGTTCAGCTTTCAATTGGTGGCGGCGGTGCACTGCTTCCCGCCCCACTGAGGAACACTCCTCTTTTCTTTCTCGTCACTAGGCAAAGGCCGCATGCCCGTCCATCAGCTTCCGGACCTCATACGTCACGCCCGTGAACACTCCCCGTTCTACGCGAATCTCTACGCGTCCCTGCCGCCCGATGTGGATTGCCTCGCGGCCCTGCCCGTCGTGGACCAGGGGGAATTCTGGGCTGCCAACACACTCCACGACAATCGCGTGCTCACCGCACCGCTCACCGAGGCGTCCGTCTACAAGACGGGCGGCACCACCGGCGCGCCCAAGTTCTCCTGCTACACCCGGGAGGAATGGCGGGAGTTCGTCACCGCGTTCGGCGCGGGGCTCGTCGACGCCGGGCTGAAGCCCGGCCACCGCGTGGCGGACCTGTTCTACGCCGGTGAGCTGTACGCCAGTTTCCTCTTCATCCTCGACTCCCTCTCCCACGCGCCCGTGGAGAACGTGCGCCTGCCCATCGGCGGCGCCGCGCCGCTGGAGTCGACGGTCCCCACCCTCCGCGACTTCGCCGCGCAGGTCGTCGCGGGCACTCCCACCACGCTCTGCCGCCTCGCCGAGCACCTGGTCGCCCAGGGCGAGCAACTGCCCGACGTGGAGCTGCTGTTCTTCGGCGGCGAGGCGCTCTTCGACGACCAGCGGCGCCTGCTCGCCGCCGCCTTCCCCAACGCCGAGGCGCGCTCGCTCGGTTACGCCAGCGTCGACGCCGGCCTGCTCGGCTGCCCCGTACCCGGTCCCGACGCGCGCGTCCACCGCGCCTTCACCCCGCACTCCGTCGTCGAGATCCTCGACGAGACGACCGGGGAGCCGATCACCGAGCCGGGCCGCCCCGGACGCGTCGTCGTGACCAGCCTCTTCCGCACCCTCATGCCGATCATCCGCTACCCCGCCGGTGACCGCGCGGAGTGGACGGACACCGAGGGCCACTTCCGCATCCTCGGCCGCGCCGAGGAAGGCGTACGCGTCGGACCGGTGTCGCTGTACTCGCAGGACGCGCAGGACGCCGTCACCGAGGCGGACACCGAGGGCCGCATCGTCGGCATGCAGCTCGTGGTGCGCCGCTGGGACGGCCGCGACGGGCTCGTCCTGCGCCTGGCCACCGCCCCCGGCGACGAGGACCCGGCCGGGCTGGACGTCCTCGCCAAGGAGGTCGTCGAGGCGCTGTGCACGGCACGCCCGCTCTACCCCGACAGCATGCGCGCCGGTTTCGTCCACCCGATGGAGGTGGAGTGGGTCCGCAACCGCGACCTCGTGGTCAACTCCCGCTCCGGCAAGCTCATCCGCGTCATCGACGAGAGGCCGACCGCATGACCGCCCCGACAGTGGAGCGGCCCCGCAGACTCCCGCTCGTCCTGCGCAACCGCGCCTTCGGCGCCGTCTGGCTCGGCCAGGTGCTGACCCAGGCCGCCGTCCGGATGTTCCAGGTCGGCGTCTCCTGGTGGCTCGTCGCCTACGCCGTCAGCGGCGGCAACGGCCTCGCGTCCGGGCTGTTCATGGCGGTCAGCACCCTGCCGGCCGTGGCCCTGGCCCCCGTCGTCGCCCGCGCCATCGCGCGCGTCGCCCACCGCACCCTGCTGCGAACCGCCGCCGGTGCCGCGGGCGTTGTCGCGACGGCGCTGGCCGGCTGGGCGTACGCGAGCGACCTGCCGCTCGCGGCCGCGTACGCCGCGACCCTCGCCCTGGCCACCTGCCAGGCGTTCTTCGACCCGTGCCTGACCACCTCCGTGCCCGAACTCGTCGACGACGAGGACATCGAGGCGGCCACCGGCTTCGAGCTGTCCACCCAGTCGCTGGCGAGCCTCGGCGGGGCGCTGCTCGGCGCCCTGATCGTCGACCGCGCCGGAGTGGCCGGACTCGCCGTCGGCTGCGCGGCCGCCTATGTGACGGCCGCCGTGCTCATCGCGACCGTGCGCTTCCGCACCGCGGCCGCCGACGCCGGGGAGGGCGCGGGCGGCGAGGAGCGGCGGACGCTGCGTCAGGTCCTGTCCGGCCTGCCCTTCGTCCGCAAGATCCTCATCAGCTTCACCGCCGCCAACCTCTTCACCACCGCCGTCTTCGTGGTCATCCCGCTCTACACCAAGGGCGTGCTCCACGGCGGCGGCGGCACCGTCGCCCTGCTGGAGGCATCGCTCGGCACGGGCACGCTGATCGGCTCGTTCACCGGCGCCCGGGTGCCGGGCCGGCCCACCGTCGTCGGCTCGCTGTGCCTGGCCGCGATGGCCCTCGCCCTCGGCCTCCCCGGCATCGTCGGCGAACGGCCCGTCATCGCGGGCTGCCTGGCCGTGGCCGGCTGGTGCGTCGGCGTGATCGGCGTCCGCTTCGTGGCGCTCTTCCAGCGCCTCGTCCCCGCGAGCGACAAGCCCGCCTTCTTCGCTGTGATGCAGGCCGTGCTCGGCGCGACCTTCCCCGTCGCCTCCCTGCTCTTCGGCGCGCTCGGCGACCAGCTGTCCCCGCAGACGCTCTGTCTGATCCAGGCGGCCGGACTGGTGCCCGCCGCCTGCGCGCTGGCCCTGCTGCGCGAGAGCGCCCCGGTGGCGGAGAGCGCGCCCGCGGCGGCCGAGCCGGAAGCCGTGGGAGCGGCCCGGTGAGCGTCACCATCGAGCAGGCCACGCCCGCCGACATAGCCGAGCTCCGCCAGCTCTACTACGCCGTCTACGGGCCGCACTACCCCACGGCCCTGGGCACCGACCCGGCCGTGATGTCCCGGCTCATCGAGGACCCGTACACCCTCTGGCTGGTGGCCCGCACCACCATGGGAGGGATCGCCGGGTCGGCCGCCATCCACAGCGAGCCCGGCAGCCGCCTCGGCCGCCTCGAAGGGCTCGCCGTCCACCCCGACCAGCGCGGCTCGGGCCTCGCCGGGGCGCTCACCGAGGAACTGTGCGCCCGGATTCTCGGCACCGGCCGCCTCGACTCGGTCTACGCCACGGTCCGCACCGTCAGCGCCGGCCCCCAGCGCGTCGTCTCGCGCAACGGCTTCCGGCCGATGGGCATCCTGCCCAACGCGGTCGACCTGAACTGCCGGGAGAGCCTCGCGCTCTACGCGCGTCACTCTCCTGGCGTGCTGGACCGGCGGATCCCCGTCGACGAGGTGCCGGCACCCCTGCTGCCGCTCCTGCGCAACGTCGAGCACAGCCTCGGCATCAGCTACGCGGACACCCGGGCCACCGAACCCGTCCCCGCGCCGGTCACGACGTCGGACGTGCGGCTGGAGATGATCGAGGCCCCGGCCTTCGTGCGCCGCCGATTCCACGACCAGTTCCCCGACGCCGCCCAGTGGTTCTACCCCCTGCACACCCCGAACGTGCTGCTGGTGCCCGACGACGGCGACTTCGAGGTGTACGCCTACCTCAACCGCACCGGCAAATACTGCGCCCTGGTCGCGGGCCACCCGGACCCGGCGGCCGCCGCCGGACACCTCGAACCGATCACCCGGGCCCTCACCCGCGCGGGCGCGGGCTACGTCGAGGCCCTGGTGCCGCTCGCCCACCACGGCGCGCTGTCGGCCTTCCTGGCCCAGGGCTTCATCCCGAGCGCCCTCTATCCCGCGATGCGCCCCGAGGACGACGGCTTCCACGACTACGTCGTGCTGACCCGGACCACCGAACACATCGACTTCCGCGGCGTCGTGGTCGACGAACCCCTCCAGCCCTACCTGGACTCCTACGTCTCGGCCTGGGCGTCGACCTACCTGCCCGCCGTGACCGTAACCGAGGTTGCCTCATGAGCCCCGTGAACCCCCATCTCGCCCCGATCGACGTTCCCGACCCGCGGCTGCTGCCCCGGGTCCAGGAACTGTGCGACCTGACCGACCCCTATGCGACCGGCCCCGCCGAGGACGCGCTGTTCACCGCCGCCATGGCCGAGATCAACGCCTGGCACACCGACCGGTCGCCGTTCTTCCGGAAGCTGTACGAGGCCACCGCGCCCACCGAGCCGTACCGCGCGCCCCTGGTGCACGCCAACTTCTTCAAGCGCCACGAGATCCTGTCCATCCCCCGGGACGACGTGGACCTGCACCTCACCTCCTCCGGCACCACCGGCCAGAAGTCCCAGATGTTCTTCGACCGGTGGACGATCCGCTCCGCCCAGCGCATGGTCGCCCGCATCTTCGACCGCAACGGCTGGATCACCCCCGAGCAGGACGTCAACTACCTCCTCTACAGCTACGAACCCGCCCGCGACCTCAAGCTGGGCACCTCCTTCACCGACAACTACCTCTGCGACTTCGCGCCCG
This sequence comes from Streptomyces sp. NPDC001407, assembly GCF_042895325.1. Classification (NCBI taxonomy): domain Bacteria; kingdom Bacillati; phylum Actinomycetota; class Actinomycetes; order Kitasatosporales; family Streptomycetaceae; genus Streptomyces; species Streptomyces sp. NPDC001407. The sequence goes on from NZ_JBIAWF010000018.1 coordinate 73,072, forward strand.
CACGCCAGGTCGAGTACGCCCTGCGCAACACCGGCAACGGCCACGAGTTCGACCCCTTCGGCTGCGTCGCCGCCCTGCGCCGCTTCGCGGAGGAGGACGCGCCCGTACGGATCCTCGGCTTCCCCGCGTTCCTCTGGTTCACCCTGGAGCGGATGCGCGCCATGGGCCTGCCGCCCCTGACCCTCCCCGAGGGCTCCCTCGTGGTCCTCGGCGGCGGCTGGAAGGGCCACGCGGACCAGCGGATCGGCAAGGACGAGCTCTACAGCCGCGTCACCGAGCAACTGGGCATCCCCTCCGAGCGGATCCGGGACACCTTCGGCTCCGTCGAGCACTGCATCCCCTACATCGAGTGCGACCACCACAACCTGCACGCGCCCGTGTGGTCCCGGATCTCCGCCCGGTCCACCCGCACGCTCGACGCGCTGCCCTACGGCGAGCCGGGCTATCTGCACCTCGTCTCGCCGTACATCACCTCCGTGCCGGCCCAGAGCGTCCTCATGGGCGACCTCGCCTCCGTCCGGCCCGGCGGCGAGTGCGGCTGCGAGCTCGCCACCGACTGGTTCACCGTCCACGGCCGGGCCGGGGTGAGCCGCAACCGCAGCTGTGCCGTCGCCGCCGCCGAACTGATGAAGGGAATGTCATGACCGACACCATGAACCACCACTACTGGCAGGGCGCCTTCATCGGTGACGACGAGGCCGAGCGCCGCCTGGCCGGCCTGCCCGCCGCCGTCGAGGCCGCGCTCGCCGCGCCGCTCGACACCGAGACGGTCCTCGCCGCCTGCGACCGGCTGGCCACGGCCCTGGCCGACCCCGCCCACCCCGTCTCCGTACGCCTCGCCGCGCACCTCCCCGACGGCGAGGACGCCGGCCTCCTCGCCGAACTCGCCGCCTTCCTCGGCCGCGACGCCCTCACCCGCAAGCTGCGCCGCGAACTCGGCTCCACCGCACCCCAGCGGCTCGGCCGCCCCGACGCGAAGGAGACCGTCTACGAAGCCTGGGCACCCGTCGGCCTCGTCGCCCACATCGCGCCCGGCAACGCCGCCAGCGTCGCCCCGCTCAGCCTCGTCGAGGGCCTCCTCGCCGGCAACGTCAACATCCTCAAGACCAGCAGCGGCGACACCCTCCTCGCCCAGCACCTGCTCGCCGAACTCGCCGCCCTCGACCCGACCGGCGCCCTCGCCGACCGCGTCATCGTGCTGCGCTTCTCCTCCTCCCGGCAGGACTGGCTGCGCCTGATGTGCGCGCCCGCCGACGCCGTCGCCGTCTGGGGCGGCGAGGCCGCGGTCGAGGGCGTGGCCGCCCATGTGCCGCCCGGCTGCCGCCTGGTGGAGTGGGGACACAAGATCTCCTTCGCTTACCTCACCCGCGACGCGTGGCAGGATCCGGCCACCCTCGCCGCGCTCGCCGCCGACGTCTGCCTCTTCGAACAGCAGGCGTGTTCCAGCCCCCAGGTCGTCTACCTCGACACCGAGGACGCCGACGAGGTCTTCGCCTTCGCCGACCGCTTCGCCCAGGCCCTGGCCGCGATGCCCGCCCCCGCCGGCGAGCCGCTCGACGCGGCCGAGGAGGCCGAGCTCACCACCACGGAGCTGATCGCCCGCCTTGAGGAACACCTCGGCCTGACCCGCGTCCTGACCGCACCCGACGGCACCTGGCGCGTCCTGGCCGACACCCGCCCCGTCCTCACCGCCTCCCCGCTGCACCGCAGCGTGTGGATCAAGCCGCTGCCCCGCAAGCGGATCATCCCCACCCTGCGCCCCATGCGCCGCTATCTCCAGACCGCGGGCATCGCGGGCAGCCGGACGGACATCGCGGAGCTGTCCGGCACGGTCCTGGCCGCGGGCGCCACCCGCGTCACGCCCATCGGCGCCATGACGGCGGGCTACTCCGGCGAACCCCACGACGGCGTCTACGCCCTCCAGCGCTACAGCCGCCGCGTCGCCGTCCAGGCCGACGAGCGCTTCGCCACCACCGCCTGCCTCGACGACCTCGCCCGGCCCGTCGTCCTCCCGCCGCCCTCCGGGCCGCTGCGCGACAAGGCCGACGTCCAGGAGCTCAACCAGCACGTCGACCCGCGCGACGCCGAGCTGTACTTCCGCAGCGGCGGCAGCTCCGGCACCCCCGCGCTGTCCCTCTTCAGCTACGACGACTACGACACCCAGATGCACGCCGCCGCCCGCGGCCTGCTCGCCGCGGGCTACGACCCGGCCCGCGACCGCACGGCCAACCTCTTCTACTGCGGCGGGATGTACGGCAGCTTCATCAGCTTCTTCTCCATCCTGGAGCGGCTGGGCGGCGTCCAACTGCCCATGGCCGCGGGCACCGACCACCGGGCGACCGCCGAGACGATCGTCGCCCACCGCGCGGACACCCTCTTCGGGATGCCCTCCTACCTGTGGCAGCTGCTCCACGAGGAAGCGGACCTGCTGCGCTCCTACGGCGGCATCCGCAAGATCTTCTACGGTGGCGAGCACTTCACCGCCGAACAGCGCCGCACCCTCACCGAGACGTTCGGCATCGAGGTCATCCACTCCATCACCTACGGCAGCACCGACCTGGGCCCGCTGGGCTACCAGTGCACCGAGAGCGGCGGCAGCGTCCACCACCTGCATGCCGACCTCCACACCCTGGAGGTCGTCGACGTCGACGCCGACCGCCCGGTGGAGCCGGGGGAGACCGGCCGGCTGGTCTTCACCACCCACGCCCGGCGCGGCCAGGACCTCGGCCGCTACGTCATAGGCGACCTCGGCCGCATGCTCCCCGGCCGCTGCCCCTGCGGCAGCCACGCCCCGAGGTTCGAGCTCCTCGGGCGGCTCGGTGACGTGATGCGCGTGGCGACGTACTTCCTCAACTACCGCCGCTTCGTGGCCATCGCGGAGGAGCGCCTGCACTACAGCGGTGAGCTCCAGATCGTGCTGGCCAACGGCGGTCCCCGGGAGGCGCTCACCGTCCGCATGGAGCGCGCGGGCGACGTGCCCGCGCAGGCGGCGCGCGACGCCTTCCTCGCCGACTACCCCGAGCTCCGCTCGGCCGTGGACGAGCGGCTGCTCGACCTCACGGTGGAGACGGTGGACGGCGCCGACCTCGACCGCACCCCGATGAGCGGCAAGCTCCGGGCGGTCGTGGACGCCCGGCAGTAGGCAGCACCGGCGAAGGGGGGGCGGGGCGAAAGCCTCGCCCCCCCTTTCGCTGTCCGCGTGCGCGTTCAGCCGAGCCACTCGGCGGCGAACGCGCGCGCCGGATTGTCGACGAAGACGCTGGTGACGAAGTCTTCGCCCAACTCCTCGGCCAGCGCGGGCCGCAGCGTGCGCAGGAGGTACGGCATGCCCGGCCCGCCCCGGGCGGCCGCGGTCGTGGTGTCCCCGCCGAGCAGGACCCGGTCCGCGTGCCCGGCCTCCGCGAGGGCGGCGAGCGCGTCGAAGAGCCGCCAGTCCGTGGCGTGGTGGGCGCGCGACGGCCCGTCGAACGCCAGGAACGCACCGGCCCGCGCGGCGCGGAGGTGCGTGCGCGTGTCGGGGCAGCGGCCCAGATGGCCGAGCACCACCTTCCCCGGCGGCACCTCGAACTCGCCGCAGAGCAGGTCGAGTACGTCCAGGGCGCCGGTGCCCAGCTCCAGGTGCACCGCGACGGTGGCGCCGGTGGCGTGATGGGCCTTCGCCGCGGCGGCCATGGTCAGCCGGGCATGGGCGTCGAGCCCGTGGAAGCCACCGGCCACCTTGATGAGCCCCGCCCGCACCGGCGCGGTCGTCAGGTCCGCGACGAACGCCTCCGCGAGCCCGGCACCGATCCGCTCCAGCACGCCCGGCTCGTAGTGCGCGGCCTGGTGCAGCCCCGTCGCGGCGACGATGCGCACCCCGGTCTCCCGGGCGAGGCCGGGCAGTTCGGCGCGCCGCCGCCCCATCCCGCGAGGCGTCCACTGCACGACCGTGCCTCCGCCGAGCTCCCGGAACGCCCGCAGCTCGGCGGCCGCCGCGTCCCGGTCGTCCAGCTCCTGACCGGGCAGCAGCGGGCTGCGGAGGAAGAGGTGGTCGTGGGCGTCGCACACCCCGAGCTCCCCGGCGGGGAGGTCGCCGAGCACGGTACGGACGGCGGCGGTCATGCGGCGCCCACCCGGCCGGATCGTGTTTCCCGCAGCTCCATGTCGTTTCCTCCCGCTCGCCGTTCCTCGCGTGTAACGCTTCACCCGTTACAAGATCACTGTAACGGGTGAAGCGTTACGATGCGACGGTGAAGGACGACGACCGGCAGGTCCTCCGCTTCGACTGCGGTGCCACCTGGCTCAATCTGCTCGCGACCCGCGGCCGCTGTTTCGGCGCGGACCCCGTCGAGCGCATCGCCACCCCCGAGCGGCTGGGGGAGTGGCTCGACCGCAGCGAACTGTCGCCGACGCGGCCGCCTTCGATGGCGGATGTGCGGCAGGCGCAGGCGCTGCGGGAGACGCTGCGGGCGCTCGCCCTCGCGGTGGTCGCCGAAGAGCCGCCACCGGCCGACGTGACCGATGAACTCACCCGCTTCCTCGACGCGACGCCCGACCACGTGCGCCTGGTGGCGGGGGAACGGCTCACGAGGCAGTCGCCGCCGACGGCGGTGGCGGCGCTGGGGCGGGTGGCGCGCCAGGCGGTGGACCACTTGACGGGCCCCGGCCGGCAGGCGCTGGCGATCTGCCCCGAGTCGGACTGTCGTGGCGTCTTCGCGAACCCCACCGGCCGCCGTCGCTGGTGTCCTTCACCCGCGTGCGCCAGCCGCGGCCGGGTCCGGGCGCACCGCGAACGCCGCCGGACGGGCGCGGACGGCCCGTCCGGCGGCTGAGAGTCACCCGACCCCCACCGGCGGGGCCAGCCGCGCCGCGGAGGTGCCCAGCCCGCTCGGTGCCATGAGCGGCGCGGGCGTCATCGGCTTCGAGTGATGGCGCAGCAGGTCCTTCTCCGCGTAGCGGAAACACCCCTGGTGCCAGTTGAGGATGCCCGACATCCAGTTCTTGAGCTCGTCCGCGTACGCGTTCAGCGCCGTGCGGGCCTCCTCGTCCAGGCCGAAGTCCTCGAAGAGAGAAGGCAGTTGGACGGCGACGACGTGCTGGAACTCGCGCATCCGGGACACCAGCAGATCGCCGACGATGCCGAGCGCCTCGGTGATCCCGCAGTCGAAGAAGTTCTGCACCACGAGGACGGCGTTGTGCACCTCGCCCTCGAACTCGATCTCCTTCTGGTAGGAGAAGATGTCGTTCATCAGGCAGGCGTAGTCGGCGGCCGCGGCCTCCAGGGCCCGCACGGGCCGGGTGTCGTAGATCTCCGGTGGCACCGAGTCGCCGTGGCCGATCCGGCAGAGACTCATCGTGAGGTCGGAGCCGAAGGTCTTGCGCCGCATCTCGATGTAGTCGACGGGCTCGGGGATGCGGTTCTGCTTCTGGTTGGCCAGCTCCCACAGCCAGCTCTCCAGCATGGTGGTGACGCCTGCCCGGAACGTCCGGCGGTCGTCGGGCCCCATCGGGCCCGCCGTGCGCTGCCACAGGTCGGCAAGACCCCGTTCCAGCGGGGTCAGCGGCGCGGGCATCGCGGTGAGGTCCAGCGGCATGAGCAGGAGGAGCCGTTCGTGGCATGCCTTCGCCGCGGTCATGTCCGGGGTGCGTCCGAACGCGGCCGGGTAGTAGTCGTCCGCGTACGTGCCCCAGGTGAGCCAGTCCGAGGCCAGGTCCAGCTCCTCGGGTGTCGCGTCCGGGTGGATGCCGGCCGCGCACAGGGGCAGGTCGATGTCCTTGAGCCGGGCCTCGTCCCAGATGTCGGAACCGGGCAGTCCGGGCACGGGTTCCAGGATCCCCGTGCTGCGGCTCCACTCGACGTTGTGCCGCCGGGCGCCGTCCAGATGGGGGCTCAGCCGGAGCTCGTACGGCATGGCGAAGTCCGGGTGCGGCAGCGGGCCGACCTTCTGGAACGGCACGTGCGTGAAGCTCCTGAGCCGGGCCGGCACCGACGCGACCAGCGACGGCACCAGCCGGGCCGCCGAGGTGCCGAGGCCCGAGGGCCCGGTCAACAGCCCGGCCCCCGCCGTCTTGTTCATGTAGCGGCTGGAGCGCATGTGCCACTCGTGCCCGCCGGACTGCCAGTCCTGGAGCCCCTTGACGTAAGCGAACACATCGGCCCAGGCCTTGGGCCCGAGGCCGTGCTCCAGGAGCAGGGGCCCGACCTCGGTGAGCGCGGTGTGCTCGAACTGCTGGAGCCGGGAGGTGAGCAGGTCGTTGACGGCGTCGGCGGCCTCCTGCGTGTCGCAGCCCAGGAACTTCTCCAGGACCAGGATCGCGTTGGCCAGTTCCCCCTCGTCCTGGGTCTCCCGCTGATACGAGAAGATGTCGTTGCGCAGGTGCACACCGTCGGCGAACGTGTCCTTCAGGACACGCATGGGCCGGGACGCCGCGACGACGGCCGGGACCTCGGCGCCCGCCGCGTGCTCCACGAGATGCGCCGACCAGGGCGCGCCGCCCACCTTGCGGCGCATCTCGATGTATTCGACGGGGTTGGACACCCGGCCCTCGTTGATGTTGGAGAGCTCCCACAGCGACTCCTCCAACAGGTGGCGGGTGCTCTCCTTGAAGCGCCGCCGCCAGTCCTCCGACATCACCGGGACCGTACGCGCCCAGAGGTCCGCGAGCCCCGCCTCGACCTGGTTGGTGGGGGTCTCGGTGGCGTCCCCCGGGTGGATGGGCATGAAGGCCGGCAGACGGTCGAGGTACGCCTTCGCGCCGGGCATGTCGTGGGTGCGCTTGAAGATGTCGAGGAAGTGGTCGTCGAAGAAGAACACCCAGACGTACCAGTCGGTGATCAGGTCGAGCTCCGGGCCGGAGGCGTCGGGGTGGGTGTAGGCACACAGCAGCGCGTAGTCGTGGGAGTCGAAGTCCGACTCGTCCCAGATTCCGGAGCCCTCGATCATCCGCATCCCGCGGGCCCACGCCTTGGAGTGGACGCGGGCACCCTCCAGATGAGGGTTGAGGCGGGCGGGGTACGGCATGTAGAAGGCGGGGAGTTCGAAGGGCTGTGACATGGTGAACCACGCTAGTTCGAGGGGCCGTGCCGGATAGATCGGGAAGTCGTACTTCCGCCCGATCTGGTGAATGCCCCCGGCGGCCCGCTTAAGGATCTTGTGTTTGGTGAGTTCCCCAGTGTCCGGCCTCCCGGGGTGACCGTTCCGCGATCTTGCGGACGGGGACCGGCGCCCGCCGTTAAGGTCGTGAGCATGGGCGATGACTCGTTGCAGAAGGACGTACTCAAGGAGCTCGGCGACGACCGGATCGAGGAGCTTGCCGGTGAGCTCGGCACGGACACCGACGCGGCCAGGAAGGTCGTGGAGGCCACGGTCGCCGAGCTGCCCGAGGAGCTGACCGCGGGGGCGCAGGGCCTGGCCGGGCTGGGTGGCGGCGGTCTGATGTCCGGCGTCCTCGCCAAGCTCAGCGGGCCGGTGGCGAACGCCGTGGCCAAGAAGACCGGGCTGCCGCCCGCGACGGTCGCCCGCGCGCTGGAACTGCTGCTTCCCGTGGTCCTGACGACGATCGCCAAACGCCGCAACCGCTGATCGTGGGCCGTGGGCCGGGCGGGCCGGGGCGGCCCGGCCTCCGGCCCGCCACGGCCGCCTCGCGCGGCACTCGCATAACATCGTGGTGACCGCAGACGCACGCCCCACGACGATGGACCCAGCAGTGACCGCAGCCGCCCGCCCCCGACGCACGCGCTTGAGGCGACCCCTGTGGGCGCTCGCGCTCATGGCCCTGGCGGCCGCGGGGACCGGGTGCCAGGTCGCGGGGGAGCCGCTCGCCGCCGGTACGACGGCACCCGTCGCCGCCCCCGCCCAGCTCTGGCCCGACCGGACCCCGGCCCCCACCCCGACGGGTGAGCAGCGCGACGACGTCACCGCCTCGCGCGTCCCGGGCATCCCTGCCGTACCCTCCGGGGACATCCGGAAGGTGGACCCCTACGCCGTGGTCAAGGCCGAGGTCGCCGCCCACCGGAACGACGTCACCGGCGCCGACGGCCTGGACGAGGAGACCGCCGCCAGGATCGGCTCCTGCTCCGGGGCGGAGCGGAACTGCCCCATCCGCACCCCCGTCCACCGGGACCTCACGGGCGACGGGCACGACGACCTGATCATCGGCATCGAGATGAGCGACCACCTCCTGGGGCTGCGCTGCTACACCCTCGACAAGGGCGAGCTGACCCGCGTCATGTCCACCGTCGTGCGGCCCTCGTCCATCGAGGTGGCCGGCCGGGACGTGATCGTCTGGGAGCCGTCCGACACCCCGCACTACGCCGTGCGCTCGGTCTACTCCTGGGACTCCCACCGGCATTACATGGAGCTCAAGAGCGACGAGATCCGCCGCGTCGAGGCCACCACCGCCCCGCGCCCGACGGAGACCCGGCGATGACGGCCGGCCTCCGCGCGCCACGGCTGCCCAGGATCTCCCGCTTCGGCTCGCTCTACGGGAAGTTCACGCTCTTCCTCGCCGTCATGTGCTGTGTCGTCGCCGCGGTCCTCGGCATCCTGGTGCACGTCATCGTCACCCGGCAGACCGTCCACCAGGCCCGCGTCGAGGCGCTCCAGCGGCTCGACTCCGCCGCCCGCGCCTATTCCGTCGGCGACCCCATGCATCACCAGGCGTCGCTCAACCCTGCGGAACTCCCGACGGGGCTACGGGAGTTGGCGCTGCGCGGCCGCCGGGGCACCGCCCTCGGCGACGACCACGGCGTCGCCACGATGTGGGCCGCCACCCCCGCCGCCGGCGGGGTCCTCGCCAGCCGGCTCGACTACCGCCACAGCGCCGCCACCATCGAGGGCCTCGACCGCGCCATCATCGGTTCCTCGACCCTGGCCATCGGCGGGACCCTGCTCGTCGGCGTCTTCGCCGTATCGCGGGTCACCCGCAGGCTGCACCGCACCGCCGACGTGGCGCGGCGCATCAGCGCGGGCGACCTCGACGCGCGGGTGGCCGACCCGCGCACCACCGACCCCTCCAAGCCGCAGGACGAGGTGGCCGCCGTATCGGCGGCGCTCGACGCGATGGCGGGCACCCTCCAGGGGCGGCTCCAGAGCGAACAGCGGTTCACCGCCGACGTGGCCCACGAGCTGCGCACCCCCCTCGCCGGCCTCCAGGCGTCCGCCGACCTGCTGCCGCCCGGCCGCCCCACCGAGCTCGTGCGCGACCGGGTGCAGGCGCTGCGCCGGCTCACCGAGGACCTGCTGGAGATCTCCCGGCTGGACTCCCTCACGGAACAGGCCGACTTCGACGAGCACCAGCTGGGCCGGCTGGCCGAGCGGACCGTACGGGCCTCCGGTCTCGACGCCGAGGTGCGTGTCGTGCGCGACGCCTGCGTGGTGACCGACCGCCGCCGCCTGGAGAGGGTCCTCGGCAATCTGCTCGCCAACGCGCACAGGCACGGGCGCCCGCCCGTCACCCTCACCGTGGACGGCCCCGTGATCACCGTTCGCGACCACGGCGAGGGCTACCCCTGCTATCTGCTCGAACACGGCCCGCAGCGGTTCCGCACGGAGCCGACGGGCTCCGGCGGCAAGGGGCACGGCCTGGGGCTGACCATCGCGGTCGGCCAGGCGAGGATCATCGAGGCGCGCCTGACGTTCGCGAACGCGGCGGACGGCGGCGCGGTGACGGTCCTGACGCTGCCCGAGTGCGAGCACGACCACGAGGCCGCCCCGGCACCGTGACCGGGCCCCTCAGCCGCCGGACGGGCCCGCGGCGGCCGGAGCGAGGCACGCCGCCGCGCCCGCGTGGGGGAGGAACCACCGCGCCAGCGCGGCATCGAGAGCGTCCGTCGCCTCCGCCCCGTCGTCCGCCGCCCACGCGACGATCCCGTCCGGCCGTACCAGCAGCCCGCCGAGCCCTGACGAGGAGCGCGCCGTGACGACGGGGACGAAGCCCTCGGCCCTGGCCCGCAGCGCCTGCGACCCCACCAGGTCCAGCAGGACGCCCCGACCGTCGTGCAGATGGTCCGCCAGGCGGCTGCCGTCCGCGAGTTCCAGGTCCGGCGCGCTGCGCCCGACCAGCGGGTGGTCGCCGGGGACGGCGTAGCGCTGCCACACCCCGGAGATCTTCTTGACGAAGTACGTGGTGGCGTCGGAGGTGCCGGTCAGCTCCGTGACCACGTCGCGCAGGGCGCTCGCGTGCGACTCCGGCCGCATCAGCGCGACCTGGGCCCGCGTCCACTGGAGCACCCAGGCCCCGATGGGGTGCCGCTCGGAGGTATAGGTGTCGAGCAGTCCCTCGGGCGCCCGCCCCCGGATCGTGGCGGCCAGCTTCCAGCCGAGGTTCACCGCGTCGCCGATCCCGAGGTTGAGCCCCTGGCCGCCGAACGGCGAGTGGACGTGCGCCGCGTCGCCCGCGAGCAGGACGCGGCCCTTGCGGTAGTCGCTCACCTGGCGGGCGTTGTCGGTGAAGCGGGTGGCGGAGTGCACACGGGTGACGGTGACGTCGTCCACCCCGGACACCGCCCGCAGGCTCGCCTGCAACTCCCCGGCGGTGACGGGGGCGTCGCGATCCGCCGGGGGGCCGTCGAACTCGACGGTGAGGATGCGGCCGGGGAACGGGCCGTGCGCGTAGGTCCCGTTGGGGGTCCAGTTCCAGCCGGCCCCCAGCCGCTCGGCGCCCTCCATCTCGACGATCGCCTGGTGGCCGGTGATCCCGGGGTCCGTGCCGGGGAAGTCGAAGCCGGCGAGCTTGCGGACCGTGCTGCGGCCGCCGTCGCAGCCCACGAGCCAGCCCGCGCGGACCGTCTCGCCGCCGAGCCGCACGGCCACGTGGTCGTCGGCCGCGTCGAGTCCGGTGAGCTCCGCGCCGCGGCGCACCTCGACGCCGAGCTCCGCGGCGTGCCGGCCGAGCAGCCGCTCCAGTGCTTCCTGGGGGACGAGGCCGACCTCGCCCGCCGGACCCGCGGCGGCGAGGTCGGGATCGGCCTCGTCCAGGAGGTCCGCGCTCAGCATGATGCCCGCGAAGTGCCCGGCGAACCGCGGCGCCCGCGCGGGCGGACCGTCCCCGGCGGCCACCCGCTGCCGGACGAAGGAGGTGACGCCGCTCAGGCTCTTCTCCTGGATCTCCCTCAGCGCGGGCAGCAGCCCGCGCCGGTAGAAGGCTTCCGCGGTCGGTGAGTTGATCGCCCCCGCCTTGATCGTCGTGTCCACCTCGGTGAGCCGCTCGACGACGAGCACGTCCACCCCCGCGAGCCGCAGCTCGCACGCCAGCATCAGCCCCACGGGGCCGGCTCCTGCCACCACCACGTCGTAGTCCATGGATAAAACTGTAGTCGCTAAAAGTTTTTGGTGGGTACTATTTTTTCCATGAGTGAGGACCCCACGGCCGAGGACGGCGAGAACCAGGCCCTCGGCCTGCGCGAACGCAAGAAGCGCCGGACGCGGCAGCGCATCTCCGACGTGGCCACCGCGCTGATCACCGAACGCGGCTTCGACAACGTGACCGTCGCCGAGGTCGCCAAGGCGGCCGAGGTCTCCACGATGACGGTCTTCAACTACTTCCCCCGCAAGGAGGACCTCTTCCTGGACCGCATCCCGGAAGCCGTCGAGCTCTTCACCCGGGCCGTCCGTGACCGCCGCCAGGACGAGACGCCCATCGGCGCCGTGCACCGGCTGCTGTGCGAACTCCTCGACCGGCGCCACCCGCTGGCCGCCGTCGGCGACCGCTACCCGGCGTTCTGGCGGATCGTCCTGGACTCTCCCGCCCTGCGCGCCCGCGCCCGCGAAGGCGTCGAGGAACTGGAGAACGCGCTCACCGAGGCCGTCGCCACGACGACCGGCGCCCCGCCCGGCGACCCCCGCCCCCGCCTCGTCGCCACCCTCACCGTCGCCGCCTACCGCGCGGCGTACGTCACCGCCGCCGCGCGCCTGCTCGCGGGCGAGCGCGCGGACGACATCATCGACAGTCAGCGGGAGTATCTGGACGGTGCGTTCACGGCCCTGGAACGGGCGCTCCACGGCTGACCCCCGCGTCTGGCCTCCGCGGCGGCACGCCGACGATGTCACTCGGACGCCCCTTCCAGAAAGCCGGTCGTCGGCCCGCGAAATACCGTCCCTGACATGACGTCCGTACGCCGGCCCCCGTGCTCGACCCGCCTCCCGCGCGCCGCCAGGATGGCGGCACCCCTCGCGGCCGCCGCCCTGCTCGCCCCCGGGCTGGCGGCCTGCACGGCCTCCTCCGGCAAGGCCTCCGGGGAGCCGGACCTCTCGGCCTACTACGAGCAGCGGATCACCTGGAAGGCATGCTCACGGGAGACGGACAAGGCGGTCAAGGAGGAGACCGAGAAGGCCGACGCCTCGGCCGAGTGCGGCCGGCTCAAGGTCCCGTACACCTACGCCGACCCCCACAAGGGCGAGATCAGCCTCGCGCTGATGCGCTTCCGCACCAAGAACCAGGACGAGCGCGGCGGCTCGCTCGTCCTGAACTTCGGCGGCCCGGGGGAATCGGGGCTCAGACAGCTCAAGGAATACGGCCCCGACGGCTTCAGCAAGGCCGGCACGCGCTACGACCTGGTCACCTTCGACCCCCGCGGCGTCGGCGCCAGCTCCCCCGTGCTGTGCGGCGGCGGGGGAGCCATGGCCGAAGCCGAGCCCCCGCCCGGCCCGGACCTCTCGGGCCCCGGCGGGATGGCCGACTTCATCGCCGCGCAGGAGAAGGCGCTCCAGCGGTGCAAACGGACGGCCGGCGACATCATCCCGTACGTCGGCACCGTCAACACCGCCCGGGACCTCGACGTGCTCCGCGCCGCACTCGGCGAGGAGAAGCTCAACTACCTCGGCTTCTCCTACGGCACCAAGCTCGGAGCCGTCTACGCCCACCGCTTCCCCTCGAAGGTCGGGCGCATGGTCATGGACGGCGTCGACGAGCCCGCTCCCAACCTCAAGGACTCCACCCTCGCCCAGACGGCCGCCTACCAGCGGGCGCTGCGCCACGCCGTCGAGACGTGCACCAGCCGGGGCGAGGAGGACTGCGCGCTCGGCTCCGACACCGACAAGGCCATGGCCAACGTCGCCCGCGCCTTCGACGACCTCGACGACCAGCCGATCGACTGGCCCGGCGGCCGGAAGCTCGACCGGGAAGGTGCCATCGAGGAGACCATGGGCCTGCTGCGCTCCCGGGAGAGCCTGCCCGAGACCCCCAACCTGCTGGCCGCCATCATCTACCACATCCACCCCGGCGAGGCGGCGGCACTGGGCCGGGCGGCGGCCGACGGGGCGGGCGGCAAGCGGGAGAACGGCCTCCACGGCAAGGTGGAGGAGGCCATGACCGCCATCAACTGCGCCGACACCTCCGGCCGTTACAGCGCCCGGCAGGTCGTCGCCGCCTACGACGAATTCGTCCGCGCCTCGCCCGTCTTCGGCCCCTTCATGGCCGCGGGCATGGCCGCCTGCACCGGCTGGCCCCAGGCCGGGGACGACACCTCGCACGACGTACGCGCCGACGGCGCCCCCAAGATCCTCATGCACACCACCGAATACGACCCCGCCACCCCCGTCCAGTGGCTGCCCAAGATGGCGGCCGCGGTCGGCTCCGCGGTGACCATGACCGACACCGGCGGCGGCCACAGCGTCTACGGCACCCAGGACGCCACCTGCGTCAACGAGCGCATCGACGCGTTCCTGCTGGACGGCAGGCTGCCGCCGGACCGCTCCACCTGCTCCTGACGGCCCGCTGCTCCATTGGGACGGACTGCGAAGGCCCCGCGGGTGGCGTGACCGCGGCCCGGGGCAGTCATCAACTCCGAAGGGGCGTCGGTCCGTACGCCCCGGCCAGAACCCGGCCCACGGTGCCGAGGGGCGCCGTGGGCACATGAGGAACGGAGCAGCTAACGATGCGTATGCGACACCGGGCCGGTACCGCGGTGGTGGCCCTCGCCCTGGCGGCGGCATCGGCGGGGACGGCCCTCGCCACGGAGTGCGAGCACGACGACGCCTTCCTGACGGCGGCTCACCAGGGCAACATGGCGGAGATCGCGGCCGGCAAGGACGCCGGGCGGCACGCCCTCATGCGGTGCGCCAAGGAGACCGGGAAGGTGCTCGTCAGCGACCACACCCGCATGGACGAGTCGCTCCGGGCGCTCGCGAAACGGCTGAAGGTCACGCTGCCGAAGGACGTCACGGCCGCACAGCAACAGGAGATGGCCGACCTCGCGAAACGGGCGGGCAGCCGTGACTACGACAAGATGTGGCTGAAGGCCCAGGAGACCGGCCACGTCGCGGTGCTGAAGCTCATCGACGGCGAGGTCAAGTCGGGGAAGGACGACGAGGTGCGGGACGCCGCCCGCGCGGCCCGGCCCTTCGTCGCCCACCACCTCGACCTGGTGCGCGACTGCATGCGCATGCGCTGACCCTCCGCACGCCGTCTCCCGGGTGCGGGCCCTGTCCCCGCCCGTACCCGGGAGGCGAGGCTCAGGCGGCGGCCAGCGGCTGCTCGGCCCAGATGGTCTTGCCGTCCGCGGTGAAGCGCGTGCCCCAGCGGTCGGTGAGCTGCGCGACCAGCAGCAGGCCCCGCCCGCCCTCGTCGAAGACCCGGGCCCGGCGCATGCGCGGTGAGGTGCTGCTGGCGTCGGAGACCTCGCAGATCAGCGACGACGCGTCACGGATCAGCCGCAGCCGGATGGGCGCGTGCGCGTGCCGGATGGCATTGGTCACCAGCTCGCTGACGACCAGTTCGGTCGTGAAGCCCAGCTCCTCCAGCCCCCACGCCGTCAGCTGCTCGGACGCGTGCTTGCGGGCGTCGGCCACGGTGGCCCGGTCCGCGGGCAGGCTCCAGCTGTGCACGTGGTCGGCGTCCAGCGCCCGGGTGCGGGCCAGCAGCAGCGCGACGTCGTCGGCGGGCCGCACCGTCCGGTCCGGCAGCAGCGCGTCCAGCACGTCGTCACAGGTCTGCTCCAGGGACGCCGGAGGAGCGGTCAGCACCTCGCGCAGCCTGACGGTCCCGGGGTCACTCACGTGGTCGCGGCCCTCGACGAGCCCGTCGGTGTAGAGCGCGAGGAGGCTGCCCTCCGGCAGCTCCGTCTCGAACGCCTCGAAGGGCAGCCCGCCCAGCCCGAGCGGCGGACCGCTGGGGACGTGCGCGGAGCTCGCCGTGCCGTCGGGCAGCACGATCACGGGCGCGGGATGCCCCGCCCGCGCCATGGCACAGCGCCGCGACACCGGGTCGTAGACCACGTAAAGACAGGTCGCGCCCGTCTCCCGCACGGTGGCCGCGGGCTTCGGCTCCTGCCCCTGCGCCAGTTGGATGACCAGGTCGTCGAGGTGGGTGAGGAGCTCGTCCGGCGGCAGGTCGAGGTCGGCGAGCGTACGGACCGCCGCGCGCAGCCGGCCCATCACAGCGGACGCCTGGAGGCCACGGCCGATGACGTCCCCGACCACCAGCGCCACCCGGGCCCCGGACAGCGGGATGACATCGAACCAGTCGCCCCCGATGCCCGCCTGGGCGTCGGCCGGCAGATACCGCGAGGTGACCTCCACCGCCCCCTGGTCCGGCAGCCGGCTCGGCAGCAGGCTGCGCTGGAGGGTGAGCGCGGCGGCGCGCTCCTGGGCGTACCGCCGCGCGTTGTCGACACACGCGCCGGCCCGTGCCGCGATCTCCGAGGCGAGCAGCATGTCGTCGCCGTCGTAGGCGCCCTGGCCGCGCACGAAGACGGCCACGCCCAGCGTGGTGCCGCGCGCGCTCAGCGGCACGGCGAGCACGGAGCCGACGCCGCGCTCGCGGACGGCGGCGGGCACGGCGGAGGTGTCCGACAGCCACGCCTGGATCCCCGGGTCGTCGCCGCTGTGCAGGGACGGCCTGCCGGAGGCCAGCGCGCGGGCCGGCGGGGAGTGCGGCGGGCTCGGGCGCGCTTCGGCCGGGCCCGGGTCCGCGCCCGGCCCTTCGCCGAGGACGCTACGGGCGGCGACGCGGCGCAGGGCCACGGAGCCGTCCACCCGCGCTGCCTCGCCCTCGCCGTGGAGCACCGCCTCGCACAGGTCGACGGCGACGAAGTCGGCGAACGGCCCCGCGGTGACCTCCGCCAGCTCCTGTGCCGTACGGGCCACGTCCAGGGTCGTCCCGATCCTCGCCCCCGCCTCGTTCACCAGGGCCAGCCGCTGCCGCGCCCGGTGCTCCTCCGTGCGGTCGAGGGCGGCGAGGGCGACCCCGCGCACCTGACCGGCGGGATCCCTCAGCGGGGTGAAGAACGACGCCCAGGCGCGCTCCCGCACCTCACCGGGCGCCCGGAAGACGGCGTCCGTGCGCACGGGCCTTCCCGTGCGCAGCACATCGGCCATCATTCTGCCGAATTCGTCGAAGGGCGGGCCCGGGTGGATATCCGCGAGGCGCAGTCCGAGCATCTCCGCTTCCGGGCGGCCTGCCACGCCGAGCATTTCGTCATTGACGCTCACGAGCCGCAGTTCGCCGTCGTAGACCGACGTGGCGATGGGGGACTGGAGATAGGCCCATTCCTTCAGTGGCGCCGGGCCGGCGGCCGGACCGGTCTCCGGCGCATTCGCGGGGCCGTCCCGGGCAGCCGTCAGCACGAGCCAGCCGACGCCGCCGTCACCGTCCGGACCGGGGCACGCACGGAGCGGAATCCGCACCGTGCTGCCGTCCCGGTGCCGTGCGGCAAGGCTGCCGCTCCACCGCGCGGCCCTGGTCAGCGCCGTGCGCGCCGAGGCGGGCAGGGGAGCGGCGAGCAGGCCGGAGGCCGGCCGTCCGACGATCTCGTCGGACGCATAACCGAGCAGGCGCTGGGCCAGGGGACTCCACAGGGTGACGGTGCCTCGTCCGTCGACGGCGGCGACAGGGACCGCCGTCGCATCGGGGAAAGTATCGGTGTGGTCGTCCATCGGCGTTCATCTCGTTCTCGATGTGCGATACAGCGAGATATTCGCGTCCCCTCTGATTCAGGGCATGGCTCGCTGCTGCCTCTTTTCCCTACAGCTTTCCCGAACGGGCCGCGGCTCAAGCCTCGTGGCACATTCCGTACGCGCTGTACCCGTCCGACGACATGCTGTGTCCGCCTTGCCGCGGTGATGCTCGCCGACGAGCTGTGCCCGGACTACCCGACATCCGCACCAGTCGGTCGGATCCGGAGAAATCCCCGCGCCGCGTCGGCCGGTTGCTACGGAATCGAGACAGCCCCTGGCGTTCTCACCTGCACACCCATGACATCCTGAGCCGTCACAGTTCTGCCGGACGGGATCGGCGGACGTCCGGGGATTACGAGGATGCACCAATGAGACTCTGCTTCCTGGTGGAGGAGCAGTACCGGCGCGACGGCATGCCGGTGGACGTGATCCGCCAACTGACCGCCTGGGGGCACCAGGTGGACGTGCTGCGGCCGGGCGGTTCCCTCCTCAAGCTCTCCGAGGCGGTGCGCGCGGGCGCGCACGACGCGTGGGTGCTCAAGACCGTCTCCGGCGGACCGGGCCTGACGCTGCTGGAGGCCGCCGCGACCGTCGGCCTCACCACGGTCAACGACGCCCGCGCCATACGCGGCGTGCGCGACAAGGCGCTGGCGGCGGTGACGGCCGAACACCACGGCCTGCCCGTCCCGGTGACCTACGCCGCCGCCCGGCCCGAGGAGTTCGCCGAGATCCCCGCGGCCGCGTACCCCCTCGTGGTCAAGCCCGCCGACGGCAGCTCCGGCCGCGCCGTGCGCCTCGTGCCCTCCCCGGACCGGCTGCCCGCCCCCGGCACCGAACCCGCCGGCATGCTGATAGCCCAGCCGTACGTGCCCAATTCGGGCATCGACCTCAAGGTGTACTGCGTGGACGGCGAGTTGTACGCGACCGAACGCCGCTCGCCGCTCCACCCCGACCAGCCCACCCGCGAGCGCCGGGTGCCGCTCACCGCCGAAGTGGCGGACATCGTCACCGAGGTCGGTGCCGTCTACGGCCTCGACCTCTACGGGGTGGACGTGGTGCTCGGCCCCGACGGGCCGGTGATCGTCGACGTCAACGACTTCCCGAGCTTCCGTCAGGTGCCGGACGCCGTGGCCCGGGTGGCGTGGGCCGTCCTGCGGCTCGCCGACGCCGGAACCTCCCGGTACGCCACGGCCGCCGCGCAACTGCCCGCCCCCGCACCGGTGGGCGGTGCCGCGTGAGGATCTGCCTGCTGACACCCGCGCCCGACCACCCGTTGCTGGCCGCCACCACCGCGCTCCTGGCACCCCGCCACCAGGTGGAGGCGCTCGACCCCCGGCACGCCGTGCTGCCGTCACCGGCGCGCGTTCCCCAGGCGCTGGCCGACGTCTATCTGCTGAAGAGCCGCACGCCCTGCGCCCTGGCCTTCGCCCGCTACCTCGAACAGCACGGTGCCCCCGTGCTGAACTCCGCCGACGCGACCGAACGGTGCCAGGACCGCACCGCCATGGCCGAGGTCGCGCTCGCCGCCGGGCTGCCGTTCGCCGCCACCACGCCGGCGACCACCCTGCCGCGCCTGGCCGCACGGGACGGCCTGACGTACCCCCTGGTCGTCAAGAGCCGCCACAGCAGGCGGCACGACCTCGTGGCGCGGGCGGACGACGCGGAACAACTGCGGACCCTGGCCGCACAGTGGCCGGACGAACCCGTGGTGACCCAGACCTTCACCCCGAACAGCGGCTGGGACCACAAGCTGTGGGTCGTCGGCGACGAGATCTTCGCCGCCGTCCGCCGCTCGGAACTGGCCTCACCGGCGCCCCGCCGGCCCGAGCCGGTCGCCGTCGCCGAACTGCCCACCGCCTGGCTCGATGTGGTGCGGCGTGCCGGTGAGGTCTTCGCTCTCGACGTCTACGGCGTCGACCTTCTCGATGTGCCGGAGGGTCCGTTGATCGTCGACGTCAACGCTTTTCCGGGTATCCGGGGGCAGCGGGGGGCGCCGGAGGCGCTGGCATCTCTGGCACTGCGGGCGGGGGCCGGGAGTTATCGGGCGCGGGGGTTGGTCTTGAACGCTTAAGGGGGCGGCGGCCGTTTCCGCCTGCGGCGGGCTTTGTTCCCCTACCCCGCCCCTTCCCGCAGCATCTGATGCGCGGCTCCGCCGCGGCCGGGGCTCCGCCCCGGACCCGTGCCCGGGTGTGGCTTGAGTGGGCCTGCGGCGGGCTTTTCCCCTACCCGCCCCTTCCCGAAACTGGGGGCTACGCCCCAGACCCCCGCAACACGGCTTCGCCGCGTTGTCCTCAAACGCCGGACGGGCTGAATGGGCACCCACATCAGCCAAAATCAGCCCGTCCGGCGTTTGAGGACGCGGCCGCAGGCCGCTCCCGCCGCAGGCGCAACGGACCCGCAGCCGGGGGTCTGGGGCACGCGCCCCAGTTTCGGGAAGGGGCGGGGCTGGGGAACAAAGCGCCGCAGGCACAAGCACCCCGCACCCCACCGCCCTCACCCCACCCCGCAGAAGGACAGCGGCCGTCGCTCCTCCCACGGCGCCGCCTGTTCCAGCTGCGCCGCCACCCCCAGCAGCAGATCCTCACGCCCGTGCGCGGCCACCAGCTGTACCCCCACCGGCAACCCCTCCCGGCTCTGCCCGAGCGGCAAGCTCATCGCCGGGTGGCCCGAGACGTTGAACACCGCCGTGAACGGGCCGTACGCGAGGATGCGGCGCAGCCAGGAGCGGGCCGTGTGGCCGGGGGCGTCGTAGTCGAGGGTGCCGTGCGGTGCCGGGAGTTGCCCGAGTGTCGGGGTCACCAGCAGGTCGTACCGGGTGAAGAAGTCGGCGACCGGGCGCGTGACCCGGTGCTGGGCGTCGACCGCCGCCATCACGTCGAGCGCGCCCGCCGCCTCCGTCTCGCCGAGCACCACCCGCGACACCGCCTCCAGCAGCGACGGATCGGGCCTGCGCGGTGCCCTGAGCATCGCGGCACCCGTCGCGTACACGCTGAGCATCAACGCCTCGACGACCGCGTCCGGATCGACGGCCGGGCTCGCGGGGGAGACCATGTGCCCGATCCACTCCAGGAGCTGGCCCGCGGTCTCCGCCGCGGCGGCCACCTGCGGGTCCACCGCCACGCCCGACCACGCTCGCGTGGTGACCGCGACCCGCAGCCGGCCCGGGCCGGCGCGCAGTTCCTCGGCGTACGGACGTACGGGCGGCGGAGCCGCGTACTTGTCGCCGACGGGCGGCGCGCCGGCCACGGCGTCGAGCAGGTGGGCCGTGTCGCGCACGGTCCGGGTGAGCCCGAACTCCACGGTCTGCCCGAACGCAGCCTCCCCGGCGAGCGGTCCGCTGGGCGTACGGCCGCGGCTCGGCTTGAGGCCGACGAGCCCGCAGCACGCGGCGGGCACCCGCAGGGAACCCGCGCCGTCGTTGCCGTGGGCGAACGGCACCGCGCCCGCCGCGACGAGCGCGGCCGCCCCGCCGCTGGACCCGCCGACGCCCCGGTCCGGTGCCCAGGGGTTGCGCGTCGGTCCGTAGCGCACCGGCTCGGTGGAGAAGCTGAGCCCCAGCTCGGGGGCGGTGGTCTGACCGAGCGCCACCAGTCCGGCGGTGCGGAAGCGGGCCATCAGGTCGTGGTCGGCCTGCGCGACCGCACCGCGGATGCTGCGGCTGCCGAGGGTGAACGGCACGCCCCGCGCGAACGGTCCGCTGTCCTTGATCACGAACGGCACGCCGCCGAACGGCCCGTCCGGCTCGTGGTCGAGGGCAGGCTCGAACAACGGCAGCGTCAGCGCGCCGAGGTCGGTGCCGGCCGCGGCGAGGGCGCGCCGGGCCACCGACTCGACCTCGGCCGCGCTCACTTCACGCGCCCGGATCAGCGCGCGCAGGCCGACGGCGTCGAGGCTCGCGTATTCGTACAGCTCCACCGGTCTCCCATTCCTCGGCTGGTGGCCGGAATCAGACTGACGTACGGAGCGGCCGCGCCGCCACCGAGTTTCGCCGCCGTGCCCCGAGGGCCCGGTGACCTCGTAGATTCTGCCGTGTGCGGCAAGTGGTTTCGAACCACGAGTCTCAGCTGTCCGTGGTGTCACAGTGGCCGGAACTCCCCGTAACCCACCCGCCCCGCACCCCGTTTCCCGGAGCAGATCAGTCCTCATGCAACGGGGCTGCCGGAGGCCGCACCCGCCGGACCATCCCGCCCGGGGCACCGGCGATCCGGGCCGGGCCCGTCGCGGAACCCGCGAGGCTCCGGCGCCGCCCTTCCCGGCCCCTCCGACCGGCGGCCGTCTCCCGGCGCGTGATCGCGCTGTGACGGCGGGAGACGGCCGCCGCACCTTCGTGAGGCACATCGACGCCGAGCCGAGGGAGCCCTTATGAGCCTGCTGCGCAAGATCCGCGAAACCGGACGGGTGGCGGAGGACGCGCCGCCCCGGCCCGCCCCGGCCGAGTCCGCCGCGGCCCGCCGCCTGGGCGGCTCCGTCCAGGTGCGCTGCGTGGACGCCGGGTCGTGCAACGGCTGCGAGATCGAGATCGCGGCGGCCTTCGGGCCGGTCTACGACGCCGAGCGCTACGGAGCCCGCCTCGTGGCCTCGCCCCGGCACGCGGACGTCGCGCTCGTCACCGGGCCGGTCACCCGCAACATGGCCGAACCCCTGCGCCGCACCGTCGCCGCGATGCCCCGCCCCCGGCTCGTCGTGGCGGTCGGCGACTGCGCCCTGAACTGCGGCGAGTTCGCCGGTGGCCACGGTGTCGAGGGGGCGGTGGCCGACGTGGTCCCCGTCGACCTGAAGGTCGAGGGCTGCCCACCGCGACCCGACCGGATCGTGGCGGCGCTCCGCGCCGTGACCGGCCGGTGAGCGCGGCCGCGCCCAGCGGGGGCGCGACGGGGCCGACGGTCGCCGCGCGAGTGAGGGACCGCGCATGAGGGATGCCGAAACCGCGGCGGTTCTCGCGGTCGGGCTCGCCGGCGCCGGAGCGCTGTCCGGCGCGTTGCTGCCCAGACGGGCACGCGTCATAGCCGTCGGGCTGTGCACGGCGGGCCTCGGCGGTGCCGGGCTCGCGGCCGGACTGATGGCGTCCGGCGGCGGCCGGTGGTCCGTCCACCTCCCCGGCCTGCTGCCGATGGCCGGTGTCTATCTGGCCGTCGACGCCCTGTCGGGGCTCTTCATGGCGGTGGCCGGGGCCGTGGTCCTCGCGGTCGCCGTCTACGGCATCGGCTACGCCGGGGGCGACCGCGCGCGCGGTGTCGCCTCGCGCGGGGTCCAGGCCGCGCTGCCGCTGTTCGCCCTCACCCTCGTCCTCGTCCCCGCGGCCGCCTCCGTCTCGACGTTCCTCCTCCTGTGGGAGGTCATGGCCCTCACCTCGCTGCTGCTCGTCCTGGCCGACCAGCGCGACCGCGCCTCCGTCCGCGAGGCCGGGGTCTGGTACGCCGTCATGACCCACCTCGGACTCGTCCTGCTGCTGGCCGGCATGGCCCTCTTCGCCGCCTGCGCCGGAGGCGAGACCTTCACCGCGCTGCGCGCGGGCGCGAGCGGGATGTCACCCGCCGCCCGTGGCACGGTCTTCGTGCTGGTCGCGGCGGCCTTCGCGTCCAAGGCCGGCATGGTGCCCCTGCACCCCTGGCTGCCCAGGGCCCACCCCGAGGCCCCCAGCAACGTCTCCGCGCTGATGAGCGCCGCCATGGTCAACCTCGGCGCCTACGGCATCGTGCGCGTGGCCTTCGACCTGCTGGGCGGCGCCCCGCGCTGGGGCTGGCTGCTCGTGCTGGCGGCGGGCGCCCTCTCCGCCGTCTACGGCATTCTCCAGGCGGCCATGGCATCCGACCTCAAACGGCTGCTCGCCTACTCCACGTCCGAGAACCTGGGACTCGTCCTCATCGGCGTCGGCGCGGCCGGGCTCTTCGCCTCCTCCGGCTATCCGGTGCCCGCCGCGCTCGCCCTCGCGGCCGCCCTCCTGCACGTCGCCAACCACGCCGTCTTCAAGGCCCTGCTGTTCTGCGCCGCGGGCTCCGTCGTCCGCGCCACCGGCGTGCGCGACCTCGACCGCATGGGCGGGCTGCGCGCCCGGATGCCCGCCACCGCCGGCTTCTTCACGGTCGCCGCCCTCGGCGCGATCGCCCTCCCGCCCGGCAACGGCTTCCTCAGCGAATGGCTGCTGCTCCAGTCCCTCATCAACGGCCTGACCGTGCCCGGCATCTCCACCGCCATCGTGCTGCCGCTCGCCGTCGCGGTCATCGCGCTGTCCGCCGGACTGGCCGCCGCCGTCTTCGTCAAGGCGCTCGGCGTGGGCTTCTTCGCCCGCCCCCGCAGCGCCGAGGCCACGGCCGCCACCGAGAGCCCGCCCGGCATGCTCATCGGCATGGGCCTGCTCGCCGTCGGCTGCACCGGGCTCGCGCTCGTACCCGGCATGCTGGGCGACGGGCTGTCACGAGCCGTGGCCGTCGCCGGGCTCAAGGGCGGGCCCACGCTCTCCGGCGACGGCTTCGAACTGCGCCTGGACCGGCTCGCCGCCTCCATGTCACCCCTGTGGGTCGCGGCGGCGCTGGCGGCCGGAGTGCTCGCGGCCGCCGCCCTCATCCGGATCACGGCCCGCCGCGGCCGCCGCGCCAACGTCAGGCTGTGGGACTGCGGCGGCGGCGCCCCGACCGCCCGGATGTCCTACACCGCGACCTCGTTCGCCGAACCCCTCCAGCGGGTCTTCGACGACGTCCTCGCCCCCGAGCAGGACGTCAACGTCACCCCGCTGCGTGAATCCGCCTATCTGGTGGAGCGGGTGCGTTTCCAGAGCCGGATCCCCGACCGGATCGAGCACCGTGTCTACCGCCCCGTCCTCGCCGCCGTCACCGGCCTCGGTCAGGGCGCGCGCCGCCTGGCCACCGGCAGCGTGCATCTCTACCTCGGCTACGGCTTCTTCGGCCTCGTCGCCGTGCTGCTCGCCCTGGCGGTGGGCTGGTGATCGGCGGCGCGCGGCCGGGCACGCCGGGGGACACGCAGGAGGAGACACCGTGAAAGCCATCGGCACGGCGGCCGTGACCGCCCAGGTCGTCCTCGTCGTCGCCGGAGCGCCCCTGCTCGCCGGCACGATGCGGCAGGTGCGGGCCCGGCTGGAGGGCCGGGCCGGGCCCGGTGTCCTCCAGCCCTGGCGGGACCTGCGCAAGCTGCTCCGCAAGGAGGCCATCACCCCCGTCGGCACCGGACCCGCCTTCCGCCTCGCCCCGCTCCTGCTCGTCGCGACCACCGCCGTCGTCGCCGCACTCGTCCCCCTGGCCTCGACCGTCACTCCCGTCAGCAGCCGCGCCGACCTGATCCTCGTGGTGGCGCTGCTCGCCCTCGGCACGGTCGCCCTCGCCCTCGCCGGCCTGGACACCGGCACCGCCTTCGGCGGCATGGGCGCCTCCCGCGAGATGACCGTGGCCGCCCTCGTCGAACCGACCATCCTCCTCGCCGTGTTCGCCCTGTCGATACCGACCGGTTCCACCAACCTGTCCGCGATCGTCTCCGGCGGCATCCACGACCCGGTGCGGCTGGCCTCCCCGGCGGGGCTCCTGGCCACCGCGGCGCTGGCCGTCGCCGTCCTCGCCGAGACCGGCCGGCTGCCCGTGGACAACCCCTCCACCCACCTGGAACTGACGATGGTCCACGAAGCGATGGTGCTGGAGTACGCGGGCCCCGACCTCGCCCTGGTCGAACTCGGTGCCCAGATGCGGCTCGCCGTCCTGCTCGGACTGCTCGCCTCCCTGTCCGCCCCCTGGGGCATCGCGACCACCGCCGCACCGGCCGCCCTCGCCCTCGCCCTCGTCCTGCTCACCGCCAAGGTCGCCCTGCTCGGCTCCGCCCTCGCGGCCGCCGAGGTCTTCTGGGCCAAACTGCGGCTGTTCCGCGTCCCCGAGCTGCTCGCCGGATCCTTCCTGCTGGCCCTGCTCGCGGTCACCGCCTCGTACTTCCTCACAGGAGAGTGAGTGAGGGACACATGAACGACAGCGTCTTCACCCAGCTGCTCGACCTGGCGTGCGGCGCCTTCCTGCTCGCGGCCGTCGTGGTCCTGTGGCTGCGCCAACTGTCCTCGATCGTCCGGGCCTTCGCCCTCCAGGGCGTCGCCCTGGCCGCCGTCGCCGCCCTGCTGGGCGTGCACGAGGGCCGCTGGAACCTCCTCGCCATCGCCGCGGGCATCGGCCTGCTGCGCGCCGGAGCCCTGCCCCACCTCATCCGGCGCGCCCTCACCGCCGGCATCCCGCCCCCCACCCGCCACTACGAGGAGGACGTCAGCGAGGCCCGCGAGACCCAGCCCCTGGTCAACGTCGCCGCGTCCCTGCTGAGCGCCGCCCTCCTCACCCTCCTCGCCTACGCCGTCGCCCGCCCCCTCGTCGAACTCGACCCCACCCCCGCGACGAGCGCCCTGCCGGTCGGCCTCGCCGTCGTCCTGATCGGCTTCTTCACCCTGGTCACCCGGCGCCGCGCCCTGGCGCAGGTGGTCGGCTTCCTGCTCCTGGACAACGGCATCACCGCCACGGCCTTCCTGGCCGCCTCCGGGGTGCCGCTGATCGTCGAACTCGGCGTCTCCTTCGACGTCCTGCTCGCCGTTCTCGTCCTGCAGATCCTCACCACCCGGATGCGGGCCGCCTTCGGCGGCACCGGCATCGACGACCTGCGGGAGCTACGCGACTGATGACGCACGCCACCACCGCACTGCTGCTGACCGCCCCCATCGCGGTGCCCCTCGCCGCCTCGGCCGCCCACGCGGCCACCGGGCTGCGCGGTGTACGCCCGTACCGCCGGACCCACGCCCCCCGGCACTCCGCCGCCCTCGCGCACAAGCCACCGCCCCCGCGCACACCGGCCGAACCCGCGCGGACCACCGGCTCCGGCACGGCCGCCGGGGGACCGGTCACGCTCACCGGCGGACCTCCCGGCGCACCTCCCGGGCCACCGCCGTTCGCCGGCGACGGCCCGGCCCCGGCGCCGCTCTTCGCCACCGGCCACGACGCCCCGGCCCGGCCGGCCGGTACCTGGCTCGGCCTCGTCTCCCCGGCCACGATCCTCTTCTGCGGGGCGGCCCTCGCCGCCACCGTCCCGGACCGCGGACCGGTGACGGCGTACGGGCGGCTGCTGCGCGCGGACGCCCTGACCGTGTGGCTGCTCCTCGCCGTCGGCGCGGTCGCCGCCCTGGCCTGCGCCGCGGGCCCCGCCCACCTGGCCCACGAGCGGGCCGACGCCGGTGCCGCCCGCCGCTACAACCTGCTCGTCCAGGCGTTCCTCGCCGCCATGAGCGCCGCCGTCCTGGCCGCGAACCTCGGCGTGCTGTGGATCGCCATCGAGGCCACCACCATCGTCACCGCCTTCCTCGTCGGCCACCGCCGCACCAAGGCCTCCGTCGAGGCCGCCTGGAAGTACGTGGTGATCTGCTCCGCCGGGATCGCCCTCGCCTTCCTCGGCACCGTCCTGCTCTACTACGCCGCCCGGCAGGCGGGCATCTCCGAGGCGTCCGCCCTGGACTGGCCGACGCTCGCCGCGCACGCCGACCGGCTCGACCCGGCCGTCACCCGGCTCGCCATGAGCCTCATCGTCCTCGGCTTCGGCGCCAAGGCCGGGCTCGCGCCCCTGCACGCCTGGCTGCCCGACGCCCACAGCCAGGCCCCCGCGCCGGTGTCCGCGCTGATGTCCGGCGTCCTGCTCTCCGTCGCCTTCGCCGGGCTGCTGCGCTACAAGGTCATCGCGGACGCGGCCCTCGGCGCCGGCTGGACCCGCACCCTGCTCGCCGGAGCCGCCCTGCTCACCCTGGCGCTGGCCGCCGTCCTGCTGCTCGCCCAGCGCGACTACAAGCGGATGCTGGCCTATTCGAGCATGGAGCACATGAGCCTGATCGCCCTCGGCACCGCCATCGGCACGCCGCTGGCCGTCTCCGCCTCCCTGCTGCACATCGCGGGCCACGGGCTGGCGAAGACCGTCGCGTTCTGCGCGTCCGGCCACATCCTGCGGATCCGCCGCTCCACCCGCATCGGCCGGGTGCGCGGACTGCTCGCCGAGGCCCCGGCGCTGGGCACCACCTTCGGGCTGTCCGTGGTCGCCCTGCTCGGCCTGCCGCCGTTCAGCCTCTTCGCCTCCGAACTCGGCCTAGCCCGAGCCGGGTTCACCGCCGGGCACGGCAAGGTCGTCGCCGTCGCCCTGATCCTCACCCTCGCCTCCTTCGCCGCACTGGTCACCCGCACCGCCCGCATGGTCCTCGGCCCCCCGCCCGAACCGGAGGCCGTCGCCGACGGCCCCGTCCGGCTCGGGCCGGCCGCGGCGGCGCCCCTGGTCACCGGCCTCGTCGCGGCCGCGGCCCTGGGCGTGGCCACCGGGCCCCTCACCCGGCTGCTGTCCGCCGCCGGCGAGATCATCGGGAGGCACTGACCAATGCCCGCGACCGTGACCGACATCGGCCCCGGCGAACTGCCCGGACGCGCCGCGGACCTGCTCGTCGACGGCCACCGCCTCGCGCTGGTCGCGGCCCACCACGACGGCCCCGCCGCCCCGGGCGGACCGGCCGTCCGCGTGGTCTACCTCTTCGTCTCCGGCCCGCCCGACACCCGTACCGAACTGCACGTACGCCTCGACCCCAAGGCACCCCGGCTGCCCACCCTGGCCCATCTGTCCTTCCCCGCCGGGCGGTTCGAGCGGGAGATGCGCGACCTGCACGGCATCGTGCCCCTCGACCACCCCCTGCCCCACCGCCTCGTCCGCCACTTCCACTG
Source organism: Streptomyces sp. NPDC001407 (assembly GCF_042895325.1). Classification (NCBI taxonomy): domain Bacteria; kingdom Bacillati; phylum Actinomycetota; class Actinomycetes; order Kitasatosporales; family Streptomycetaceae; genus Streptomyces; species Streptomyces sp. NPDC001407. The sequence goes on from NZ_JBIAWF010000018.1 coordinate 100,664, forward strand.
GCCCCGCGGCTGGTACCCCATGCACCCCGAAGCCGGCCCCCCGCCGCCCTTCGCCGAGCCGGAGGGGCCGTACCCCTTCCTGGAGGTCGAGGGCGAGGGGGTCTACGAGATCCCCGTCGGACCGGTGCACGCCGGACTCATCGAACCCGGCCACTTCCGCTTCTCCGTCGTCGGCGAGACCATCATCAAGCTCAAGGCCCGCCTGTGGTTCGTCCACAAGGGCATCGAGAAGCTCATGGAGGGCCGCACCCCCGAGCGCGGCCTGCCGCTGGCGGAGCGCGTCAGCGGCGACACCGCCGTCGGACACGCCCTCGCCTACTGCCTGGCCGTCGAGGAGGCAACCGGCACCCGCGTCCCCGAGGACGCCCGGCGCGCCCGCGCGCTCCTCCTGGAACTGGAACGCCTCCACAACCACGTCGCCGACCTCGGCGCCCTGTGCAACGACGTCGGCCACGGCATCCTCAACGCCCGCGCCCAGCACGTCCGCGAACAGCTGCTGCGCCTGAACCAGGAGGTCACCGGGCACCGGCTGCTGCGCGGTGCCGTCGTCCCGGGCGGCGCGGCGCTCCGCTCGATCCCCGGGACGGCGCGGATGCGGGTGCTCGGCCGGGAGATCGGCGACATCGTCACCCTCGCCCTCGGACACACCACCGTCCGCGACCGCTTCACCGGCACCGCCCGGCTCGACCTGGCCGCCGCCCGTGACCTCGGCTGCCTCGGCTATGTCGCGCGGGCCAGCGGGCTGGCCGCCGACGCCCGGATCCGCCACCCCTTCCACGACTACGGGCCCGCGCTCACCGTGCCCGTGCACACCGCGGGGGACGTGCTGGCCCGCTTCCTCGTACGGGCCGAGGAGATCGACACCTCGCTGGCGCTCGTCGAGGAACTGACGGAACGGCTCATGACCGGCCGCTGGGTGGTGGACCTCCCGCCGGGCCGGCCCGGAGCGGCGGCCGCCGGCACCGGCATCGTCGAGGGCTGGCGCGGCACCGTCACCACGCGCGTCGAGCTGCGCGGGCGTGACCACACGCTGACCCGGGTGAAGACGGCGGACCCGTCCTTCTTCAACTGGCCGGCGCTGCCGGTCGCGCTGGCCGACACGATCGTCCCGGACTTCCCGCTGACCAACAAGAGCTTCAATCTGTCCTACGCGGGCAACGACCTATGACGGCTCCGGCTCCTCGCCGGCCTCGACACCGTGCTCACGGGCGAGCCGCACGGCGTCCTCCAGCTCCTCCTCCGCCACACAGGCCCCGTAGTCATCGCCCTCCCTCCGCGCCGCCGCCAGCGCGGCCCGTGCGTGGCGGATCCGCTGCCGCATCGCTTCGGCGAACACGCTCACGACAACCCCCAGGGGGAATCACCGGTGGTGGGAAGGATTCCTCAAGTCTAGGGGAGCCGAGGGCAACGAGCTGCTGCCCGTAGCCCGCCCGTACGGGGCGGTCGTCCGCGCTCAGGCCGCGCCTTCGGCCGTCCAGCCCGGGACCTGGAAGCGGGGCGTGAGTTCCGCGCTGGTGACCTCCTCGCCGCAGCAGCGGCAGACGACGACGGAATCCAGGTCGGAACCGCAGGTGTGCTCCAGCACGGTCGGCGGCACATCGGCCAGGTGCTTGTCACCCCACCGCATCAGCATCAGGAGCACCGGGCGCAGGTCCTGCCCGGCGGGGGTGGCGCAGTATTCGAAGCGCGCGGGGCGGTCGTGGTACGGAACCTTCTCCAGGACCCCCGCTTCCACCAGGCGCCGCAGCCGTGCGGCGAGGATGTCACGAGGGGCTCCGGTGTTACGGGCGATCGCGTCGAAGCGCCGGACGCCGAAGAAGACCTCACGCAGCACCAACAGGGAGTATTTCTCGCCGACCACGCCGAGTGCGTCGGCGATCGAACAGGGGCGCGCTGTCGTCATGCCTTCATCGTAAAGCAGCCGGATTTGCTTCCCCAACCCTGCCTGGACCGAGGGGAATCCGGCCGCCGGACCCTCAGGGCCGGGCCGCGGCGATGAGTTGGCGCAGGGCGCCGTGGTAGACCTCGTGGTCGGTCATGGCCGGCAGGATGACGTCCATGTGCCCGGTCAGCACCGGGAACCGCTCCGGGTCGAGCGAGGCCAGGGCGGTGCGCGTGGTGGTGACGGTGGCCCCGGGGTCCCGGTGGTCGACGAAGGTCGCGCTGCCGAGCGTGAGCAGATACATCCGCCGGTACGTGTGGAAGGCGTGCTCGGGGGTCATCCCGGCGGCGATGCTGTCGGCGAGGGCGGGCTCGACCAGCCGGGCGAGCAGTTGCGGTCCGAGCCAGGGGCGGGAGCCGCGCAGGGCGACCAGGCCGGGGTGGGCGGTCAGCAGTGTGTAGAGCGCGGTGAAGCGGGCCTCGGTGGCCTCGGCCCACGGCGTGCCCGGCGGGATGTCCGGCAGCTCGGCGGCGAGGTGGTCGGTGCACAGGTCGAGCAGCCCGCCCAGGTCCGTGCAGCGGCGGTGGATGGTCGCGTGCGAGACGCCCAGCCGGTCGGCGAGCGAGCGGAAGCTCAGGGCCGAGGGGCCCTCCTCGTCGATGATCGCCAGGGCGGTGCGGGCGATGAGACCGGGGGTGGCCCGGCTCAGGGAGGGGGATCGTCGCGGCATGTGAAACACCGTAACGTACGCTGTAACGGAAACGGCCCGACGGCCACCGCACGGTTCAAGGGGGACCTCCAGTGCACCGCCTCACCTACGGCGACATCCAGCAGGCGACCGAGCGGACGGCCGGGCACGTCCGGCCCGTCGCCCTCGCCCCGGCCGGCCCCGGGCCGTACGAGCTGTCGCTGGCGCTGGAGTTCATGCAGCACACCGGCTCCTTCAAGGCGCGCGGCGCGTACAACTTCCTAGCCGCCCACCGCGACGCCGGCACGCTGCCCGCCGCGGGCGTCACCATCGCCTCCGGCGGCAACGCCGGACTGGCCTGCGCCTGGGCCGCCCGGCAGCAGGGCCTGCCGGCGACCGTCTTCCTCCCCGAGACCGCCCCGCACGTCAAGGTGGCGCGGCTCCGCGGCTACGGCGCGGACGTCCGGCTCGTCGGCAAGGAATACGCCGAAGCCCTGGCGGCCTGCGAGGAGTTCGCCGCCGGCACGGGAGCCCTCGCCAGCCACGCCTACGACCATCCGCTGATCGCCGCCGGGGCTGGCACCCTGCTGGAGGAGATCCGCGCGCGGGTGCCCGGCCTCGACACCGTCGTCGTCGCGGTGGGCGGCGGCGGGCTGTTCGCCGGGATCGCCACGGCCGCCCGGCACCACGGCGTGCGGACCGTCGCCGTCGAGCCCGAGAACTGCCGCGCCCTGCACGCCGCCCTGGAGGCCGGGCGGGTCACCGAGGTGGCGGTCGACTCCGTCGCCGCGGACGCCCTCGGCGCCCGGCGCGTCTCCGAGACGGCACTCGCCGCCGCGCAGGACGACGGCGTCACCTCGGTCCTGGTGCCGGACACCGCGATCACCGCCGCCCGCCAGGCCCTGTGGGACGACCGGCGCGTCGCGGTCGAGCACGCCGCGGCGACGGCACTCGCGGCGGTGTCGGGGCCCGCGCCCGCCTATGTGCCGGCCGAAGGGGAGAAGGTCGCGGTGGTGCTCTGCGGGGCGAACACCGATCCCGCCGATCTGGTGGGCCGCCACTGAGCGGGCTCGGTGAAGTCCGGCGGGGTCCCGACGGAGTCGTGGCCGTCGACCTGGCGCGCCGGTGTCGGTCGACGCACCCCCCGCCAGGTATGACGGCCCGTCAGTCAACGGCGTTCCCGGCCGTACGGGGAACGCATCTGCCTGCCGACCGGCCGGGACGGACCCTCGCCAACGGCCCCCGCCGGTGCCATCATCGATGTCGTGGCACTGAGCTATCAGTCGATCACTCTGCGGGCTCTGCGGGACAAGGGCCCCGACTGGACCCTCCGGGACGGCGCGACCTGGTGCATGGTCACCCCACCGCGCCACATCCGCCGCACGCAGGGGTGGAAGCTGCACGTGTCGGCGACCCCCGCCTCCGCGCCCGACGTCCTGGAACGCGCCGTCCCCGTCCTCGTGGCGCACGCGTGCGCCTTCAAGTTCGCCGTCTCGCCCCGGGTGACCGCCGAACTCACCTCCGTCCGCGCCTCCCGGACGCAATCGGGCAAGTTCCTCACCGCCTACCCCGATGACGACGACCAACTGCGCGTGCTCGCCGAGGAACTCCACCACGCCACCCTCGGCCTGGCCGGGCCCGCGATCCTGTCGGACCGGCGCTACCGCCCGGGCAGCCTCGTCCACTACCGCTTCGGCTGCTTCGCCCGGCCCCACGAGCTCAACGACGAGGGCTTCTACGAAGGGCGGCTGCTGGCCCCCGACGGCACCTTCGTCACCGATGTGCGCAACCCCTGGTTCTCGCCGCCCCCTTGGGCGCCACCGCCCTTCGACCCGCCCCCGTCCACCACGGCGGACCGCCCGCGCGGCGGCCCCGTCCTGCTCGCCGGCCGCTATCTCGTCAGCGAGGCGGTCCGGCACTCCAACCGCGGCGGCGTCTACCGCGCCCATGACCGGCGGACCGGCGACGACGTCCTGCTCAAGGAGGCCCGCCCGCACATCGGCGGCGGCCCCGGCGAGGAGGACGCGCGGGACTGGCTGCGGCACGAGGCCACCGTCCTGGCCCGGCTCGCCCCGCACCGCGTCACCCCGGCCGTGCGCGAGGTCTTCGAGGCCGCCGGGCACGTCTTCCTCGTCGAGGAACTGATCGACGGCAAGAGCCTCCAGCAGTGGGCCGCCGAGCGCGCGTGGCGCGACAGCGGCCGCATACCGGTGGCCGTGGCCTGGGAGCTCGCGCGCGAACTCACCCGCGTGACGGGCGAGGTGCACACGGCCGGCTTCGTACTCCGCGACCTCAAACCGGGCAACGTCGTCATCAGGCCCGACGGCACCCCCGTCCTCGTCGACCTGGAATGCGCGGTCCACGCGGACAGAGCCTCCTACATCGCGGGCACCCTCGGCTTCACCGCCCCCGAATACCTCGACGGGCCCGGCCGCGACAGCGCCACCCCACCGCCCGCCCCCGGACCCGAAGCCGACTGCTTCAGCCTGGGCGCCACCCTGCTGCACGCCACCACCGGCATCAGCCCCGTCCTCGCTCCCGATTCACCGCCGGGCCGCGCCACCGGTGACCGCCTCGCGGCCCTCGTCGACGCCGCGGCCCCCGCCTTCCCCGCGCTCCGCGCACTCGCCCCGCTCGTCCTCGGCCTCACCGCGGACGGCCCCTCCCGCTGGCCTCTGGAGAAGGCCGCCGCCTTCCTGCGCGCCGACCCCGTCGTACGGCCCGCGACCGCCGGACCCGTACTGTCCGACCACCGGATCGAGCACCTCATCGGCGACGGGCTGGCCCACCTGGCGGCCACCGCGGATCCCGCCGGCGAGTACCTCTGGCCAGGACCGCGCGCCCTGCCGCGCGCCGACCCCTGCAACGTCCAACTGGGCGCGGCCGGCGTGCTGGCCGTGCTCGACCGGGCCGTCCGCGCCGGCTGGACGTCCGCCGGACCGCTGCTGCGCACCACGGCGCAGTGGCTCGACGAACGGCTCACCCTGCCCAGCCGCATCCTGCCCGGCCTCTACTTCGGCCGCTCCGGTTCCGTATGGGCGCTCCACGACGCCGCGCGCACCCTGGCCGACCCGGCGCTGGCCGAGCGCGCACAGGAGTACGCCCTGCGGATCCCTCTCGACTGGCACAACCCGGACATCTGCCACGGCCTCGCGGGCGCGGGCATGGCCCAGCTCCACCTGTGGCACGCCACCGGCGACCAGCGGTTCGCGGAACGGGCCTCGGAGTGCGCCGACGGCCTGCTCCGCCTGACCGCGCGCGCGGACGGCGGAGTGGACTGGGCGGCCGGCCCGGAGCACCGTGCCGACCTCGCCGGTGCCACGTTCTACGGCTTCGGGCACGGCGTCGCCGGTATCGCCGCCTTCCTGCTCGCCGCCGGACGGGACCTGGACCGCCCCGGGCTCGTCGACATCGCCGTCGGCGGCGGCCACGCCCTGTGCGCGGTCGCCGAGCGGCACGGCGACGCGGAGCACTGGCCCAAGGGTCCGGGCCGCACCGAGCGCACCGGCCTGAACTTCTGGTGCAACGGGACCTCCGGCGTGGGGACCTTCCTGGTCCGGCTGTGGCAGGCGACCGGCGACGCGGTCTTCCGCACGCACGCCGAACGGGCCGCCGCCGCGGTCCACCGCGACCGCTGGCGGGTCGGCACCGGCACCTGCCACGGCGTCGCGGGCAACGCCGAGCTGCTGCTCGACCTCGCCGAGGCGACGGGGGAGGAGCGCTACCGCACCTGGGCGGCCCAGGCCGCGACCTGCCTCCACCTGCGGGCCGTCGAACGCGACGGGCACCTCGTCGTCCCGGACGACAGCCTGCGCGAGGTCTGCGCGAGCTACAACGTCGGCATGTCCGGCCCCCTCGACTTCCTCCTCCGCCTCAAGCATGGCGGCCCCCGCTCCTGGCTGGTCGACAGCCGCCGTTGACGGGCAGGCCCGCCGCGATCACCAAGACCCCCGACAGGAGGTGAGAAGCCATGGAGAACGACGTACTCCAGCTGCAGGAACTGCCGGAGACGGACGAGCAGGAGCTGGAACCGGTGATGTGCTGCGACACCGACCACACCAGCGGCAGCTGCACCGATCCGCCGCGCTGCCCGCCGTCCTGACGGAACCCCAGACTCCGGGTGGCTGCCCCGGCGGCCACCCGGACACGGCGTAGGAGGTCCCTTGGGCGAAGCGCCCTGGGCGCCGGTGCTGCGCGGAGCCACGGCGGACGCGGCCCTCGGCCTCGTCACCGCCCTCGCCGGAAAGCCGCGCTCCACACCCCGCCGAGTGCGCCCGGACCTCGCCACCGGCGGCCCCGGACTGGCCCTGGCATACGGCCAGTTGGACCGGTGCCTGCCCGGACGGGGCTGGGGAGCCATGGCCGACGGCTACCTCAAGGCCGCGGCCGCGGGGGCCCGGCACCCCGGGCCCGCGTCACCGGGCCTCTTCGGCGGGCTCGGCGGCCTCGCCTTCGCGGCCTGGTCGCTCGCGCCCGGCACGGACCCGCTGCCCGAAGTCCACGACGAAGTCCTGAGATCGGCCGCGGCGCGGAGCCTCGGTGCCGCGCCCCACGGCGTGCCCGTCCGCGCCTTCGACACCGTCTCCGGGACGACCGGCACCGGGGCGTACCTCCTGTGCCGCCCTCACGAACCGGCCTCCCGCGCCGCGCTGCACACCGTGCTCGCCGGGCTGGTGACGCTGAGCGGCGAACGGGACGGCACGCCGCACTGGTACACCCCCGCCGAGCACATCGACGACCCCGCGACGCGCTCCCTCTTCCCGTCAGGTGTGCTCAACTGCGGGATGGCACACGGCATTTCCGGGCCGCTCGCCCTGCTGGCATCGGCCGGTGCCGCCGACGCCGGCGTGCCCGGCAAGCGGGAGGCCGTAGAACGACTGGCCGCGTGGCTGACCGCCCGTCAGGCCGGAGACCGTCACGGCCCGGACTGGCCGAGCCGGGTGGCCCCGGAGGGCCGCCCCGTCACCACGGCCCGGGCACCGGCGACCTGGTGCTACGGGACCCCCGGCATCGCCCGCGCGCTGTGGCTGGCGGGAGCCGCCCTCGACGACACGTCGCTGTGCGACCTCGCCGTACGGACCCTGAGGGCCGCGCACCGGCGCCTCGCGGAGCGGCCGGACGCCGAGGGCGCGGTGGGGCTCTGCCACGGCGCGGCCGGGTTGCTGCACGTCACGGTCCGCTTCGTGCGGGACACGGGGGACGCGGAGCTGAGCCGCGCGGCGGTCCGGGTCGCCGAGCGGCTGATCGCTTGCCGGTCGGCGGTGGCGGCCGCCGGGCCCGGCTTCCTCGACGGTGCGGCGGGGGTGGTGCTCGCGCTGCTCGCGGCCGCGACGGACGTGGCGCCGCTGTGGGACCGGGCCCTGCTGCTGTCGTAGGACCGGCCCCGTCCGTCGGGGAAGAAACGGGACCGGAGCTTCGGAGTCAGCGCAGGAGAACAGGCAGGTCCTGGAGCCAGTTCATCGTCATGCTCGGCCGCCTGCGGATCTCCGGCCCCGGCACGGCGAGCCGCAGCCGGGGGAAACGGTCCAGCAGCTTGTCGAAGAGGATCTCCATCTCCGCGTACGCGAGCAGCGCCCCGACACAGCGGTGCGCCCCGTGCCCCATGGCCAGGTGCTGGTGATCGGTGCGGGTGATGTCGAAGCGGTGCGGGTCGGGGAAGCGGCGCGGATCGCGGTTGGCCGCCGAGACGGCGATCAGCAGGAACTCCCCGGCGGGGATGGACACGCCCTCCCCCAGATCCACGCGCTCGGCGGTGTAGCGCGGGCCGACCGCGCGGAACGGCCCGTCGTGCCGCAGGCACTCCTCGATCGCACCGGTCAGCAGTGAGCGGTCCGCGCGCAGCGCCGCGTACTGCTCGGGGTGGCTCAGCAGCGCGAACATCCCGTTGGCGATGGCGTTGGCCGTCTCGATGCCCGCGATCAGCAGCAGGAACGCGGTCGAGGCGAGCTCGGTGCGGCTCAGCGGCCGCCGCTTGTCCGGCTTCGAGCCCAGGGTGGACAGCAGCCCCCGGGCGGGGTGCACGCGCCTGCGCTGGTCGAGCCGCGCGCTGAAGTCGGCGAGGAGAGAGCTCTGCCCGACGCTCTCCGTGCCGCGCCGGCACATGAGGGTGTCGAACCAGGCCGGGAAGCCGGGCTGTTCGTCCTCGCGCAGGCCGAGGAGCTCGGAGACCACGGCGACGGTGAAGGGGTAGGCGACCCGCGCGCGGAAGTCGACCGGGCCGGCGCCCTCGGCGGCGAGCGCGCCGAGCGTCTCGTCCGCGAAGAGGTCGATGCTCGGCCGCAGGGTCTCGATCCGGCTCCGGTTGAGCGCCTGCTGGGTGCCCTGGCGCAGCCGCTGGTGCTCCGGTGGATCGGTGTTGATCATATTGGCCCGGATCCGGGTGCTCATCTCCCGCCGCCGCTCGGAGCGGGCGAGGTGCTGCTCCCTCAGGTCGGGGCGCTTCCAGTCGTCCCTGCGGACCGCGGGGGAGGTGAGCAGCCGGCGGGCCTCCTCGTAGCGGGGAATCAGCCACAGGCGGGTCCCGCTCACCCCGGTCACCAGCGTGGCGGGGGCCCGGGAGCGCAGGGTGTCGAAGACGGGGTGCGCGTCCTGGAAGAAGGCCGGGGTGAAGATCCCGGGCGGTGCGGCGGTCCGGTCGGTGGTCACAGCGAGCCTCCTCGGACGGGGGATGGACAGGGCCGCCGGCAGACTCTCGGCGCCGAGGGGCGTGGCTCTTTCCTTGCGCGGGTTCCTTGCGCTTGACGACCCTGGGTGGGAGGGGAGTTGAGGGGCGGCGGGATGGCGCGACGCCCGGGAGCCTACCCAGGGTGTCCGGGTGATTACACATGGCGACGGAGGCGGTGAAGGTGCGGCGGGGCCGTACGTTCGTGCATCCACAGGAACACCGATTCGCCCCCCGCCGGCCCAGCCGGCGCACTAGGGTCGGTGCGGTGCGCAGTCGCCTGGCATTCATCGCGTTCCTGGCCGCTCTCGTGCTCACCGCGTGCGGTTCCGGCGGGGATTCGCCGCACCCGCCCGCCCCGTCGGACAGCCGTACGGCCCGCGGTGACGGGGCCCAGCTGCTCTACCGCGGGCAGGGACGGGCCAGCGCCCAGAATCCCGCGTTCTCGCCCGACGGCAAGTCCGTCCTCTTCACCCTCTTCCGCGACGGCTACAACGAGGGAGCCGCCGCCCTGCGGGTGCTCCCGCTGAAGGACGGCGCTCCGGCCCGCCCCGGCACGCTGCTCGACGAGAGCGACCGGGCGGCCGTCAACCTCCCGGGTTCCAGCTGGCACCCCTCCGCCGGGGTCGCGTTCGCCTCCGACCGGGCGGGGCGGGACGAGGTGTGGGTGCTGCCCCCGGGCGGCCACCGGCCCACCCGGGTGACCGAACACGGCGGCGACACCGGCTATTTGGAGCCCAGCTTCTCGCCCGACGGCGCCTGGATCGTCTTCCAGGAGAGCGTGGAGAAGGAGAACGACGGCAAGGAGGGCGACGACGACCCCTCCGCGCTCGGCTCCCTCTGGAAGGTCCGGCGCGACGGCAGCGACCCCACCCGCCTCCTGGACGGCCCCGCCACGCACACGGACAACCGTCAGCCCAACTGGTCGCCGAAGGGCGACCGGCTGGTCTTCCAGCGCCGCGCCGCGGACAGCGACGACTGGGCGCTGTACGTGATGAACGCCGACGGCACCGGACTGCGCCGGCTCACCGACGGGCCCGGCGAACACACCGACCCCAGCTGGTCGCCCGACGGCCGGTCCGTGGTCTTCTCCTCCACCGCGGGCGGGCTCGACACTCCGCAGATCTTCGTGATCTCCGCCGACGGTGGCCGGCCCACCCGGGTGACCAGGAGCGGCGACGGTTACGACGGCGCGCCCAGCTGGTCGCCGGACGGGCGCTGGATCGCCTTCGAGGCCCGCCAGGGGGACGAGGACCGGCCCACCTCGCTGTGGCGGATCCCCGCCCCCCGGCGGCCATGACCGCCGGGCGTCAGCCGGTGGTGAGCGTCAGCAGCGAATACTGACTCACCGTCAGCGTCACGTTCGCCGTGTTCCCGACGAGCCGCCAGTCGACCGGCTTGGGCGCGGGCGAGGGACCGTCCGGCGAGCTCACCGTGGCGGCCAGCACCCGCTGCCCCGCGGGGAGGGCGAGCGAGACCGTGCAGGTGGTCGGCGCCGTCCTGAACGCCGCGGGGCTGTCGCCGAAGCCGGTGAAGTTCACCAGCTGCACCACGGTGTCGGCGCCGAGCCGGCGCACCTCCAGATGGATGCGGCGGTCACCGGAGAGTGTCACCTCCGGCGGCGCCGCGGCCGTCACCGGACCGAGGAGCTGATCGGCGCTCGCCTGGTCGGTCGAGGCCAGATAGCTCTTGCCCACCAGCTTCTGCACATACCAGCAGGTGCCCGAGCCGAAACGGTTCTGCTTGGTGGGGGGCAGCGGATCCGCCTTGCGGAAGCCGAGCACGTCGGCGAGGGCGAATTCGCTCCGCGCCGTGCCCAGTTCATCGAGGGCGGTGGGGGCCGGTCCGGTGATCACCACGGCGCCGCCACCCGCCACGAAGTCCCGCAGCACCCCCGCCTCGGCGTCCGAGACGGCCTGCAGGTTCGGCAGCATCAGCACGCGCAGGCGCGCCAGGTCGGCGGCCGTGAGGCCCGGACTGGGCACGGTGTCGAAGGGGATGTGCGCGAACACCAGCGCCTTCACCGTGCCGCGGAACTCGCCCAGCCACTGCTGACTGGCGCAGCTCTCCTCCGCGCTGCCGGAGGCCCACCACTCCTTGACCCCGGCCGGCTTGCGGGTGTTCACATACATCCCCGTGCCGGCGGCGGGGCTGACGAAGTCCCGCGAGGCGGAGGAGTGGTAGACGCCGACGACGGCCGCGGAGGCGGAGTTGTAGAGCTTCTCCTGGTTGGCGGCCACGAAGGCGTACATCCTGGTGCGCATCGCCTTGTCGGTGGTGTCGTTCTTGAACGGGCTCTTCACCTCGTACGGATTGCAGCCCGCTGCCAGCAGCTCGGCCATCACCAGCGACGCGTCGTCCGCCTGCCAGCCGTAGGAGAACGCCCAGGCCGGCTTGGTTCCGCTGGCGGCGCGGGCGTATTTGTACATCGAGATCAGACACGTCCAGTCGGCGGCGGTCGCGTGGCGCATCCCGTCGTAGTTGCCGAGGATGTCCACCTCCCACACATGGCTGACGCCCTCCGCCTTGCGCAGATAGGCCCCGTCGAGGCCGACCATCGTGCCGTACTGGTAGTCCATGCTCACCGTCTCGACGAACGTCACCAGATCCGGGTTGACGGACCGTCCGGCGGCGGCGATGTCGAGCTGCCACTGCAAGAGATTGCGGTGCCGCCACTCGACGTAGCGACGGAAGGGGAGGCTGTTGAAGTCGGCCTTGGCGGGCAGCGCGAGCCCGGTGTCGGCGCGGAAGGCGTCCGCCGCCCAGGCCGAGGCGTCGCACCAGCTCATCGCGCCGTCGAAGTAGATCGGGACGTCCGGCCACACCGCGTCGAGGCCCGTCCCCGCGAGCGCCTTGATCCGCCCCAGATAGAAGTCCCGCCAGGGGGAGTTGGGGCTGACCCAGCAGCTCTCGTCGCCCGGGTCGACCCAGACCACCAGGCTGCCGTAGAAGACGTTCGGTTTGCCGTCGAGGCTGCGCTGCACCCAGGACTTGCCGTCACCGTCCTTGTAGAACGAGCGGCCGTTCTCCCCGCCGACGCTGATGACCTCCAGCGAGGGGTAGTACATGACCACCCGTATCCCGGACGCGTGCGCCAGCTCGACGAAGCTCTTGACCTTCCCGAGGTGCTGGGTGAAGTCCGCCTCGGTGATCCAGTTCGACAAGATGGTGTCGAGCTCGATGGCGTTGACGTTCTGCGCCTTCAGCGCCGCGATCACGGGCTTCATGTCACGGGTGGGATCGGCGTCCTCGTCGAAGGTGCCGTCCGCCAGCCGCGCGAAGCGGCTCCACTCCGGGAAGACCCCGGAGGCTCCCTGCCGGGCCGCCGACGCCGCCCAGGCCGGATTCTCGTACACGTCCAACGGGCCGGGGAGCCGGGGTGTCAGCTGTGCCGCCAGCGCCGTGGCACCGGCCCCCAGGCCCGCTCGTAAGACGCCTCTGCGGCTGAATCTTCGCATTCCGCTCATGGACTTCCCCTCGTCTGCGCGACGGTGTCTGCACGGTGCCCGCAAAGTCTGCCCGATCCGCCCCGTCCCGGCGGGCGAATCCGTATACGAGCGGCCCGGAGGATGTCGCCGCGCCGCACTCGCACCGCACCCTGGAGGGACCCGAACCCCGAACTCAGGAGCGAGTTGTGGTGAAGCTGTGGACCGTGACCATTGTTTCCGACCGGTATCCGGCACCGGGGCCCATGGAGCTGAACTGCTCGCAACGGGGCTGCCGGCCGGACGCGGTCCCGCTCCCCTCCGCGTCCGCCGCGCGCACCGCGGCGGCCGGGCACCTCGCCGCGCACGGCCATGAGACGGACCCGGGGGCGGCCTGCGGCTGCGGTGGCGCTCCGGCCCACCACGTCATCACGCATACGCGCTGTGGCCGGACCTGGCATCTCCTCGAACTCTGCGCCGCCTGCACCGGGTCCATCCCGGACGCGCGCGTGCTCCGGCCGCTGAACGCCCCCTCGCACCGGCGCGCCCCGAACGCGACCCGCGCGAAATCGGCCCCGCCCCGCGGCTGAGCGGACGGCAGGCCGTCACGTCCGCGCCGGAGAACCGCACGATCGGGGTCATCGGTGGGCCGTACGGAGTAGCGCGGCCGGTCGCGGGCACACGAGGTGGATAAGCTCCCGGAGTTGCTCGGCGAGGGAGGCCGTACTCATGGGGTGCGGCGATCCGTCATCGGCGCACCCCTCGTACGAGGTCTGTCGTGGCCCGGGTGACGGCCACTCGACCGGTACCGAAAGTCTCACACGAGGAGTGCAGCCATGGCCGAGGTAAAGCTGACCGCCGAGCCCCGCACCGAGTTCGGCAAGGGCTATGCCCGCCGCGTCCGCCGCGACAACAAGGTCCCGGCCGTCATCTACGGACATGGTGCCGACCCCAAGCACGTGGCGATCGAGGGCCACGCCCTGATGATGGCGCTCAAGACCCCGAACGTCCTGATCAGGCTGGACATCGGGGGCAAGAGCGAGCTGGTCATCCCCAAGGCTGTGCAGCGCGAGGCCATCCGCGGCTTCCTCGTCCACGTCGACCTCCTCACGGTGAAGAAGGGCGAGAAGGTCACCGTCGAGGTGCCGGTGCACACCGAGGGCGAGCTCGCCCCCGGCGGCAACCTCCTCGAGCACATCCTCAACGCCCTGCCGGTGGAGGCCGAGGCGACCCACATCCCCGAGGCGTTCACCGTCTCCATCGAGGGCATGGAGGCCGGGCACACCATCCGCGCCAAGGACATCCCGCTGCCGCGCGGCACCTCGCTGGCCATCGACGGGGAGGACGCCGTCCTCCAAGTGGTCGCGGCACAGGCCGAGGAGCCGACCGAGGAGGAGGAAGAGGAGGCGGAGGAAGGCGCCGCCGCACCGCCGGAGGCCGAGGCCCAGAGCGCGGCCGAGGAGGGCTGACGCCGCGCGGTGTGTGGTCCCCGGCCGGGGACCACACACCGCGCAGCCGGCCGTCAGGCCGCGGGCGGGTTGGGCTTGATGACGGCGAACGGCGCCCCGAAGGGGTCGGCGAGCCAGGCGATGCGGCCGACGTCCGGCACGTCCGCGGCGGGCATCAGGACGGAGCCACCGCTCTCCTGGGCCCGGTGCGCGATCGCGTCGACGTCATCCGCGGCGAAATACGGGATCCAACGCGTCTCGTCGTCCTCGCCGGCGGTCACGAGCCCCCCGAAGGACGCGTCCTCCTGACCGCCCTCCGCGGTGGAGAGCACCGTGTATGTCATCCCCGGGACCGACATCTCCTGGCTCCGCCAGCCGAACAGCGAGCTGTAGAAGGAGAAGGCGGCCGTGGGGTCGGCGGAGTGCAGCTCGACCCAGCACAGGGCGTGACTCTCCGAGGCGGCCTCCAGGCCCTTGACCGCGGCGGGCTGCCACAGGGAGAACTCGGCGCCGGACGGGTCGGTGAGACACGCCATCCGCCCCGCGTCCATCACGTCGAACGGCGCGACGCGCACCCGGCCGCCACCCTGCTCCACGGCCTTGGCGGTGGCATCCGCGTCGGGAGTACGGAAATACACGGTCCAGGCCGAGGACGCGCCCTCCTCGGTGAGCGGCCCGAGGCCCGCGACCGTCTTGCCGTCCTTCTGGAAGAAGCCGTAACCCCCGGCCTCCGGCCCCGCGGACTGGAAGTCCCAGCCGAACACGGAGCCGTAGAACCCGGCGGCGGCAGCGGTGTCCGGGCTGCCGAGGTCGAGCCAGCTGGGTGAGCCGGTCACGAAGTCAGTGGTGAGCATGGTGATGTGCTCCTTCGACGGATCGTCGCCGGGGCCCGGTCGCCGCGGACGCGGAGAACGCTCGTCCCCCGGCCGCTTTTCAGTCTGGCACCGGCCACTGACAATCGCGCGGTGCCCAGCCGCCCCGCGCCCCCGGCGCGTGGAGTCGCGCGAGGGCGGCCGGACACCGCCGCGGAAGCGCGTCAGATCGTCGCGGCGTCGATCACGAAGCGGTACCGCACGTCGCTGGCGAGCACCCGCTCGTACGCCTCGTTGATCCGGTCGGCGCCGATCACCTCGACGTCGGCACCCAGCTGGTGCTCACCGCAGAAGTCCAGCATCTCCTGGGTCTCCGGGATGCCGCCGATCATCGAACCGGCGAGGGACCGGCGGCCGGTGATCAGGGCGAAGGCGGCCACCGGCAGCGGCTTCTCCGGGGCACCCACCTGCACGAGCGTGCCGTCGGTCTTCAGCAGGCCGAGGTAGGCGCCGAGGTCGAGCTCGGCGGAGACGGTGTTGACGATCAGGTCGAAGGTGCCCGCGAGCGTCTCGAAGGTGGCGGGGTCGGACGTGGCGTGGAAGTGGTCGGCGCCCAGCCGCTCGCCGTCGTCCTTCTTGCGCAGGGACTGGCTGAGCACGGTGACCTCCGCGCCCATCGCGTGCGCGATCTTCACGCCCATGTGCCCGAGGCCACCGAGCCCTACGATCGCGACCTTCTTGCCGGGCCCGGCCTGCCAGTGGGCGAGCGGCGAGTAGAGGGTGATGCCGGCGCACAGCAGCGGAGCCGCGGTGTCCAGCGGGATGCCGTCGGGGATGCGCAGCACGTAGTTCTCGTCGACGACGATCTGCGTGGAGTAGCCGCCGTACGTGATCTCACCGTCACGGCCCGTCGCGCCGTAGGTGCCCACCATGCCGGACGCGCCGGTGCAGTACTGCTGGAGACCAGCCTTGCAATTGTCGCACTCGCGGCAGGAGTCGACGAAACAGCCGACGCCCACGCGGTCGCCGACCGCGTACTTCGTGACACCCGGACCGACCGCGGCCACCACACCGGCGATCTCGTGGCCGGGAACGAGCGGGAAGGTGCCCTCGCCCCACTCGGCGCGCGCCGTGTGGATGTCGGAGTGGCAGATGCCCGCGTACTTGATCTCGATGAGGACGTCGTGCTCGCCCGGCTCGCGGCGCGCGATCGTGGTGCGCTCCAGCGGGGCCTTCGGTGCGGGCGCGGCGTATGCGGGGACAGTGGTGTGGTTCATGGTCACGAGCATGCGACCGCGCGGAGCCGCTAGCCAGGCCCCCGCTCAGCGTACGTCTGCCGTGCCTACCACTGGCAGTACCACCCTGGCCTGCGCGGATGCCCCGCATACTGGGATCCATGGACCAGCGCACCGAACTGAGCGAGTTCCTCCGTTCCCGCCGAGCCCGGCTCAGCCCCGAGGACGTGGGCCTGACGCCGCACGGCGGCCGGCGGCGCGTGCCCGGGCTGCGCCGCGAGGAGCTCGCCCAGCTCGCCGGTGTGAGCGTCGCGTACTACACACGCCTCGAACAGGGCCGTGGGCAGAACGTGTCCAGCTCGGTGCTCGACGCGATAGCGGACGCGCTGAGCCTGAGCCAGGCCGAGCGGGACCACCTCACCCACCTGGTCAGGCCCCGCCGGATGCGCAAACCCCAGGTCCGCACGCAGCGCGTCCGCCCGGCGGTGCAGCAGCTGATCGACAGCATGGACAACGTCCCCGCCTACGTCGTCGGCCGGCGCCTGGACGTCATCGCCTGGAACCGGATGGCCTGCGCGCTCCTCGGTGACTACGCCGCGGCCCCCGCCCACCAGCGCAACCTGGCCTGGCAGATCTTCCTCGACCCGGCCTCCCGCGAGCTCTATGTGGAGTGGGAGCGCAAGGCCGCCGACATCGTCGCCTTCCTCCGGCTCGACGCCGGCTGCTACCCCGACGACCCGCAGCTGGCCGCGCTCGTCGGCGAACTCTCGGTCAAGAGCCAGGAGTTCCGGGAGCTGTGGGCCACGCACGACGTGCAGGACAAGGGCTTCGGGGTCAAGCGGCTGCACCACCCCGTCGTGGGCCCGCTGACCCTCGCGTACGAGACGCTGGTGCTGCCGGCCGACGCGGGCCAGCAACTGATCACCTATCACGCCGAGCCGGGCTCGGCCTCCGCGGAGTCGCTGCGCCTGCTGGCGAGTTGGTCGCTGGGCACGGCCGAGTCCCGTACGGACATGCCCCGTCCCACGGCGTGATGTGCGGGAAATGGGCCGGGAATTCCTTCCCGGCGTGCTCCTGTCCCGACTCCCGTTCCGAATAGATCGGATGGGCTGATGAATTCCGGCCGCCGCGGGAACAGTGACCTGCCGCGGGAATGTCCGTTTACCAGGACATGAAGCGCACTTCCGTGGTTCTCGTACTCGCCGCCTCGGTGCTGGCCGCCGCACCCGCCGCCCACGCCGACGACCCCGTGTCCCGGCTGGCCAAGCTGGGCAGCGCGTCGAAGAAGCTGCCCGTCGACAACGGCATTCACAAGATCAAGGGCGTGGGCGAAGCCCTCGCGAGCCATATCGAAGAGGGAAGGTTGGTGCCTGACAGCGAAGCGTCGCTGCGCCTGGGCCGTCACTGAGGGCCGAATCCGCAAGACCCCTCGCCGGGCCTTTCCCGCGAAGGGAAAAGCCCGGCGAGGGGAAAAGCAGCCGGATGTGCCTGTGCCTCCGGGGCGCCGCCGATGAGGCGTCCCGGAGGCACGGTGATGCACCGGCTGCGCGTCAGCGCCTGGCGGCCGGCTTCTCCTTCGGCGTGTTGGCCTCGGTGACGTTCACCGCGGACCACGCCTTGTCGACCGTCTTGTACTCGGTGCTGCCGGCGCCGTAGAGGTCCGCGGCGGCCTGGAGCGTGGCGGTGCGGGCCTCGTGGAAGTCCGTGGTGGAGACCATGTACCGGGTCAGCGCGCGGTAGAAGATCTGCTCCGCCTTGTCCCGGCCGATGCCGGTCACGGTCGAGCCGTCGTGGGTGGCGGAGTCGTACTCCACACCACCGATGGTCTTCTTGCCGCTTCCCTCGGACAGCAGGTAGAAGGCGTGCGAGGAGACGCCCGAGCCCGCGTGGACCTCACGGTCGTAGGAGCCGGAGTCCCAGTAGTCGACGGTGCCCTCGAGCTTGTCCTGGGAGGGCTGGTCGAGGCGGCGCAGGAACTTCTGCTCCAGGCCGAGCTTCTCGCCGATCAGGTAGTTCGGGGGGTTGGCTGGGTTGTTGGTCTTGAACTCGACGGCCGTGCCGAAGATGTCGGCGAACGACTCGTTGAGCGAGCCCGCCTCGCCGAACTGGTTCTGCCGCTCGTCCACCCGCGTCGGCTGGAAGTCGGCCGTCGCCTCGACCACGCCGTGGGTGAGCTCGTGACCGGTGACGTCCAGGGCGACCAGCGGCTGCTTGAACGTTTCTCCATCGCCGTCGCCGTAGAGCATGCACGAGCAGTCGGGGGACCAGAAGGCGTTGCCCACCTTGTCACCGAAGTGCACGACCGCGTTCGGGCCGTTGCCGTCGTCCTTGATGCCGTTGCGGCCGAAGGTGCTCTTGTAGAAGTCGAGCGTGCTGGTGATGCCGTACTGCGCGTCCACCGCGGCGGTGGTCGGGTCCGAGGAGGTGCCGTTGCCCCAGCTGTTGCCGGTGTGGGAGAAGGGCTTGCCGTCCTTGAACGCCTCGATCTCCTTGCCGCCCGCGTCCCGGGTCTCGGCGCCGCCGCGGCTGGGGTCCTTGAGCGTGAAGGTGTTGTCCGCGGTCTGCGTGGTCGTCAGCGGCACCTTGCCGACGAACAGGGAGGAACCGCTGCCGGTCGCCGGTGCCGGGAAGCCGCCCTGGGCCTTGCCGCCCTTCGCGGGCGCGACGGCCTTCGAGCCGGTCCGCGGGGTGGCCGTGGCGCCCGTGCTGCGCAGCTTGGACTTCAGCTGCGGGGATATGAAGCCGTCGGTGAGCGGGGTGCTGCTGAGCACCTTGCCCGAGGCGGCGTCGACGACGACCGAGTGGATCCCGCCGGTCTCGGGGGTGTGGCTGTCGGTGACGGTGACGCGGTAGGCGAGGACCGGCGTCCCGGCCGTCGCGTCGACGACCAGCTCGGCCTTGCCCGCCTTGCCCGCGGCCGACGACGCGGCCTTCGCGGCGGCCTGGGAGGCCGTCAGCTTGGGGGTGACGGTGGGCAGGGATATCTCGTGGTGTATCGCCCGGGTCGTGCTCAGGTAGGTGTTCTTGGCGTCGAGGTGGACGACGAGGTCGCCGCCGACCACGGGAACGCCGCGGTAGACCCGGTTGAAGCGGACGTGCCGCTTGCCCTCGGGGTCGATGAGGGTGTCCTTGACGGTCAGGGTCTCCGCCTTGCCGACACCGGTCGCGGAGGCGTGGGCGGCAGCGGCGGCACGGGCCGCCTTGACGACCTCGGCCTTGACGGTGGCCGTGGCCGCCGTGGCGGCGGAGGCGCGGGCGGCGTCACGGGTCCGGTCCGGGCCGCTGGGCGTCGCGGTGGCGGTGCCCGCCATGGTGGCCGCGGCCACGACCGCGACGGCGGTGGCGGTGAGCACTCGTCTGTGGGATGTGGGGGATGTACGCACTGATCAGCGCCCTTTGCGGTGAGGGCGGTTCGGGACGTGCCCGGCCGCCTGCATACGCGCGGTGCTGTCACTGGCGCACCGCGGGAACCTGTGGTCCCGCGGAGGACTCTGCCTGCATTGGCATGCCCATGAAAAGAGGAAAAGTCGTGATGTCCGGTGAGTTGATCAAGTCTTAACAAAGCGTCAACGCAAGGTGAGCGTGCGGCGACTTGGTGTCTACTCGCGGGTAAAGACGGTGGGGCGCGGGCGGGGGTTGTCACGCCGGACCAAATGCTCACTATGTGAGACGGCGGGGGCCGCTCGGCGAAGAGACGCCTCACCCCGGCCAGTTGCCGCCCTCGACGGGTCGCCCCTCGCGGCGCAGCCGGGCGGCCAGCGCCTCCTCCGCCAGATACGTCCAGGCCCGGACCGAATCGCCGTCCAGCAGGCGGACCAGGCGGACCACTCGCACGTAATGATTGGCCGAGCCGCCCGGTTCGTAGCCCTCCAGGGCGTCGAGAGACGTCAGCACCGCGGCGTGGTGGTCGGC
Source organism: Streptomyces sp. NPDC001407 (assembly GCF_042895325.1). Taxonomy (NCBI): domain Bacteria; kingdom Bacillati; phylum Actinomycetota; class Actinomycetes; order Kitasatosporales; family Streptomycetaceae; genus Streptomyces; species Streptomyces sp. NPDC001407. Next base: position 120,727 of record NZ_JBIAWF010000018.1, read on the forward strand.
CGGCAGCCACAGGACCTCACCGGCGATCTCGCCTTCCGGGTCCGCCACCGCGTACGGATAACCCGGCCCCTCGTAGAGGGTCGCGCCGCGCATCCGCGCCGGTTCCTCCGCCACCGTGCGGCCGAGCAGGAACGCCGTGTGGTTCCTCCGGCCCGGACGCAGCGTTCCGTACACGAAGACGGGCAGCAGCTCACGGTCCACCACTTCGGGCTCCCTCCGTCCGCGGTCGCCGCCGGGAGGCAGGCGCCGGGCCCGCCGTAAAATACCCCTTCGGGAGAACGGCCGGTGGTGACCCGCGGTGCGGGCGTGACCCGGCGCCGACGGGCCGTCGGCTCAGAGCTCGCCGCGGCGGTGCACCCGCCACGCGAGGACGCCGCCCAGCGTGCCCGCGATCGCCCCCCACAGCAGCCCGAGTCCCAGCAGCGTCCACAGCCTCGGCCGCAGCAGGACCTCGCCGCCGAAACCGCCCAGGTCACCGACGCCGAGCAGGGACAGCCCGAACCGCGCCGAGATCCGGGTCAGCGCCCCGACGACGAGCAGCGTCACGGCCAGCGCCACCGCCAGCCGGACACCGTGCCGCCAGGGCGGGGTCCCGGCCGGGGACCGTACGGCCGCGACGAACCCGGCGGCGAGCAGGGCGACCACGGCCAGGGCCACCAGCAGCCAGGCGCGCCCGTCCTGTTCGGCTAGCGAGGAGACGTTCACGGCGGCGGTGCCGTGCTTCACGCGCAGCACCGCGGCCAGCGCCTCGGGGAAGGGCAGCCCGATGGCGTCCGGGACCCGCCCGTCCCAGGTGCCGCCGAGACCCACGCCGAAGGCGAGCCAGGCGAGATCGGGCAGCCCCAGGAGCAGCACGGCGAAGGTCTCGGCGGTGTGGCCCCGGGTGCACAGCACGACCACGCCGACGACCAGCCCCACCACCACGTACGCCAGCAGGACCACCAGCATCGCGAACGCGGCGGGCCGCACCGCGTCCTGGAAGCGCAGCAGCCGCGACGGCAGCGGTGTCTTGCGGGACACCGCGACGGCCAGGGCGAGCAGCACCAGCAGCCACAGCAGCCCGAGGCCGAGCGTGGGCCCCATCGCCGCGCGGAAGCCGACGACCGGCGTCGCGCCCAGGGCCGCGCCGATGTCGCCGATCAGCGAATCGCCCAGGTCGATGCGGAAGGTGTGCCGGGCGGCGAGCGTGATCAGCACCAGGGCGACCAGCCACAGCAGGGCCGTACGGGCGATCCGGCCCAGCAGCTCGCCGCCGCTCGCCACGGCCCGGTGACGCAACGGCAGCAGGAAGACCACGGCGACGGCCAGGGCGCCGGCCAGGGTCACCGAGAGGGGTACGACGTCCAGGCTCGCGCCCGTACGGGCGAAGAAGCCCGCACCTCCCGACAGTTCCACCGAGCCCCCGACGGCGGTGACCAAGGTGGCCGCCAGGACGGAGGGGAAGGCGCCGCCGGGCAGCCCCTCGGCCCCGGCGGCCCACAGACCGAGCGCCGCGACGACGGCCATCGCGGCCACTCCCGCGGCCACGGCCGCGAAGGCGTCCCACCAGGCACGCAAGGGGTGGTGCGCGTCGCCCGGGGCGGCGGCTCTCGGTGGCTGGCTCACGCTGCCTCCGGCAAACGTCGTCGACGGTGGTCGGTGTGCGGACCGGCCGGGCGGCCCGCAGTTCAACCTAAGCCAGCGGGTGCCGCGCCACCTGTCGGACGCGTGCTCCGGGCGTGGCCTTCCGTTTGCGGGGTGCTCCGGTTTGCGTCACACAATGAACAGCGGCGAAAGCGAGCAGAACAGACAACCGGACATCGCCTCCACCGTAGGAGAAGGGCCCCGTGTCGTCCGAACCACCGTCAGAGAACCGTCCCACCGGTCCACCGTCCGGCCCCCTCGCGGGGCAGGGGTCCGGGTCCGGGGCGTCCGCACCTCCGGAGCCGGCCCGTCCCGACCCGCCGTCGGTGAACCCGGCCGCGCCCGCGGGCCCGTCAGGACCGGCGTGTCCGCCCGCCCCGCCGACCGGTGGCCACGGCGGCCCGGGCGAAGGGCCCGGCGGGGGAGGGGCGGGCCCCTGGTGGCGGTCCGTCCCCAAGGTGGCGCTGCTCGGGGGTGCGCTCGTCGCGGTCGCGGCGCTGGCCGTCTTCTTCCTCCGTTCGGACAACAGCGGCTCCGGGGACGTCTTCCTCCAGTCGGCCTCGGCCGAGGGCGCCGACCCCTTCACCGCGTCCACGGTGAAGGACAACGGCGGCCGGGTGACCGCCGCGCCCACCACCGCTGCCGTCACGGGAGCCTCCGGATCCCGTACCGTCCAGGGCTCGGCACCCGGCCTCTACGGCGGCACCCAGAATGCGGCGAGCTGCGACGTCGACCGTCAGACCGGCTATCTGACCGAGGACCAGACGAAGGCCCGCGCCTTCGCGAGCGCCGCCGGGATCGAGCCGGGCGACCTCCCCGAATATCTGCGCGGCCTCACCCCCTTGCAGCTGCGCGCCGACATCCGCGTCACCAGCCACGGCTACAGGAGCGGCGCGGCCACGGCCTACCAGGCCGTCCTCCAGGCGGGCACGGCCGTGCTCGTCGACGACCGGGGCATGCCGCGCGTGCGCTGCGCCAGTGGCAACCCGCTCGGCCCGCCCGTCGCCACCAAGGGCACCCCTGAGTCCAAGGGCAAGGCGTGGCGCGCCTACCGCCCCGGCGAGGCGCTCGCCGTCGTCCCGGCCGGCAGGGCCATGGACGGCATGGTCGTCCACGACCCGAGGACCGGCCAGTGGTTCGAACGCCCGGTGGGCACCAGGGGCGACAGCGACAGCCCCACCTCGCGCCCCGGCACCCGTACGTCACCGTCCGGCACGGCGGCGGGCAGCCCCGCGCCGTCCACCTCGCCCCCGGCAACGGCGATGTCCCCGCAGACACCCGGTCCGGCCTACGGGCCCGCCGCCCGGCCAGGGGCGCGCCCGTGACGGAACGGCGGACGTCGCGGGGGTCCGGGCGTACGGGGCCGCGCCGTCCGTATGCGTCCGGGCGGGCGAATCGCGGCCCGGGCCGATGAGCCGACCGCCCGCGCCGCCCGCGCCGCTCGGGCCCGCCGCCGTCGCCCGCCCGTACGCGGGAGCGCCGTCGGCGGGAGGGGCGGCCCCCGCGGTGCGGGCCGGGTGGCCGCTGTTCGTGGCCGCGGTCCTCTACAACGCCTGGGTGCTGGAGTTCGTTCTGCCCACCGGGCTGGACGCCCGGCACTCCTACGTCAGCGAGCTCTTCGCCGCCGACCAGCGGTTCCACCTGCTCTTCGGCGGGATCGAGATCGTCACGGCCCTGCTCGTCGCGGCGGGCGCGGCCCCGCGCGTACCGGCGGCCCGCGGCCCGGTCCCGGCGGACCGCTGGGCCACCGGCGGCCGCTGGGCACTCGTCGCCTTCGCCGCCTCGTCCGTGGCCGACGTGCTCCTGCCGATGAGCTGCGCGCCGTCCGTCAACCATGTCTGCGAGGCGGTGAATCCGTGGCACACGGGCACGAGCGCGCTCGCGCATGCCGCGCTGTTCGCCTCCATGACGCTGTTCATCGTCGCGTCACGGACGGAGGGGGGCCGGTGGCCGCGCATCCGCCGGTGGGCCCCGTGGGTGCTCGGCACCGCGCTGGTGACGGCACTGGCCACGGTGGGCCCGCTGTTCGGGAGGCCGGGCTGGCACGGGGTGCCGCAGCGGGCGCACCTGGTGCTGGTGGGGGTGTGGCTGATGCTGCTGGCGATGGCGCCGCGCCGCCGGTGACGATCACCTCCGGGTGACTGCCTTCCCGGAAGTTATTCGGTCGAATGTGCGGGCTCGTCGGTCGGGCGTACGGCAGGCGGGCGTTGGGGGCGTGGCGGGGGTCCGTGCCTGGTCAGGTGACCGGCTGCGCGGAACGACTCGCTCCAGCACGGGCGCGCGGCGCCGACGGGGCGAATACTTCAGGCCCGTTGCAAAAATATGGCGTCTTGTGAACGGAAGATGTCCAACAACATGATCACCCTCGTTTGCGCGTGGACCGGATCGCACCGGATCCCGCTCACTTCGAGGAGGTCCCCATGAACGACCGGCTCAGCCTCAGCCCTGGCGCCGCACGGCAGTTGGCGACGACCACCAAGACCACGCCGCAGATGCGCGGCATCACACCCCGCTACCTGCTGCGCGCCCTGCCCTGGGTCGACGTCGACTCGGGCGTCTACCGCGTCAACCGCCGCCGGACGTTCATCATGGGCGACGACCGGATCAGCAGCTACACCGACAACGGCACCTGCCGCGTCGTCCCCGAGGACCTGCGCGAGGTGCCCTGTCTCCGGGAGGCCGACGAGGAACTCCTGCGCGAACTCGCCGCCGCCTTCACCGAGGTCAGCTTCGAAACCGGCCAGGCGCTCGTCCAGGAGGGCGCCCCCGCGGACAAGCTGTGGGTCCTCGTGCGGGGCCGCGCCGAGAAGCGTGCCACCGGCCGCTACGACGAGGACGCCCTCGTCGAGGTGATCGGCGACGGCCAGTTCTTCGACCTCGACGCCTGGACCCGCTGCGAGCCGCTGCCCCACCGGGTCGTGGCCCTCACCCCCGGCACCGCGCTCTGCCTCGACCGCTCCGCGCTCGCCGCGGCCGCCGGGCGCGACGAGTCGCTGCGGGCCGCGCTGGAGAGCTGCACAAGTGGCAGCCGTGAGATACCCGGTGGCGAGGTGCCGGTCGACCTCGCCGCGGGCCACGCGGGCGAACCGGAACTCCCCGGCACCTACGTGGACTACGAGGACACCCCTCGCGAGTACCACATGAGCCTGGCCCAGACCGTCCTGCGCGTCCACTCCCGCGTCGCGGACCTTTACAACGAGCCCATCGACCAGACCCGCGCCCAGGCCAACCTCACCGTCCAGGCGCTCCGCGAGCGCCAGGAGCGGGCGATGCTCAACGACCCGGACTTCGGGCTCTTCAACAACGTCGCCCCCGGCCAGCGCGTCCAGGCACGCACGGGCTCGCCGACCCCCGACGACCTCGACGAGCTGCTGGCCAAGGTCTGGAAGCAGCCGGGCTTCTTCGTCGCCCACCCCAAGGCCATCGCGGCGTTCGGCCGGGAATGTACGCGCCGGGGCGTGCCCCCGGTGATGGACACCCGGTTCGGCAGCCCGCTGCTGAGCTGGCGCGGCGTCCCGCTCCTGCCGTCCGACAAGGTGCGGATGACCGGGCCCAACGGCGCGGGGACCACGGAGATCCTGCTGATGCGGGTCGGCGAGGCCGAGCAGGGCGTGGTGGGCCTGCGCCCCTCCAAGGTGCCGGACGAGGCCGAGCCGGGCCTGTCCATGCGCAACATGGGCGTGGACCAGAAGGGCATCACCTCGTACCTCATGACCGCCTACTTCAGCGCCGCCGTGCTGGTCGAGGACGCCGTCGCCGTGCTCCAGAACGTCGGGGTGTCGAAGTACCATGACTACTCCTGACCTGACGTGGGGCCGGCCCGCCCCCGCGATGCCCCCGCTCCCCGCCGCGCCGCCCGCGACGGGCGCGGCCCCGCAGCCGCCGGGCGCGTTCACCGGAGTCTTTCCCGCCGCCTCGCCGCAGCCGCCCGCCGCTCCGACCGGTGCGCGGCTTGCGGACGGCGGCGCGGCCACCCGGAGCGGGCAGTTCACGCCCGAGGCCGCCCGCCAGGACATGCCCATCCTCCAACGGCCCGTCAACGGCCGCCCCCTGATCTGGCTGGACAACGGCGCCACCACGCAGAAGCCCCGTCAGGTCATCGAGACCCTGGCCTCCTTCTACGCCACCGCCAACTCCAACATCCACCGCGGCGCACACACCCTCGCCCGCGAGGCCACCGACCTCTACGAGGGCAGCCGCGCGGCCGTCGCCGGCTTCCTCGGCGCACCGTCCCCGGACACCGTCGTCATCACCCGCGGCACCACCGAGGCGGTCAACCTCGTCGCCCAGACCTGGGGACGCGCCAACCTCGGCCCGGGCGACGAGATCCTCGTCTCCACCCTGGAGCACCACTCGAACATCGTCCCCTGGCAGATGATCGCCAAGGAACGCCGTGCCCGCGTGGTGCCGATCCCCCTGCTGCCCGACGGCAGCATCGACCAGAACGCCTACGCCGACCTGCTCTCCTGCCGCACCCAGCTCGTCGCGATCAGCCATGCGTCGAACGTGCTCGGCACCGTCCCGCCCGTGCGGGAGATGACCGCGCTCGCCCACCGCTACGGCGCCAAGGTGCTCGTCGACGGAGCCCAGGCGGTCGCCCACTTCCCGGTGGACGTCCAGGACCTGGACGCCGACTTCTACGCCTTCTCCGGCCATAAGCTCTACGGCCCCACCGGCATCGGCGCCCTCTTCGCCAAACCGGAGATCCTGGCGGCCATGCCACCCTGGCAGGGCGGCGGCAACATGATCGAGTCGGTCGGCTTCGACGAGGTCACCTACGCCCCCGTACCGCACCGCTTCGAAGCGGGCACCGGGCACATCTCCGGTGTCGTCGGGCTCAAGACCGCCATCGACTGGCTGACCTCCTTCGACCGGAGCGCGGTCGCCGCCTACGAGACCGTGCTCCTCGGCTACGCCCAGCAGGCCCTGGCCACCGTCCCCGGGCTGGAGATCCTGGGCGCCGCGCCGGAGAAGATCGCCGTACTCACCTTCACCCTCGCCGGCCACGACCCGATGGCCGTCGCCCGCCACCTCGACCAGGCCGGCATCGCCGTCCGCGCCGGCCACCACTGCGCCCAGCCCTCGCTGCGCCACTACGGCCTGGAGGCCGCGGCCCGCGCCTCGCTCGCGCTGTACAACACGGCCGAGGAGGTGGACGAACTGGTCGCGTCCCTGCATCAGTTGCAGGCGCAGGGCGGCTGACCGGATCCCGCCCCGGCGCGCCACCGGGCGCGCGCCGGGGCGGGCGCCGTGCCTCTGGCGGCCGCCCCCAGTGCGCCCCCGGGGCAACACGCCGTGCGTCCGCAGGAATTCGCGGTATTTCGCGCGGCAGAGGGAACCATCAGCTACGGAACGCAATCTCTGAAGCCAGAGACGTACGAGTGTGCGTACAAACCCGGACGCAGGGGGCGGTACATGACGCAGAGAGTCGCACGGCGGCGGTGGCGGGGCGCGAGGAGCGCCGCCGTGGGGTCGGCGCTGGCGCTGACGGCGGGGCTGGCCCTCGTCGCCGGGACAGCGGGAACGGCCGCGGCCATACCGGCCGTCGGCACGAAGGCGACGGAGGGCTGCGGAGACACCCAGGTGTCCGCCGCGCAGGCCGCCAAGGCCGCCGCGGACACCGTCCTGCCCACACGGGCCGCGATCGGCTCCAGCGCGGAGAAGATCGCCTACAGCCTCCCGGGCCAGGCGCCCATCGGGCTGTGGACCCACTCCGGCGTCACCCTGCGCACGCCGGTCACCAAGGGCACCGTGCGCCTCGACGTCGACAGCCGCGGCTTCGACACCGACTCCCTCGCCGTCCAGCGCTATGTGCCGGAGACGCACCGCTGGGTCGACCTCGACACCCGCCCGAGCGCCCCGGGCACCCCGCAGCACGGCGTCTTCACCTTCCCGGTCACCGCCGCGGCGAGCGCCGCCCACCCCGACACCGTGGCCCTGCGCCTCCAGGACCTCGACCGGCCCGGCACCTTCACCGTCACCGCCTCCGTGCAGGACGGCAAGGGCCACACCTACCGCAGCCCCGCCCGTACCGCCAGGGCCACCCGCCCCGCCGTCTCCGTCAGCGGCTGGCAGCAGCACACCGCTCTGACCCGCGGCGGCCCCGCGGGCGACGTCACCGTCACCGTCAAGAACACCACCGACCGGGCCTACCCCGCGCTCGGCGCCTCCTACTTCGCCTACGGCGGAGGCGTCGGCCACGCCCTCACCCCGAAGGACCTCGTCCTCCAGCAGTACCGTTCCGGGCACGGCTGGGAGCGCGTCGACCTCGTCGCCGGCGGCTGCGACCCGGGGATGAGCGCCGCGCTGCGCTCCACCTCCAAGAAGCCGCTCGCCCCCGGTGAGAGCGCCGTCTACCGCCTGCGGGTGGCCGTCGCCTCCTCCGCACCCCGCGATGTGACCAGCGCGGAAGCCGGGGTGGCCGTGGCCAACGGCGACCAGACGTTCTTCTCGCAGCAACTCCCCTTCGCCATCAAGGGCAAGAAGTAAGCCCGGGCAAGCAGTAGCAGGGCAGGGCGGCCGGCAGGCGGACACGCGTCCGCCTGCCGGCCGCTGTCCTACGCGAACTCCGGCCCCGAGCTGGCGAAGGCCGCCCACCGCTCGACGGCGAACTTGCCGCCCTCCCTGCGGACTTCCGCCGCCCCGTGCCCCGCCAGATGCCCCGGGAAGACCAGCGCGCGTGTGTCCGCGGCCTCCTCCAGGATCCGCCGCCGCGACCGCGTGGCCTCCCGCTGATCCTCACTCAGGCATGTGTCGCAGTCGGGCTCCGCGATCTGCAGCGGACTGTGCACCAGGTCACCGATGAACAGCGCCCGGTCCGTCCCCGACGTCAGGCGCAACACCGCCGAGCCCGGTGTGTGCCCGGCAGCGGGCTCCAGGCTCAGCCCGGAGTCGATGCGGTAGCCGTCCTCCCAGAGCACCATCTGACCCGCCCGGTGCACCGGCAGGATGCTGTCCTCGAACATGTCCCCGCCCACCGCGAAGACGCTGACGTCGCCGAACATGCCGCGCCGGGGGCGGTCCTCGGCCGGGTTCCAGTAGTCGAAGTCGGCCTTCGCGATGAGATAGGTGGCGCGGGGGAAGGTGGGCACCCACTCGCCGTCCACCAGCCGGGTGTTCCAGCCGACGTGATCGGAGTGGAGGTGGGTGTTGACGACGACGTCCACGTCCTCCGGCCGGACCCCGACGGCGGCGAGCCGGTCTAGATAGTCGGTCCGCAGGTGTGACCAGCCCGGCATGTGCGGCCGGTTCTTGTCGTTGCCGAGCCCGGTGTCGACGACGACGGTCCGGCCCTCGCTGCGCAGCACCCACGTCTGCACATTGACCAACAGCTCGTCGTTCCGCGGCTGCCAGAAGTCCGGTGTCAGCCAGGACTCGTTCTCTTTCCACATCCGCGGGCCGGCGGCAGGGAAGACGGCGGTGCTCGGGGAGATCGGTGCGTGCCATTCCACGACGCGGGAGATCTCCACCCCGCCCAAGGTGATCGTCTGCATGGCATCGACGCTAGACAACGACGCGGTCCGGGCCAAGAGTCAGGTACGAGCGGGCTGTTGAGGGTGAGCAAGAGACAGTACGGGCAGGGGCCCGCTCACGAGGAGGCGCAGGTGTGGGCCAGCGCCCGGTCGAGCCCGTCACCGTGCACCGCGTCCAGGCCCGCCGCACGGGCCGTCAGCGCCTTGTCCCGGTCCAGCACCGTCTCGCACCGCGGGCCCGCCAGCAGCGGCTCGGCTCCCCGGATCGCCTCCAGCAACTGCCCGCCCAGCCGGTCGAGCACGGGGTCGACCTGCTTGGCGAGGTCGGGGCGGAGCGCGGGCAGCAGCTCGGAATCCTCCTCCCACCGTTCGTGCAGCGCCCGTTGTACGGCCTTGCCCGCCTCGATCTGGTCCTCGAACACCCGGCGTACGACCTCCCGGTCCACACCCAGCCGCGCGGCCCGCGTGTCCATCGCGTCCAGGACGGCCTTCTCCGCCACGGGGTCGTCGACCGGCTGCTCGGTGCCCCACTTCGCCGCCGCCACCGAGTCCGCCGTCGCGATGCGCTCGGCGGCGAGCCGGACCAGGGCGCGTGCGGCCTGTTCCGCCGTCGGCGAGGCGCCCGCGGCGGTGCTCGGCCGGGCGGACCCGGCGTCGTCGTGATGACCGGACGCGCACGCCATGAGGGAGCCGACGCCCCAGCACAGCAGGGCGAGGGCGGCCGCGGCGCGCCGCAGGGCGCCCGCGCGCCGGCCTCGCCCGCCGGAGGGAACCGGCACGCCGCTCACCCCTCCCGGCGCACGGCCAGCAGCGCGGCGTCGTCGGACAGCGCGCCGCCCACGTACGCCAGCAGATCGGCCACCACACGGTCCAGCAGGTCGTCCGGTGCCGCCTCCGGCATCCGGGCCAGGCGCTCGGCGAGCGGATAGAAGCGGCCGGAGCCGTCCCGGGCCTCCGTCACCCCGTCGGTGTACAACAGCAACAGGTCGCCTGGCTCGAAGGCGAAGCCACGGCGGTGGTACACGCCGCCGGCCAGCTCCAGCAGCGCCAGCGGCGGCTCCGGCACCGGCGACTCGATCTCCGTCACCCGGCCCTCGCGCCGCAGCAGCGGCGGCAGATGGCCGCAGTTGACCACCTCGGCCGCACCACCGGACTCCGCCACCCCCACCAGCACGGCCGTCACGAACTCCTCACCGGCCCCACGCCGCCGCGCCATCGCCGCGTCCAGCCGGCCCGCCACCGCGGCCAGGTCCGCCTCGACCTGCGCGGCCTCCCGGAACGTCCCCAGCACGTCGGCGGCCGTCTCGATCGCCCCCAGCCCCTTGCCCCGTACGTCACCGAGCAGGAACCGGGTCCCGTACGGCGTCACCAGCGCCTCGTACAGATCACCGCCGACCCGGGCCTCCGCCGCGGCGGCCAGATACCGCACCGCCGTCCGCATGCCCCCGATCCGCTCCGGCACCGGGCGCAGCAGGGTGCGCTGGGCGGCCTCGGCCACCGAGCGCGACTGGACCAGCTCACGCTCCCGCGTCGCCACCAGGACGACGTTCGCCGTGCTCATGGACGTGATGGCCAGGATCGTGACGCCGATGGTCAGGTGGTCGGAGAGCGGCACCCCGGGGTCGGCCAGGGCCAGCACGGGCACGAGCACCAGCGCGGTCACCCCGACCGCCAGGGGCACGCGGGCGCGCCGGGTGCCGATGCCCGCCAGCACGGGCGCGGTGGCCAGCACCGGGGACAGCGTCCACTGGGGATCCGTCGTCACGTCCAGCGCGACGGCGCCGGCGAGCAGCACGTACGCGGCCACGACGAGCGTGCGAGCGCGGTGGGGGAGACGTGGCGCCTGGAGGGACACGTCCCGGCCTGGGTGGTGCGTCATGATTGCTGCCCACGATAGGCACGACCGGGGCGGCCTGCTACCGGATGTCGTCCCAGGTGATGACCGGGCACCCGGCCCGCAGGCTGAAATCGACCGCCGGGTTCCGCACCGGCCATTTGAGGCGCAGCCAGCTGGGCACGGTCGCGGGAATTCCGTCGTCCCCCGCCAGGTGCCAGAACGTATTGGAGTCCTGCCGGGCGAAATAGGGGCAGAACAGCGAGATCACCAGGGTGGCCCGCCGTCCGTCGGTCACCGGGGTGACCGCGTGGAAGATCCGGCTCCCGTGGAGGAACAGCGTGGCCCCGCGTTCCCCGCACGGCGCCTCGTGAATCCGGGGGTCCCCGGGCTCCGCTCCGGGGAATTCATCCGTACGCCCCCGGAAATAGGTGAAGCGGCCGCCCTCGTAGTCCTCGTAGCCGCTGAGCTGAATGGTGAACACGTAATCCATGCCGTCGCGGTGCCACCGGACGATCTCCGGCCGCCCCCGGCCGTCGCTGTAATTGATCTGCGCCGTGGGGATCCGCAGCGGGTGCGGGATCAGGGGCACGCCGACCAGCCGGGAGCAGGTGAGCAGGAACGCGCGGTCGCGGATCATGTTGTTCAGGAAGGGGGACACGAGATCGGCGCCGCGCAGCCGTCGTGTGGCGATGAACCTGCTGGTGCGCGCGGCCCGTTCGAGGGCCCAGCACACCTCGGTGAGGTGCTCCAGCCCGTCCTCCGTGAGGATCTGCCACGGCCCGACGAGGGCGGTGTCGTCGGTGTGCCCCCGCCAGTGGCCGAGTTCGTGGGGCGCGTAGCCGAACGCGCCGAGCGTCAGCCGTGGCGGCCTCGCCTCCCGCGCGACGAATTCACTGCGCCAGGGCGGCTCCGCGGGCAGGCACGGACCGCGCCGTGGAGTACGGGCCCGCAACGCGTGGACCACCTGGGACACCCCCGTCGGTGTCCTCGGCAGATCCAGTGCGCTCGCTCTTCCGCTCCTCATCGGGGCCGTGGGCATGAGGGCAGCTCCTTCGACGGAGAACTCCGCGGCTGAAGCGAAGGCCGCGTCCCGAGTATCCAACGCCCCGGCCCCGCTTCCACAAGAGCCGCGATCCCGCCACCCGGCGCCCGGCCCACCGGAGGGAGACCGCGGTACGAGTTGCCGGAGAAAATGCGATATGTAGCATTCTGGATGAACGGCAGCCGGTGCGCCCGAGGCCGCCCGGCCACCCGCCGGGGCGCCGAGACGCGAGGCGGAGCGGCCCGTTCACCCACACTCCCCACACGGACGTGGTGCGACGCATGCGGATCGCGGCAGGCCCGCTGGACTGGTCCCTGGTGAGCGGATGGATCCCGCTCACCCTGCTGGCCGTGGGACTGTGCGCGCTGGCGGTGCTGCTCCTCTCCCGCAGGCGCGCCTGGTGGACCCGCCTGCTCCCGGCCGCCGTCCTGCTGGCCGCCCTCCTGGCCTGGCTGCTCCGCACGGCCGTCGACGACTGGTTGCAGCCCTTCCCCGACCCGCTCCCCACCGACGTGGTGATCTGGACCGGCGTCGCCGTCCTGGGTGTGTGCCTCGCGGTCTTCCGCATGCCCACCCTCCGCTGGAAGGGCCGCCTCGGCGCCGTCCTGGCCGGCCTGACCGTCGTCCTGCTCGGCGCCTCCGAGATCAACAAGCACTTCGACCAGTACCCCACCGCGCGTACCGCCCTCAACTCCTGGCTGACGAAGACCACTCGCCTCACCGACGCCACAGGACCCACGGAACCCGCCCTCAAGGTGCCCGCGGGGAAGACCGTCTCCGATGTCTGGAAGCCGCCGCCGGACCTTCCCGAGGACGGCACCCTCTCCCGCACCGCCATCCCCGGCACGGTCTCCCACTTCCACGCCCGCAGCGGATACGTCTACCTCCCGCCCGCCTACCGCGCCACGCCCCGGCCCCTGCTCCCCGTCCTCGTCCTCATGGCCGGGCAGCCCGGCTCACCCGACGACTGGATCAACTCCGGGCGGCTCGTGGACATGATGAACGCCTTCGCCGCCGGCCACCGCGGCCTCGCCCCCGTGGTCGTCGTCGTGGACCCGCTCGGCTCGCAGTTCGCCAACACCCTCTGCGTCGACTCCAAGCTCGGCAACGTCCAGACCTACCTCGCCACCGACGTCCCCGACTGGATCCGCGGCCACCTCCAGGTCGCCACCGCCCGCACCTCCTGGATCGTCTCCGGCATCTCCTTCGGCGGCACCTGCTCCATCCAGCTCGGCGTCAACGCCCCCCAGGTCTACGGCGTCGTCAACGACATCTCCGGCCAGGAGGCCCCCACCCTCGGCAGCCGCAAGAAGACCCTCGACACCGCCTTCGGCGGCGACGCCGCGGCCTTCGCCCAGGTCAACCCCCTCGACGTGCTCGCCCGGCAGCGATTCCCCGACACCGCGGCGGCGTTCGTCGCCGGCAGCGGCGACAGCACCTACGGGCCCCAGCAGCGGAAGATGTACGAAGCGGCCGTCAAGGCCGGGATGCGCGCCGAATGGGTCCAGCTCCCCGGCGGCCACAGCTGGCAGGTCTGGCGCCCCGGCCTGGAGCGCCAACTGCCCTGGCTGGCCCGGCGGACGGGGCTGATCCCATGACGGACACCACCGCACCGCCCCCCGAGGCCCCCGTCACCGGCGACGCCCGGCACCGCTGGCGCATCACCCTCGACAGACTCCTCGCCCCCGTCCGCCACGCCCCCTTCACCCTCGGCTTCCTCGCCGTCCTGTGGACCGTCGGAGCCGTCACCCACAGCCTCGGCTCCGGCCCCGGCAGACACCGGACGGAAACCGTCGCCGTCGGCGTCCCGGCACTGGCCGAAGGCCGCTGGTGGACCCCCGCCAGCTCCCTGCTCTGGTGCCCCGGCCTCGGCGGCTACATCGGCTCCACCCTGATCGTCCTGCTCCTGGTCACCCCCTCCGAACGGCGCCTCGGCGTCGCCCGCACGGCCGCCACCCTGCTCGGCGGCCAGATCCTCGGCACCCTCCTCGGCGTCGGCGTCGTGAAGCTCGGCGACCTCGCCGGGGAGTGGTGGCTGGCGGAACTCGCCGGAGACCTCGCCGTGTCACCCAGCGTCGGCGCGCTCGCCGTCGGCGGCGTCCTCAGCTACCGCCTCAGCGCTCTCTGGCGCCGCCGCACCCGCCTCGCCATCGTCGCCTTCGCCCTGGTCATGGCCCTCTACATCGGCCATCTCCAAGGCGTCCTGCGGCTCGGCGGCGCGGTCGTCGGGCTCCTCGCCGGAGCCGCCCTCTTCCACCGCCAGGGGCCCTGGCGGCTGCGCCACTCCTCCCACACCGAGGCCCGCGTCCTCGTCGCGCTCGTCGTGGCCGCCGCCGCCATCGGACCGATGGCCGCCATCCTCTACCGCGACGCGTACGGCCCCTTCAACTCCTTCCAGCTCTACGTCTCCGTCCAGCCCACCGACCAGGAGGTCGCCGATGCCTGCGCCTCCTCCGCGGCGGACTGCCACTACGCGCACGCGCTGCGGGGCTTCTACGACTCGCCCGCCACCGTCATGGCCGTGCTCGTGCCCGCCCTGCTGCTCGTCCTCGCCGAAGGACTGCGCCGGGGCCTGCGGCTCGCCTGGTGGCTCGCCGTGCTCGTCCACCTCGCCTGGATGGCGCTCTTCTCCTACTGGCTGCACGACTTCCTCAGCCACCCCGCGAGCTGGGCCGCGCCCGCCGAACGGTCCACCTACGCCCAGGCGTTCGCGGAACAGATGCTGCTGCCCGCCCTCGTCCTGCTGCTCCTCGTCGTCACCCGAGCCCGCTTCGACCTGCGCCTGCCCCGCTCGACGACGCACCGGCTCGCGGGCGTCGTCGGCGGTGCGCTGCTGCTGGCCTGCGCCGCGTACATCGGCATCGGCTACGCGGTGCGCGACCAGTACGACCCCGAGGCCACCCCCGTGGGGCTCCTCCAGGGACTCGCCTCGGAATTCCTGCCGCCCACCCTCATCGACGTCTTCACCGCCTGGCCGGTCCCGGTCGGCGGCACCGCCCAGGCCCTCTTCCACTACTGCGGCCTGTTCTTCTGGCTCATCACCCTGATCGCGCTGCTCGTCACCTTCCGCCGCCCCCGCCTGCACACCGACGCCGACGCCGCCGTACGGGCCCGCGAACTCCTCGGCACCCACGGCGGCTCCACGCTCTCCTACATCACCACCTGGGACGGGAACTACTACTGGTTCGACGACAGCGGCCGGGCCGCCGTCGCCTACCGCGTGATCGCCACCATCGCCCTGACCACCGGCGAACCGTTCGGCGCGCCCGACGCCCGCACGGCCGCGGTCGCCGGCTTCGCCCGCCACTGCGACGAACGCGGCTGGACCCCCTGCTTCTACAGCGTCGGCGCCGGGACCCGCGAGGCCGCCGAGCGGCTGGGCTGGCGCTCGGTGCAGGTCGCCGAGGACACCGTCGTACCCCTGCCCGGCCTCGCCTTCACCGGAAAGAAGTGGCAGGACGTGCGCACCGCCCTCAACAAGGCGAAGAAGGAAGGCATCACGGCCGAGTGGTGGTCCTACCCCGACGCCCCCGTCGCCCTCACCGACCAGGTGCGCTCGATCTCCGAGGAGTGGGTCGCCGACAAGGGCCTCCCCGAAATGGGCTTCACCCTCGGCGGCCTGGACGAACTCGACGACCCCGCGGTGCGGTGCCTCCTCGCCGTCGACGCCGACCGCACGGTCCACGGCATCACCAGCTGGATGCCGGTCTTCGAGAACGGCCGGCCCGTCGGCTGGACGCTGGACTTCATGCGGCGCAGGGCCGGCGGATTCCGCGGCTCGATGGAATTCCTCATCGCCTCGGCGGCCCTGGGCTTCCAGGAAGAAGGCGCCCACTTCCTCAGCCTTTCCGGCGCCCCCCTGGCCCGCAAGGCCACCGCGGAACCCCCCGCGGCCCTCCAACGCATGCTCGACTACGCGGGAAAGGTGCTGGAACCGGTCTACGGATTCCGCTCCCTGCTCAACTTCAAGGCCAAATTCCAGCCTCAGTACCACCCGCTGTACATGTCCTATCCGGACCCGGCGGCGCTCCCCGCCATCACCCGGGCCATCGGCAAGGCGTACCTCCCCCATATGACACCGACGCAGGGCATGCGGCTGATGAGGCAGTTCTCGGGGTGAGAGGGTACTTCCTCAGCACGCGCCCAGCCCGGGAGCCGGGTCCTGGCCGGTGTTCACATCGACGGCCGGCACGTTGCCCCACACTCCGTTGTCGAGCAGCGTCCAGTACCAGATGTCGTTCCCGCCAGGGTGCGGGTCGCCATGCCCCCAGCACTGGAACCAGCTGAACGTCCCGTCGAGTGTTCCACGTACCACCGAACGGTACGAGCGGTCCGCATACCCCCTCGCCCCAGCCCTGTTACCGCAGTACAACCTGCCGTCCGAACGGACCCCGCATTCGGCGACGCGCTCGACGCCCTTGGCCGGCGCGACCGCTACGGCCGACGTGCCGACCGTGCCCACAACGGTCGTCAGGGCGAGGACGGAGGCGGCGACGGCAGTACGGATACGCATATGCACTCCTCGGGACGACGACGGGCAGCCGGATGAGCGCCACCACGCACAAGGGAAGGCAGGCCTCCGGCTCGCCCCTGCACAAACAATCGCAGGTCAGGATCCCGCCGACCGGCGACAGCCGTTTCCTGCCGAATCAAGGCCTGCTGAGCCGAGCGACGAATCCGCCGGACGAACCCTAGCCCCGCGAAGACCGTGCCCACAGGGGACCTTTGCGCCAGCGAGAGACCTCCCGAATCGGACGGCCAGGGCCTCCGGAGTCGTCCTGGGTCTTCGGGGCCGCCCTTCTCGGAGTGGCCAGAAGCGTACGCCTGGGGCTGCCGTGAATCCCTTACGTGATGCAGCCTGGGGGAAAGGCATGTTCAGGTTGCTTCGTGTGGCTCCTGGGTACCGGTTTTCCCTCGCCGCACGGTGGTTTTCCGGACGTCCCGGAGTTCCCGCAGCGCTCCGCCTCCGGTGACACGACCGTCCCGTCGACCTGAAGACGATAGGGAACCCATGGCAGAGAACACGGCGAAGGGCGGAGACATGATTGATTTTTCCCGGCCCGTGCTGGGTGACCCGGAACTGAACGCTGTCGCTGAGGTCTTCAGCAGCGGGACGGTCGGCTACCGAGATCAGTCCCGCCGCTTCGAGGAACAGTTCGCACGCCACCTCGGAGTCCCGCACGAGCACGTCATCTTCCTGAACTCGGCCACATCCGGTACGTTCCTGGCCCTCGAGTTGCTGGGGGCGGCCGAGGGCGACGAGATCGTGATGCCGTCCTTGAGCTTTGTTGCCGGGCCCAACGCCACGCTGTCGCGCGGCGCCCGGCCGGTCTTCTGCGAGGTCGATCCTCATTCCCTCAACCCCACCGTGCGCGACGTCGAGCGGGTCGTCACCTCCCGCACCAAAGCGGTGCTGGTCCTTCATTACGGTGGCTACCCGGGCGACATCGCGGACCTCGCGGATTTCTGCGCGAGGCGGGGCATCGCACTCGTTGAGGACGCGGCGTGCGCGGTGGCGTCCACGGTGGGAGGACAGGCCGTCGGCACCTTCGGCGGCATGGGTGTCTGGAGCTTCGACACCATGAAGATCATGGTGACCGGTGACGGCGGCATGCTGTACGTGCGCGACCCCGAACTCGCCCGCCGGGCACGCCGTCTCGTCTACCACGGTCTGGCACAGGCCTGCGACGGCTTCCGTGCGCCGGCGTGGCAGAACTGGACATTCGAGCAGTGGGAGATCGGCTACCGGCTCGTCGGCAACGACCTGACCGCCGCGATCGGGTCGGTCCAGTTGGACCGCCTGCCCGGCCTCGTCTCCCGGAGGGCGGAGCTCGTACGCCTCTATGACAGCGAACTGTCCGGGGCCGACGGCGTTCGGCTGCCGCCTCCGCTTCCCGAGGGGCACCGCTCCTCGTACTACCTCTACTGGGTCCAAGTCGACCGCGCCATCAGGGACGAGGTGGCCCGCGCCCTGTACACCGCGGGCATCCAGACGAACTTCCGCTACGGCCCCCTGCACACAGTCCCGGCCTACGGACCCGTGCCCCGCCTGCCCGTCTCCGAGCGGGCCGCGGAGGAAACGCTGTGCCTGCCACTGCACCCCGGGCTCACCGATGACGATGTGCGCACGGTCGCGGGCCGGCTGCGGAAGACAGTCCTGTCGCTCCTGCCGTCCCTATGAGCGGGACGGACGGCCACCGGCCGGGATCGCGGGGAGTTCCGTGAGAACCGCCACCGTCTCGCCCTCCCCGCAAGCGGCCCCGCCGTAACGGCTGTTCAGCTGCTCGCGTGCGGCGAGAGTGCCGTGAACCAGAGCAGGGCCACGGTCGCCACACCCATGATCGGCGTGAGTATCTCCGTCTCCAGCTTGTTGCCGCTGTGCTTGATGACGACGATCTCGTAGCGGGTCTTGATGGGCCACAGCCAGGGCGCGCCCCGCTTCGTGATGGAGTCCCCCAGCAGGTGGGCGACGCAGCCCAGGCCGATGGAGTAGGGGAGCCAGCCCGGGGCCGAGGGGATGAACTTGGCTATCACGGCGGTGCCGATGCCCGCCATCGCCACGATCGTGCCCCACGCGTGGAAGCCGTGTCCGGGCGGGCAGATGTTCAGCGCCCGGACCGCCAGGGCCAGCAGGAAGAACGTCATGCCCAGGGTGAAGGGCCGCCCCAGATATGCCACCCCCGCCCAGCTGCCGAGCGTCATGAGGGCGACGAACAGCAGGGAGTGTGTGGCATGGCGGTGTCCGCCGGAGGCCCACGAGACGAAGCGGCACAGCGTCTTGGACACCGGCCCGAGGAAGTTGGCTATGGTGCCGTCGTGGTGGTCCAGATCGGGCAGCAGCGCGGCCCCGGCGCAGAGCACCGTGCCCATCAGGATCTCCTGCGGCGCCAGATGAGTGTTCATCACCAACGGCGGCAGGTAGGCGGCGGTGCCCGCGAAGAGCAGCGCTCCGCTCACGGCGTGCGAGTGGCCCATCATCGCGTGTGTATTCTCCCGTGCCGGCGCCACGGTGGTGACGCGTGAACAAACCCGGAAGACGCTACCAGCAAGATCCAGAAGTACATGACAAGCCGGCGCCCGGCCCCCTCGGCTACCGCGAGGGGGTGCCGTACGGAGCGAAGACGAGGATCGCGACGTCGTCGTGGAGTGAAGAGGCGTGGCGGGGCAGGTCCGTGTCGAGGAAGTCGACGACCTCCGCGGGATCCGGCGCGGGCCGGCCGGCGAAGCGCTGGCGCAGGCGGTCGAGAAGGGGATAGAAGGCCCCGCTCGGATCGCGGGCCTCGATCAGCCCGTCGGTGCACAGCAGGAGGACGTCACCGTCACCGAAGCGGTGGGTGTAGGCGACAGGGCGCTCGGCGTCCAGAGCACCCAGGCCGAGGGGGAGGGCGGGCGGCCCGGTGACGGCCTGGACCTCGCCGCGGGAGATGACGACGGGCTCGATGTGGCCGTGGTTGATGATCGTCACCTGCTGGGCCGAGGGGTCGTACTCGATCAGGGCGGCCGTGACGAACAGCTCGTCGTCGCGGATCGATTCGGCCTCGTGGGCCATGCGGCGCTCCATGCTGGCGGCGACCTGCCGCAAACCGCCCGGGTCGTAGACGGCCTGGCGGAAGCTGCCGAGGACGTCGACGACGGTACGCACGGCCTGGAGGCCCTTGCCGCGGACATCGCCGATGATGGCGCGCGTCCCCGCCTGGGTGGCGCGGATGTCGAAGAGGTCGCCGCCGACCATGGTGCGCGCCTCGGCGGGGCGGTAGAGGCTGGCCGCCAGCACGTTGCCCACCTTGTGCGGGACCGGCGGCAGCAGGGTGTGCATCAGCGCCTCGGCGACCGAGTTGGCGCGGACCAGCTGTGCCTCCTGGCGCTTCCGGTGCGCGGCCAGCGCCGTACCGAGGACGCCGACCATCGCGGTGGAGATGTACGCGGCCACGTGATGGCGCTCCCACAGGTTGTTCGTGGCACGGCCGGCACAGCACGGGGTGCCCGCCAGGACGCCCTCGAAGGCGATGGCGAAGACCGTGACGGCGGCGACCCCGAACGGCCCGAGGGAGTACGCGGCGACCACGGGCAGCGCG
Source organism: Streptomyces sp. NPDC001407 (assembly GCF_042895325.1). Taxonomy (NCBI): domain Bacteria; kingdom Bacillati; phylum Actinomycetota; class Actinomycetes; order Kitasatosporales; family Streptomycetaceae; genus Streptomyces; species Streptomyces sp. NPDC001407. Next base: position 140,776 of record NZ_JBIAWF010000018.1, read on the forward strand.
ATGAGCAGGAAGCTCACGGGCCACTGCACGGGAGTCACGGGTTCGAGCAGCAGGACGCCCGCCACATAGGCGGCCGGCAGCCAGCGCATCCAGGCGGGCGGAGCCGCCATCTCCAGGCCGGTATTGCTCAGCCTCGCCGCATGGCGGCCCGAGGCGCTGCCGCCGTCGCCGCGGTGTTGCTGGTTCACCTGTCACTCCCAGCGGGTTGCAGCGGGCTCCTGAGAACATGGCCGACGCACGCAGCGTTGCGCGGCCGAACGGCCCCGCCTCGGCATTAAGCCATCAGCGGCATGTCACAAGTGCCCCTCCGGCACCACGCAGGCGCCCGGCCACGCGCCCCATGGACGACCCCGAGGCACCGGGAAAAGCGCGTGCGCACGACACCCGGGCGTGGCACGCTGCGCCGGTGAACCGTGAACAGATCTCCGCGATCGCCCATGCCGGACACCCCATCAAGGCCCCCCTCGACGACGATTCGGTCCGCCTGCTGCTCGAACGGGGCATCTCCCGCGACGACGCCCGCGTGCTGGACCTCGGCTGCGGCGGAGGCGAATGGCTCCTCCGGGCCCTGACCACCCACCCCCTCCTCCGGGCCGAGGGCGTCGATATCTCCGACATCGCGCTGGAGGAGGCCCGCGCGGCCGCGGGAGAGCGCGGCGTCCAGGAGCGGCTGACGCTCCATCACCGGCCGGCCGTCGATTTCGTCTCCCCGCACCCCTTCGACCTGGTGCTCAGCGTCGGGGCAAGCCACGCCTTCGGCGGTCTGCTCCCCACTCTCGAGGCGGCACGCGAGCACCTGGCTCCCGGCGGGCGCGTCCTGGTGGGTGACGGCCTGTGGGAGAGCGAACCCACCCCGGAAGCCGTCGAGATGCTCGGGGACTTCGCCGACCTGGCGACCACCGTGGAGCGCGTCACCGCCGCCGGCTGGACCCCGGTCCACGGCCACGTCAGCACGCGCCGGGAACTCGACGACTACGAATGGGCCTGCTGGGGTTCGCTCGCCTCGTGGGCGCTGGACAACCCCGCCCACCCCGACAGCGCCGAAGCACTCGCCACGGCGGCGATACGCCGTACGGAATGGCTGCGCACCTACCGGTCGTGCTGGGGCTTCGTCTCGCTCGTCCTGCGCCGCACCTCCGACTGACCCCCTCCTCGGTCCCCGACGAGAGCCCCGGCCGCCGCCGCGCGGGCATCGAAGACGGCGCGGGCGGCGAGCACTTCTCCGGCGTGGTTCTCCGGCCACTCCTTGAGCGTGGTGAGCAGGGCCACGACCTCTTCGCCGAGCGGCGTCGTCCCACCCTCCGCGAGGGCGGGACGCTCATCGCCGTCCACCCCGCCGAGGAGACGCGCCTGCGTGCCGAGCGGCTCGGGGTGCGGGCGGTGGTGGTGTGCACCGAGCCCGACCACCCCGGCCTGGAGGCGCTGGCCGCGCCGGCCACGGGGGCCGGCTCCGGGTGGAGATCGCGTGGACCTTTCCCCTCGCCTCGGCGCGGCAGGCTCACCGGGTGCTGGAGACCGGGCGCACCACCGGCAAGATCGTCCTCACGGTCGGGACGCGTACGGCGGACGCGGCCTGACACACGGCACGTCCTGGTGGAGGAACCGCCCCGCGCAAGTGCGCCCGCCCGGCCAACCCCGCTGTACGTCAACGCGCCGGATGACAACCCCCGCGACGCCTCCCGTCGCATCCGCAGCCCCGGCCCCGGCGCGGACGACCGATATCACCGCTGGTCGTAGGGGCGAGATGCCACCACGCTCCGGATATGGGGGAATTCGGCGAACCGCGGACATGCCCTGGCTGCCCCGAGCCCGGAGGCGATGTCCAGGACCGGGGAAGGCCTTGGGGCGTGCTCTGCGATACGTGCTTCGCCGATACGGAGACCGCCGTCGACGACGCGCAGGCGAGGAGCGAGGGCGCCACCGCGCCGGGGCCGCGGGAGCCCGCCGCCTGTCCTCGGTGCGGGCACGAGCAGGACCGCCGCCTCACCGGCTACGGGCGGCGCATCCTCCTCGATCGGGTCCCGCTGCTGTCGAGCGAAGTGCCGGAAGGGCTGCGCTGGTTCATCGCCGACGACGGCCGGGCCGTCAAGGGCCCCGGACGGGGTACGCAATGCCGGATCGCTCACGAGCACGTGTGCGGAAGCGGCCCCGAGCCCACGGACCTGCCTTCGGCCTTGAGGAAGGTGTGGCTGGGCAACCGCATCAAAGGGCCCGCGGAAGGCCGGTGACAGCGACCGCGTGCGGCTCAGCCGAGAGCCCCGGCCACGAGCCGGGCGGTCTCGGCGACGAGCGGGTTGTCCGCCGGTGCCTCGCGGTCGTGCTTCGTGGTCAGGACGGCCAGCACGATCGGTGACCGGCCGGGCGGCCAGGTGATGCCCACGTCGTTGCGGGTCCCGTACTTCCCGGCTCCGGTCTTGTCGGCGAGGGTCCAGGCGGCGGGGAGGCCCGCGCGGAAGCATTCGCCGCTGGTCGTGTTGGCCAGCAGCCAGCCGGTCAGCCGCTTCCGGTCCCCGGCGTCGAGCGCGTTCCCGAGGGTCAGGCGCGCGTAGGTCGAGCCGATGGCGCGCGGGCTGGTGGTGTCGGTCCGGCGTTCCGGTTCCGCCGAGTTGAGTTTGGGCTCCCACCGGTCGAGGCGGGTCGTGCGGTCCCCGATCGAGCGGCAGAAGCGGGTGACGGCGGCCGGGCCGCCCAGCTCGTGGAGCAGGAGGTTGGCGGCGGCGTTGTCGCTGAAGCTGATGGCGGCGGAGCAGAGCTCGGTGACGGTCATGCCGGCGGCGAGGTTCTCGGCCTTCTCCGTGACCGGGGCGTATTCCGACGCGTCGGTGTCCTTCTTGGTGTAGTGGATCCGCTTGGCGAGGAACTCGCCGTGGTGGTCGAGGTCCCGCAGGACGGCCGCGACGGCGATCGTCTTGAAGGTCGAGCACATCGGGAAGCGCTCGTCCGCGCGGTACAGCACCGTCCTGCCCGTGGCCGTGTCGCGGGCGTAGACCCCCAGGCGGGCGGAATGCGCGCGTTCGAGTTCCTTGAGCCGCCTGGTCAGCGCGTCCTCGCCGGGCGTCGAGGCGTACGCCGTCCCGCCCGTGGACACGGCGGCCAGTGCGGTCCCGGCGCCGAGGGTCAGTATCGCGCGGCGGGTCGGGCGTGCTCCTGCGGTCTCCACGTTCGCATCCTCCTGCTCTCTTGCTGCTGCTCTCTTGCGGCCAATACGTCATCCATGACGCCGCGACAGCCCCAGCTGGTTTCACTTCACCATCACTCGTCTCATTTGTCTCTCCAGTCCCGGGAGTTCAACAGCGGCTCCTGATCAACCCCCTTGAACGCGACCCTGACCGATCGGTTAGATTACTGACCGATCGGTCAGAGATTCAGTCAGAGATTCGCGCTGAGGAGAGGCGGAAGCATGGAGCGCACGACGTGCTGCATCGTGGGAGGCGGACCGGCGGGCATGATGCTCGGCCTGCTGCTGGCCAGGGGCGGCATCCAGGTGACCGTGCTGGAGAAGCACGGGGACTTCCTGCGGGACTTCCGGGGGGACACCGTCCACCCCTCGACCCTGCACCTGCTCGACGAGCTGGGCCTCGGCGAGGAGTTCGCGAAACTGCCGTTCCCCAAGATGGAGGAGATGCGGATGCAGTTCGGCACCGCCTCCGTCGTCGCGGCCGACCTCCGCCGCATTCCCGGCAGGCACAAATACATCGCGATGGTCCCGCAGTGGGACTTCCTCGATCTCATCGCGAGCGCCGCCGCCGCAGAGCCCTCCTTCACCCTGCGGATGCGCACCAAGGTCACGGGCCTGCGCAGGGAAGGCGGGCGGATCACCGGCGTCCACTATGTCGACGAGAACGGCACCCCCGGGGAGCTCGCGGCCGACCTGACGGTCGCCTGCGACGGCCGCGACTCCCTCGTCCGCCACGAGGCCGGGCTCCGGCCCGAAGAGCTCGAAGCGCCCATGGACGTATGGCAGGTGAGGGTCGACGGGCCCCGCGGCGGCCTCAAGGACGGCCGCGTCCTCGCCCGCTTCGGCCACGGCCAGGCGGCCGTCACCATGGACCGCGGCGACTACTACCAGACCTCCTACCTGATCAGGAAGGGCAGCGACAAGGAACTGCGGGCCAACGACATCCAGTGGTTCCGCGACCGCCTCGGCGCCCTGTGCGGCTGGGACGCGGCGGTGACCGGCGGCATCGGCTCGTGGGACGACGTCAAACTGCTGGAGGTCACCATGGGCCGCCTGCGCCGCTGGTACCGCAACGGCCTGCTCTGCATCGGGGACGCGGCCCACACCATGTCCCCGGTCGGCGGCGTCGGCGTCAACCTCGCGATACAGGACGCCGTCGCGGCCGCCCGCATCCTCGCCGGACCGCTGCGCGACGGCTCGGTCTGCGTCCACGACCTGGCCCGCGTGCAGAAGCGCCGCTGGCTGCCGATGGCCATGGTCCAGAAGTCCCAGGCGGGCGAGCACGCGATACTCCGCGCCGTCCTGGAAGGCACCCTCGCCCCCGACACCGTGCCCCCGGCCCTGCGCCTCCTGACGAAGGTGCCGCCGCTGCGCGGGGTGACGGCGTACCTCGGCGGCATCGGGATCCGCCCGGAGCACGCGCCGGATTTCGCGCGGGCGTAGACAGGCACAGGAGTCCGGACGGCCGAGGCCGTCCGGACCCCGGCCTAGTCGAAGCGGCGGATCGCCGCCAGTGTGAAGGCCTCCAACTCGTCCGCCGCCGCGTCGAGATCGAACTCCGGATGCGCGAGCCAGTGCGAGATCACGCCGTCGATCGCGCCGCCCACCGCCAGGGCCACGGCATCCGGATCGAAGCGGCGCAGCTGGCCGGACTCCTGGCCCGCGGCGAGGAGGGCGGCCAGCGCCTGGCGGCGGCCGTGGGTGTCGTGCGAGCCCGGGGCCTTCAGCCGGGTGCCGCCCGCGTCGTCGAGCAGCATCTCGGTGATCACCCGCACATGGCGGCGGTTGGCCTGCTGGTACGACACCATCGCGCGCACGTACGCGACGACCGCGGTCAGCGGGTCCGACTCCCGCTCCACCCGCTCGGTGACGTACGCGGTGAAGCGCTCCAGCACCTGCGTCAGTGCCGTACGGGTCAGGTTGTCCTTCGACGAGAAGTGGTAGAGGACGGCCGCCTTGGAGATCCCGGCCTCCTCGGCGATCGCCGACAGCGAGGTCGCGGGAAAGCCGCGTGTGGAGATGAGGTCGATGGTGCACTCGACGATCTGCTGCCGGCGGGCGAGCTCCCGGAAGGTCGGCCCGTCGTCGGCGGCGCTCCGGCGAGGAGTCATCGTCAAGCTCTTTCCTTTTCGCACATGGAACCGGCACCCGACCGTACACCGGCCGACGGTCGGTGTACGGCGTGGGGCGCCGGTTCGGGTGGGGCGGGGCCGGGGAGAGCCCCGCCCCACGTCAGAGCGCGATCCGCAACTGGCCCTGGCCGGTCGCCTGCGTCACGCCGTTCGCCCCCAGGCACCCCGCCGGATCGGCCGGAATCAGCCCCACATCGCGCGTCACCCTGGCCCCGGTCCCGGGGCCCTCCACGATCCACCCCGTCAGCTGCACCACGTTGACACCGCCGATCCGCGCCGCCGTGCCCTGGTCGTAGGCGACCACCGAGGTCCGGCCGTCGGGCAGGCGCAACCGCTCCCGCCCGGTCGGCGAGTTGAACGCCAGGCAGGACGCCGACGGCGACTGCGCCTCTGTCTCCCCGGCGACCGGGACCGTCCTGCCGAGCGGGCCCGAGCAGGAGTACGCGCTCCTCGCGTGGATCTTCGTCGGCCGCGGGGTGGGCGAAAGACCGGGGCTGTACGTGGTGTCCTCCTCGCCCGCGCAGACGATCAGCCCCTCGGCCTGCGTCGCCGGAGCGCAGACCAGTGACGAACCGGTCAACACCATCGCGCACAACGCCACTACAGCACCGCGTACACCGACCATGGACACCCCTCCGAGAAGTCCCACGCACGCCACCTGTGGCGCGCGGTCCCTCCCTACCCGCACCGCACCACTGATCCGCACCGCGGTGCCCACCACACGAAGCGCGCCGGCCCGGTCGTGCCGACGCGCGCGCACCCCCGCGCACGGCCGAAAACACACTCCTCCGTGGCGCGATCCGCGCCGGTTCGTGCTCAAGTAGCCTTGCGGGGGCTGGTCGAGGGGAGAAACCGGTGGTCACGGTGGGTTTGCTCGCGGGGATTCCGGAGCTGACGCTGAGGTTCGGGCCGGGATCGCGGGAGCGCGGAGCACGGCGGACGGTCACCGGCACCGTGACGCTCGCGGAAGGGACCGCGGTGGCGGGCGGCCTCGCCGGGCAGCTCGTACGGGTGCCCGTCGACGGTGACTGGGCGCACGACCGGCACCGGGCGGAGAGGCAACTGGCCCGGCCGGCCGCCGAGGGCGCCGCGGCCCTGGTCGTACCGGCCTCGTCCGGGCCGCCCGAGGCACTGGTCGAGGCCACGGCCCGGCTGGGCATCCCGCTCCTGACGATGTCCGAGGACGTGCCCTGGCACCGCGTCCAACGCGCCGTCGACGACGAACGGCTGCGCCAGGCGACCGGCCGCTCGGCGCGGCTGACCGAACTGCTGGAGCTCGCCCGGACGGGCACGCACGACACCGACACGGCCGTACGCCGCCTGACCGCCTGGCTTGGCGACGCCGTCGGCGGCACCGTGACGCTCACCGGCCGGTGCGGCACAGCGCCCGGAGCCGCCGACCCGCACCTGATCGCGGAGGTGGCCGAGGGGCGGCTGCACGCGGCGGCCGTCCAGGAGGACCACACGCACCTGCGGCTGGTCGCCGTGGGGCGGCAACGCCCGCACCCGGTCCTCGCCGTCGCCCGTGACCGCCCCTTCGACGAGCAGAGCACCGCGCTGGTCAACCACGCCGCCGACGTGCTCGCCCTGCTGATCCGGGCCCGCGACGCCGAGGAACTCCGCCGCCGCTCGGAGGAGGCCGTCTCCTCCCTGCGGCTCGCGGTGCTCCAGCTCCTCATGGGCGGTGACGTGGCCCTGGCCCAGCGCACCGCCGCCCCGCTGCACCCCGGGCTGCTCGACGCCGAGTCCGCCGACGTCCACATCCTGGAGGCCCCGGAAGGACGCCGCGACTGTCTGGCGCGCGAGTGCGAGGCGGCCGTCGACGGCCGAGCCCTGCTCGTCCGCTGCCCGGCCTATGAGCAGCACCTGATCGTCGTCGTGCCCCTGCCGGAGGACGCGGCGGCGCGCGACGAGCGGACGGACGGCGTCGGACCCGCGCTGCGCCGGATCGTCGCCGCCCGGGACGGCGTGTTCCTGGGCGGCAGCGGCCGCCACCCGCTGGCCCGTACGGCAGAGGCGTACGGCGAGGCGTCCCGCGCGCTCGCGGTGGCCCGGCTCCGTCCCGACCGGATGGCCGCGCATACGGCGCAGACCCGGCTGACCGAGATCCTCGACCTCGCCGCGACCGCCCGCTGGGCGGCCGAAGCGCTGCGGCCGCTGGACTCACTGCCCTATCCCAGCAAGGGCCCGCTGCTCGCGACCGTCGGCCTGGGCCTGGAGTTCACGGCCGTCAACGCGGCCAGGATCCTGGGGGTGAGCCGCAACACCGTACGCGCGCGCATGGACCGCGTCGGCGGGCTGCTGGACCTCGACCTCAGCGACGTACGCGCGCGGGCCGTGCTGCACCTCGCCCTGCACGCGCACGGTCACGGGCCCGCACTGCCGGGCGGTGTCGTGTCCTTGGCCGGGCTGCTGGACACCGAGGGCGTCCGCGGCTGGGCGGCGGAGCTCCTGGGCAGGCTGGACGCCGACGACCGCGGACTGCGCCGCACCCTCCGGGTCTGGATCGCGGAGAACACCGGTGTCGAGCGGGCGGCCGGCCGGCTGGGTCTGCACCCCCAGACCGTGCGCGAGCACGTCCGCAGCGCCGAACAGCTGCTGAGGCGCCAGCTGTTCACCGGTGGCGGCGATCTCTACGAGGTGGTCCTCGCGCTGGCCGCCGTGGACGGGAGTGAACTCCCGGCACTGACCGGCTGTGCCACGGCAATGCCCCTCTGACGTTTCCTTCCGCCCGTGGCCGACGGATATCCGCGCAGGTCATCCGGGTGGACCGTGCACCGATGACAGTGCGTGGCATCTGAACGTGCACCCGTGAGGTATTGCCGTCCCGGCCCGCGGGCATAGCGTTTCCCCACCGCCGCCGACGAGGCCGCGGCAACGGGGGAACAACGGGGGACCGGCACCGCTGGTCCGGAATCCGGTGAACGACTCCGGCATCGCGTACGCACAGTGCGCGGCGCCGGAGTCACTGGGGAAATACCGGCCCGGCGCGAGCACTTGGGGGTGCGATGCGCCCGGGAACACGAAGGTCCGTACGGAGCGGGTCGCAGCGACGACACCACTACCGTACGGGCCTTTCCCGCGTGCGCGCGCCGGAATTCCCTGCGCGCCTCGCGCACCTGAGTCCGGCAACGGCACGGGGTGACCGGCGGAGCGGAATCCCGCCCCACCGGCCACCCCGGTCCGTTCCGTCTCAGGTGTCAGCCGCGCCGCTTGCCCGGCGTGGAGACGGCACCCGAGCCCTCCGCGATCTTCCACTCCCGGTGCAGGGCACCGAGCGGAATGGGTTTCTCGAAGATCGGCGTGTCGAAGATCTTCAGCTGGAGCTGGAGGGCTCCCGTCAGATCCAGCCCGCCGTAGGCCTTCCACTGGCCAGACGCGGACGCGCTGCCGTCCATGGCCGCGCCGGCCTGCCCCTCCGCCTCGGCCCGCAGGTACGGAGCGATGTCGGCGCTCACGCCGACGGCCCCGTACAGGCCCACGCTCGCCTCCGCGCCGAGTGCCGCCTTCACCTTGCCCGCGGCGGTGACCGTCGCGCGCGGTGAAGTGGCCTTCATCTCGGACGAGTTGACGGGCGTCCAGCCCTTGCCGTGGGTGTAGGTGCCGCCGACGCGGAAGTCGCCCTTGAGGTCCTGCTTGACGTCGACGTTGATCTTGCCGTCGGCGTCGACCTGGAGGTAGCAGGTCAGACCGAGGTTGACGACGACCGGTACCGGGCCGACCTGGATGACGGGCGCGGCGTGCAGCTTGGCGAACGGCACCCGCAGCGGCTTGCCGCCCGGAGTCGTGCCGGCCGCCTGGCCCTTGAGCTCCCACTGGGACGACCAGTCGCCCGACAGCGACAGCGAGGCGCCGCCCGGGACACCGGCGGGGCCGGAGCCACCGTCGTACGAGAAGTCGACCTCGGGAGCCAGCTGGACGAAGCCCGCGGCCGACGCGGCGGCGGACGCCGGGGCGCCCTCGGCCGTCGCGATCGACGTGCCGACATCGATCCGCAGACTGCCCATCGGCAACTGCGCGCCCTTCGGGCCGAAGTGGGCGTCGCCGGTCTTCGCCCAGGAGACCTTGGTGCCCTTGACGAGCGGCTCCACCGACATGGTGGAGGGGTCGACGGGCACCTTGCCGTCGGCCTTGGAGTCACCGAGCAGCGCGCCGAGGGTGGCCGGGGCCGTGTTGACCTCGGTGCCCTTCTCGGTCTTGCCCAGCACCTTGGTGACCTTGGCCAGCACCCCGTCGGGAGCGCCGGGCGCGGGCGCGCTGGCGATGATGTCGCCGACGGCCACAGGGGAGTTCCGCTCCGTCCCGGCCGAGCCGGAAGGGGCGGGGGACGCGGGGTGAGCGGCGGCCGGGGGCTTCTTCGCCGGCGTTTTCGGTGTGTCGGACAGGACGGCACGTCCGCTCTCGCGGTCGAAGGAGGCGACCTTCAGAGAGGACTTCTCCGCCTGGCGTCCGCCGCCGGTCGGATGGGCCACGGCACTCGGCGCGGCCGCCCCGTCGGGAGCGGCCTTGACCGCGAGCTGCCGGTCCCCGGCCGACGCCGCGTCAGCGGCGGCAGCGGCGAGCTCGGCGGCGGCGCGGTCCGAGGCGGGCGACGGCCCGGAGGCCGAGCACCCGGCGACGAGCAGGGACGCGGCGGTCATGGCCGGTAAAGCGATGGCCTTGGCAGTGGTTCTGCGCACGTAGGATCCTCGGGAGCGTGAGGTGGGGGCGGACCGAGGAGCCTCGGGGACGAGCGCCTTCGGACCGCATCACACGGCACCGTGCGAGTGGTGTTACTCGCAGGTAAATGATCTGCATGATCATGCCACGCACTCGAGCGGCGCCGGGACCGGTTCCCCGGCACCGAAACCATGAGCTTGATCACAATCGGACCCCGCTCGCCCCGGCCCCGGCACAGCGGCGCCGCCGGGTCGGTGACGCCGCTGAAACACCTGACCGCCCACGGTGCAGCCCGGACAGGACGGGCCGCACGGTGGGCGGTAGCCAGGGGCGCGCGCTCGCGCCAGCGCGAGCGCGCGGGGTCAGGACACCGGAGCGTCCGTGAGATCGGTGACGAACTTCCGCAGCCGGCCGCGCACCACCGGTGTCACGCCGTGGATGAGCTGCGCGCCGTACGCGATGGCGACACCGCGGCCCGCACGGGCGGTCCAGCGGGTCCTGGTCGTGGCCGCGAGCCACTCGGCCTCGGCCGCGTGCGGGTCCGCCGCGGTCTCGTGCGGCAGGCTGCGGGCCAGAGGCGTGCCGGAGACAAAGCCGTCCGCGACACCGAGCAGCGTCGTGGTCCAGGGTGAGGGGTCGGCCGTCGTCTCGGTGTAGAACTCCCCGCCCTCCTCCGCCTCGGCGATCACCACACTGATCCGGCCGATCCGGCGCGGAGCCGTGCGCGGGCTCCTGATGCCGTCGAGGTGCGAGGGCACGCACTGACCGGTCGTCAGCTCGGTGTACCCCCACGGAGTGGCGGCCGCGATCGAGGGCATGGCGCGGCGGATGGCGGGCAAGGAGCGGACGGTGGCCAGGGCGAGGATCTCCTGCGCGAGCGCGGGCGCGGGCAGCACCTCGGCCTGGGTGCGGGGGCGCCAGCCGGCCGCCTCGCTGTCCATGATCTTGACCAGCCGGGCCGACTCCTCCGCGCTGAGGAAGCTCTCGACGGTCTGGACAGCCAGGGTTTCACTGATGTGAATCACGACGCCCCCTTGCGCTCACTGGTCCGGTGCGCGGCGATGACCCTCCCCACCATCCCGGCCCGCGCCAGCCATGACCCCGGCGCACGCGGGGGCGCGCGGGTGCGCATCAGCAGCGCACGCGCCCCCCTGTGGCGCCACCGGGTCGCACGGGCCGCGCGGCCCGTGCCGTCAGCGCTTGACGGCCCGCAGGATGACGAACTTCGGGTCGCTCGCCACGACCTCGCAGTTGCCGAAGAGCTTCCGTAGCCGCACGTGGTAGCCGAGGTGCCGATTGCCGACGACCCACAGCTCGCCTCCGGTGCGCAGCGCGTCGCGCGCCCCGGAGAACATGCGTCACGCGGTGACATCGGTCGTCGCCTGGTGGGTGTGGAACGGCGGGTTGTTGAGCACCAGGTCGACCGACCCGGCCGGTACGCCCGACAGCCCGTCACCCACCCGGAACGACGCGGAGGCTCCGGCCCCGGCGTTCGCCCGGAACGTCGCCTCCGCGGACGCCACCGCCTGGAAGGACTCGTCGACGAACGTCACCTCGGCCGCCGGGTCGGCCAGCGCGGCCGCCGTGCCCACCACGCCGTTGCCGCAGCCGAGGTCCACGATGTGCCCGGGACCCCGGCGCCGCGGCAAGTGCCCCAGGAAGAACCTGGTGCCGATGTCCAGACGCTCCGCGCAGAAGATACCGGCGTGGTTGACGACGGTGCGTCCGGACATCACCCCGACGTCGTCGGGCAGGGCGTAGCTGTGCGGCCAGGGGTTGGTGCCGCGCTCCAGCCCCGGGTCCGGTGAGCAGAAGATGAGCCGCGACTTCTTCACCGCGAGCGACGTCCGCGTCGGACCCAGGAGCTGTTCGAACAGTTTGAGCGTCGAGGTGTGGATCTCCGTCACCCGCCCCGTGCCGACCACGACCGTGCCCGCGTGCACATGCGGCGCGAGGCGGTGCAGCTGGTCCTCCAGCAGCGCCAGACTCTTGGGCACCCGGATCAGCAGGACGTCGATCCGCTCCGGCGGAGTGTCCCGTGTCGAGCGCAGCCGCACTGCGTCCCGGGCGAGCCCGTTGCGCTCCAGATTCGCCCGGGTCGCTTCCTGGGCGAGGAAGGAATCGGTGATCTGCACGGGACGGTGCGCCGCCAGCGAGACGGCCAGCGCACCCCACCGGTCGCCCACGACGACCACGTTGCCCGACAGGTCGACGGGCTCGCCGTCCACGCCCTTGAGATGGCTGAGCAGATACTCGTCGGCAGCGTCCCAGGCACGGAGCCTGTCGCGGGGGTCCTCGGGGAAGCGGGTGAGTTCGTACTCGCCCCATGACGTCATCAAACGGTTCATTGTGGCCTCAGGCTAGCCGAGCGGCGCACCCACCGTACCCGCCGCCTGGCTGCGCAGCAGCTTCTTGTCGGGCTTCCCGGCGTCGGTCAGCGGCAGCGCGTCGACGAAGACGATGCGCGCCGGCTCGTACATCGCGCCGCGCTCCTCGCGCACCATGGCGCGCAGCTCCTCCTCGTCCACTTCGCTGCCGGGCTTGCGGACGACGGCCGCGTGCACCTGCTCCATGAGGTTGGCGTCCGGCACGCCGAAGACCGCGCTCTGCAGCACCTGCGGGTGGGAGTTGAGGACGTCCTCCAGCTCGACGGTGTACACATGGCCGCCGACGACCACGATCATGTCCTTCAGGCGGTCGACGATCGTCAGGTACCCCGCGTCGTCGAGGTAGCCCACGTCGCCCGTGTGCAGCCAGCCGTCCCGCAGCACCTCGGCTGTGAGCTCGGGCTGCTTCCAGTACCCCTGCATCACGTGCGAGGAGCGCACGCAGATCTCGCCGTGCTCGCCGTGGGGCAGGTCCCGGCCCTGCTCGTCGCGGATGGCGACCTCGACCCCGTCCATGATCTTCCCCGCGGACCGCAGCAGCTCCGGGCGCGCCGGGTCGTGGTCCTCGGGCTCGAGCATGCTGATCCCGCCGGCCTCGTTCTGGCCGTAGAACTGGTTGAGCACGGGGCCGAAGTACCGCACGGCGGAGGCGAGTCGCGCCGGGGACGACGGGCAGCCGCCGTAGGTGAGCCGGCGCAGGCTGGAGGTGTCGGCGCGGGTGGCGTCCGGGTGGTCCATCAGCTGGTAGAGGAGCGGCGGCAGCAGGAAGAGGTGGGATATGCGCTCACGCTCGATGGTGGACAGCACGGCGCCCGCGTCGAAGTCGTCGAGCAGGACGACGGTGCCGCCGACGCCCAGGGCGCGGTCGGCCACCAGGCCCGCGGCGTGCGCGAGCGTGGTGCACACCAGCGCGCGGATCCCGTCCTCGTCGTTCCAGTCCGCGTTGATCCCCCGTCCCTGCTCGAAGGAGGAGCAGATGGCCTTGGGGTGGCCGGTGGTGCCGCCGGTGTGGCGGATGGTGCAGGTGTCCTCGGGCTCCGCGAGGCCGGGGAAGGGCTCGGCGGACTCCTCCCCGGCGAGCGCGAGCAGGTCGAGCCCGACGGTCGTCGGCCCGAGCACGAGCACGTGCGGCACCGGCGCCCGCGAGGTCAGCTCGGCGGCGCGGTCGGTGTAGGCGGGGTCGACGATCAGGGCGTGGGTCTCGACGTCCCGGACGATGTTGGCCTGCACATCGGCCGACAGCTTGTTGTAGAGGTGGTTGACGGGGCAGCCGAGCAAATTGGCCGCATAACGCGCGGCGATCGTCTCCGGGATGTTCCCGCAGAGGAGGGTGACGGTCTGTCCGCGGCGCACACCCTGGGCCCGCAGCGCCCGGGCCATGCGGTAGATGAGGTCGCGCAGTTCGCCCGCGGCCATGCGTCGGCCGTGGTGCACCACGGCCTCCTTGTCCGGTTCCTGTCCCAGCGCGTCGAGGTTCTCCTCCACATAGCTGCGGAAGCGCTCGGTGGCGACGGTCATGGGTGTTTCCCCTCCTGGTGGCTGTGATCCCCCGTATAGGTTGACTAAGGCAACCAAACCGATGGTAATCGCTGATGATCGACAGCTCCAAGCCGGGCGCTGATATCCGGTCAAAGGGTGGGAGGGCAGCGGGGTGTCTCGCGAAGATCGCGGCGCCATGACGCCATGTGGGTGATTTGTATGAGTGTGTTGGGTGTGATGGTCCTATGAGTGCTGTGGTGCGTTGCTACGTTTTTCGGGTTGATTGAGGTCTTTGGTCGACAGTGGGTTCGGTGGGGGGAGTGGGTGGTGGTTGTGGTGGGTGGTGTGTGGGTGCCGGGGCCGTCGGGTGTGGTGTCGGGGGGTGGTGGTGGGGGTGGGGGTGGTGGGGGTGGTTATGACTATGGGGGTTTCAGTGAGTTGGCGGGGGTGGCGGTGGAGCCGCCGGTGGGGGTGTATCGGGTGG